>WLRE01000099.1 GCA_009698045.1 Actinomycetota bacterium | reverse complement strand
TTCTTAGTAACCACAGGCTTCTTAGTAACCACAGGCTTCTTAGTAACCACAGGCTTCTTAGTAACCACAGGCTTCTTAGTGGAGGCTGCTGGCGTTGGCTTCTTGGTAGCCGCATATGCGGAGGTAGGTATTAGGAGTGAGAGCGCAATAAGTATTGCGGTGGTGCGGGCTCTCACTTCTCGCTCCATTTGAATGAGCGAATAGCGAAGAAAGTGCCGATCAAAGTCCAAATCAGCAAAATGATAAGTGTTCTATTAAATTCCCAACTTTGAGCCGGCTCTCTCATCGCAAAGGAGTCGGGGAGAAAGACTGATCGCATTCCTTGAGTGAGCCATTTAAGGGGAAATACTGCGGCGATTTGTTGCATCCAGGTAGGCAATTGAGAGAAGACAAAGAAAACTCCACTTATAAATTGCAAGATGATCACTACTGGAGATACAACAGCTGATGCGCCTCGTCCGCTCTTGGGAACTGCAGAAAAAGCAATGCCAAGAATGGTGGCACAAATACTGCCGAGAACTATAAGTATCGCGAACCGAATCCACCGCTCTGAGGTTGTGGGGAGAATTAATCCAAAGAAGAGTCGACCAACGAGAATAAGAATTGCTACTTGGATCGCAGTGGATACGGTAACGAGGATTGCTTTGCCTATGAAGTAGGAGACAGGCGACATTGGAGTGCCGCGCAATCTCTTAAGTGTTCCAAAATCACGTTCGACTGGAATCATAATTGCAAGTTGCTGGAATCCAGTATTTACCAGACCCGATGCAATCATTCCTGCGACAAAATATTGGCTAAAGGTAACTCCGGGTGCAATGGTGTCTGTAAAGACGGAGCCAAAAATGAAGAGCAACATAATCGGAAAGAGAAGCGTAAATACGACCGACTCTCGCTGTCGAAAGAACTGCTTAATCTCAAGTGCGCCGCGTAAGAATCCGATTCGAATGATAGAAGGGTTCATGAGTGCCCAATCATTTTGAGATAGATATCCTCAAGAGTTGGTCTAGTGACAGTGAGTTCGGGGATCTCGCCGTTAAATCTCTGCGAGAGGCGCATTACTTCCCCTGTGGGATCATCGCTCTCAAGTTCTTGATAACTGCCTTCTTCGATCCAAGTTATTCGCGCTTTGGCGGTGTTGCGGCCACCGAGTGTTGCGGGTGTAGCAACTTCGACGATTCGCCCGTTAGTAATGACCGCAACTCGATCAGCTAGAGCTTCAGCTTCATCGAGATAGTGGGTCGTAAGTAAAATTGTGGTACCGCTCTTCTTTAATTCGCGAATAAGGTCCCAGAACGAGCGTCTTGCTTCGGGGTCAAAACCTGTTGTGGGCTCATCGAGAAAGAGAATTTCTGGGCGACCGATAATTCCTAGTGCGACATCTAATCTGCGGCGTTGGCCGCCAGAGAGTGTGCCTACCTTTGCCTCAGCCTTTTCCAGTAGTCCGACGGCTGCGATTACCTCTTGGGGATCACGTGGATTGGGGTAGTAATGAGAGAAGTGGGAGACACTTTCACGGACAGTTAAATCTGCAGCATCATGGGTAGATTGCAGAACGATTCCAATACGAGATCTCCAGGCCCTATCACTCTTTGAGATTGCACCAGGGTCTTGACCCAGAACAGTGACTGCGCCACCGTCACGCTGGCGGTACCCCTCCAGAATTTCAACAGTAGTTGTCTTGCCCGCGCCGTTAGGGCCAAGAATTGCAAAAATTTCGCCGTGAGCCACTTCAAGGTCTAACCCATCAACCGCCATCTTCTTGCCAAGCACCTTATCTGGATAGGACTTGGTAAGCCCTGTCACTGATATCGCACTCATGGCTACATCTTGCCTTAGCGAACATGGCTATGCCGAATTCAAAAGGGAATTATTTCTCTCACCGCACGCGTAAGGCAGGAGATTTCTCTGTGAATATCGGAGAATAGCCCCATGAGTCCCCGCAGAAACCACCCCAAGCGTCGTGGGCCAAAGCCAGAGAGTGATGAGCGAGAGATCGGTGCTTCCTCGCAGAGCATTGAAGAACATGCTGATGGCGACTACTACGTCAGAAAAATTACGGGCTCAAGTTCTAATAAACCATATCGCTGTCCGGGCTGCGATCAATTAATTCCTACCGCAACGCCTCATGTGGTTGCATGGCCCGTTGAAGATATTGAGATGCGCCGCCATTGGCACACCGCATGCTGGTCTAAGAAAGATCAGCGCAGACCCCGAACAGAGCGAACTCGAAACGCTCCTCGATATTAAGTTTCTTAACCTAAACCACGAGAGTGCAAGAGGCGAATAGCAGCCTTAATGAATTTATCGGCAAATGGTGTGCGGCTAAATGATGTGAAAACAATCGGAATCTTAAATAGTTGCTTCACTGTTGTGCGTGCATATGTAAATTCCATTAAACCTTCAGGGCCATGGATTCTTCCATAACCGCTGTCCTTGACCCCGCCAAAGGGAACGGAGGCGATTGCGGCAAAGGCAATAACAGAATTAATAGAGACCATTCCGCACTCTAATTGGCTAGCAATTCTTCGGCCATTTCGCTTTGAAAATACAGAAGCAGCAAGGCCGTAGCGAGTGGCATTTGCGAGTTCAATCGCTTTACTTATTGTTGGAGTTCGGTTAATTACCAGGGTAGGACCAAAGGTCTCCTCCGTTATTGCAGTGGAATTCTCTGGAACATCTAACATGATGACTGGTTCGACAAATGGCGCCTTAACCGAGTCGGTGCCACCAATAAGAAATTTCGCTCCCTTGCTGGCCGCATCATCGATATGACTTTGAATGACGTTGAGTTGTGAAGGCATAGTTGCGGGACCATAATTTCCATGAACTCCTGGATGAATATTCTGGACCAACGCCTTAATAGTCGAAATGAATTCATCAGCGACCGAATCCACAACATAGACGCGTTCTGCTCCGATACAAGTCTGTCCAGCATTAGACATCGCTGACCAGAGTGCATAATCCGCGGCTAATTTAATATCGGCATCTTCTGCAACAAGAACTGGATCTTTGCCACCACATTCAAGAACAACTGGAACCATACGTGCGCCACACGAGGCCGCAACTTTCTTTGCCGTGCGAGTTGAACCAGTGAAAGAAATTTTATCGACAGCGCTTTCTGTCAGAGCTACTCCAGTTTCAGGTTGACCGGTTACAACGGTAAAGAGGTGAGGAATTGGGGAGATCTGATTAAAAAGTTCTCCAAGAAGCGCTCCAACTCCTGGGGTGTATTCACTCGGCTTAAAGACAACCGCATTGCCGGCGGCCAGTGCGTAAGAAATAGAGCCCATGGGCGTAAAGATGGGATAGTTCCAGGGTCCGATAACACCAACAACTCCAACAGGTACGCGTTCAACGCGCGAACTCATGTTGAACATCAGAAGCCCAGATGGTCGATGTCTTTCGCCAAGAACTTTATCTGCGTTCTTTGCTGCCCAAGCTAAGTGACCAATGGCCAGCGTTACCTCTAAAGTCGCATCGCTTAATGGCTTACCAGTCTCTTCTTTGACGAGTGCGGCGATTCGGTCAACTTCTTTCGTGAGCAGCGCACACCACGCAAGGAGCTCCTTCTTTCGCGCTTTAGGTGTCAGGCTCTGCCACTGAATCGCTGCAATTTTTGCTCGGTCGACCGCAGCAAAGACTTCTTCGCGCGAAGTGCTGGGGTAATCCGCAAGAACCTCTCCGGTGGCAGGATTGTGGCTACTAAAGGTGGCAGAGATACTCATGGCGTAAGACTAAACTTATTTCGTGTCAGAGTTAATACGTCCCAGCACTGTGTTGCCTGCTAACCGACGCCCCATCACGATTTCAACCTCGGATGGCCTAAAGCTCATCGGTGAAGTTGCTACTCCGATCGGTGAACGCAAGGCGACCATTCTCTGCTTCCATCCACTTCCCACTCACGGCGGAATGATGGATAGCCATATTCTCAAGAAGGCTGCCTATCGTCTCCCGGCAATGGCCGGCCTAGAGATTATTCGATTCAACACGCGCGGAACAACGAGTGAGGCAGGAACGAGCGAAGGTGAGTTTGGTGGTGGCGATAGCGAACGGTTCGATGTTGAGGCAGCTATTGAATATGCAGTCACAGTTGCCGGCGCAACAAATCTCTGGGTCCTCGGATGGAGTTTTGGTACAGATTTAGCACTTCGTCATGCTCGAGATTCGAGAGTAAAAGGTCTGATTTTATTGAGTCCGCCGCTTCGAACTACCCAACAATCTGATCTAGATTTCTGGGCGGCAGATGGTAGGCCAATCATTGCGCTAATTCCTGAACACGATGATTACCTCAAGCCCGCAGAAGCCGCACTCGCTTTTTCGGGCGTTCCACACATCACTCTAATTAACGTCGATGATGCCAAGCACTTATGGGTAGGCGAACCCTCGGTCTATCGAGTCTTGAGTGAAATTACGAAACTTCTCTCACCGCAAAGTTTGCCATTACCAACCGAAGTAAATTAACTCTTATCGGACCTTGGATACACAACTTCATCCAATATCAAGAGAATTGCCGCCGCTACTGGCACTGCCAAAATTCCACCAACAAGCCCCAGCAAACTGGTGCC
>WLRE01000098.1 GCA_009698045.1 Actinomycetota bacterium | reverse complement strand
TTCTGATAGCGACGGATTATTGAAAGGTCTCATGTAAATTACATAATCAGAGCCGGCTTCAAAATTGAGATTGGCGAGCGAGCTTCGCCCCATCTTGAAACCAAAGTACTGCGGTGATCCCTTGCCCTTTTGCGGATATGCATAGGCCCAAAAATCAGTCAGCAGGGATTGATCAACAGGGTTTACTACCATAACCGGAAAGTTGCCGGGCTTAAGTGCTAGTTTGAAATTAGAGATAGATGATGCAAAACCAGTCGTGGAATCTAGCGATAGTTGACCCGAACCATTGACATAAATGTATTGGCTCGTTGTGGTCGAGTAATCCTTGATATTGTTTGGGCGCGCAATGAGGCGATATTTACCTTGCTGCTCTAGATTAAAAGAGAAGTTCTTATTCCAGAAATTGACCCCGCTACCAGTTATCTCTTCTGCATACCCATTCGCATCGATAAATTCCAGAGATACGGTTGCATTCTGAGTCTCGGCATAATTGATCTGCGTCGTTCCATCACTTTCATAGAGTGAACCGGTGAAATTTGGCAGCGCTTGCGTTAGTGAAAACACTCCAGATCCATTGGCCGTTACGCTATCTATCGTCACTTCATGGGAGGCATTGACCCGAGCGGTATAGGTCTTGGTTAACGCTGATTCATCTCCGTTGACGTAAACAAGCCATGTTCCAGTCTCGAGGTAGACGCTTCCCTGGCCAGTAAGGTCGCCGCCGCCACTAAAACACTGCTGATATTCAGGTCCAACCGATTGCCCGTTAGCCTTCATCTTCGCTGCAGTCTCAGCATCGATTTGCGGGCAAAAGTCGACCCAGCCGTTCTTAATAACTTTGGAAGAATCAGCAGGATCTACCAACTTATACTTAAAATTGGAAGCGTTAAGCGCGATCTTGAAAACGCCATCGCTGGGAACGGCAGCTCCATTAAGGGTGTATCCAGATGCAGATTTAACAATGGTGAAAAAAGTTCGACCATATCCAGTTGTGGAATTTGGAGTTGTACTCACCTTGTACGTTCCATTTTGAAGAATCGCCCCGACTGTTGCAGATTCCAGTCGAACATACGGAAACTCTGTTCCCTCCCAATAATTTCCATCGCCATCAGAGACATATGTCCAGGCGTTAATGTTAAATCCACTTCTGAGCGCTTTACTCATTGCAGAAGTCGCTCCAGTTAATTTCAAATCTAATGGCTTAAGAATGAGATCAAAGACCTTTCCGGAGCTAGTAGCTTGCCGGCCATCGCTATCGGTAATTGTTACATTTGAACCATTCACAACAACGGTGTACTGCGCCCACATTTGCTTAGATCCTTGAGCTGGCGAAATATCAAAGGAATATGTGCCATTTGGAAGAGTTAGATTTCCTTTAGTAGCCGCAAGATTTGTGTAGAAATTAACTTTTGAGTTCTCTGAATAGAGCGAATAGTTTGCTGCGACAAGGTTTTGGGCCGTAGTTGAATCTTTTACGATGAATCCAAAAGTGGGAACAGTGGGTACAACCTTGACTGGAATACTTAATGTTGATGAGAAGGTACCGGTTTCGCTTAAGGAAAATTTGTTTGAAGCATTAACAAAGAAGGTGGTACCACCGGATTGGCCAAGCGTCAGTGAGTTAATGAATTCGACCGAAATCTCGACCTTTGCAGCCTCCCCAGGCTGGAAATCCATATTCCAATTGTCATCACCATTTCGCATGATGTTGGAGGCCGCTTCATACCAACGATAACCAGCTGGATGCAGGACCCACAGTCGAATATTTGCTGATACTCCCTCTGGCAATATGTATGGGGTGCCGTCGGGGTTAATGAGAGTTCCCGATAAATTGCTCTTGAGATAGCGCGCGGTAAAGACACCCGATCCATCAGCGGTAAGCGCAGTACCTGTCTCACTAAAGAGATTGATTGAAGTTGATCCACCAGTCGTTACATTCTTAATTTGATAAGAATTATACGTTTGGCTGGTTAATTCACCTTGGTCTGGGTAAACCCACAAATATCCGCCTGCTACATCTTCGGCGTCGAGGTATACCCCGAAAGGACCAGGACGAATAATGGTGTAGCCAATCTTGTTTAGCCCAAAACCTCCGCCGAGAACTGGATTAGATCCATCACTTCTCAATATATTTAATTTGAAATTACTATTTTGTAATTTCACATCAATTTCTTCATCATCTAGTGAAATTTGATAATTGGCATAGATGGCCAGTGCAGTACCGGTCGGTTGCACTACAAGTTGAATCCATTCAACGCTATCTGGCGCTGTGACGACCGCTACTCCAGAAGAATTAGTTGTCACACTTTCTGAGAATTGTTGCCAGCGCTGTCCAGTTCCGCTGACGTCGTTAAAAATCAACTGCACAATCGCACCTTGAACAGGATTATTACTTGAATCTTTGACAGTCACGGTTTTCGTTATTACCGGTGCAACGCTTCCAGAGGGGGTTGGAAAAACGGTCTGCAGCAATGTGCCCATGAGTACAGCGAGAAGAACCTTGGAAATGCGTTCTTTGGCCATCATCATTTGGTCACCTTCAACACAAGTTGGCGCGTGCTCTTGCCAAATAATACCGACAATACATAGCTTCCGGGCTTGCTGAGCTTCACCGTGGGCGCAACAAAGCGACCCACTTTAGTCTGCGTGCTTGCCGGCAAGGCAACGGTCTTTCCATCAGGCGACTTGATCTTGAGCGAAACCTTTACGCCACGGGCCACAAGTGGAATAGCTAGGTTTAGCGTTGCCCCGACCTTAAGGGTAAAAGATGAGCTCTTTGAGGTGAGGGTGAGGGATTTCGTTGCTTTCGTTGCTGGGACTGCTTGAAAATACCTACTTGAGATTGGACTTATGGCTGCTGCACTTTTCGTGGGCGTTGGGGTGGCCGTTGGACTAGGGATCGAAGTTGGTTTTGTGGTGGGAGTTGGTTTTGCACTTGGCTCAGGAGTTGGCGGCGCTTTAGCTAATTTCACTTCGTAGCGAGATGAGCCAGAAATAGTGGAGAGACCTTTTACTCCAAATTTTCCTTTCGCCATCTCACCAGAGAACTCTTTACTTGAATTAGTAAGACCTACGGCATAAATCAAAATTCTGAATTTTCCATCCGGTATTTTCACATCTAATGTTCCGCCAGATTTGTTGCAGATTCCAGAACTCAATTCTTCACCTTGACTGCCTTGTAGATACACCTCTATACAAACTTCACCGGGAAATGCCCTTAATGAATCACTTGCATCCACAACTTTGAATGCAGCTGGATAGGTATCTACGACCTTGGTCTCTTCAATACTTGCACCAGGGGCAAATCCTCCGCCGCCAGCAAATCCTCCGCCACCACCGCCGCCCGCTGCACTCACTTCAATTGTTCGAGTCACTGACGAGGCGGCTGCATATTTACTATTTCCTGATTGAGCTGCGGTCACCACACAACTTCCTGTGCCCGTAAAGCTCAAGGTTGTGCCCGACAGGGAACATGGACCGGTCTTGGAGTAAGAGATGGTTAATCCAGATGTTGTAGAAGCACTAAGAGTGAGAGATGCACCGGTTGTTTGCGCAGAGATCGCGCCAAAGGTAATTGTCTGCGCAACTTTTGCGATGGTGAAGCTCTTGCTGGCCGATCCGGTTGCATACGTTGCATCGCCGGGTGTCGTTGCATTGAGAGTGCACGTACCTGCTGCAATTGCTCTAACTACCCCTAAAGAAATTGTGCAAGCGCCAGCCGGATTTGCGGTGACTGAAAAGCTAGTTGTTCCAAAGGCTGAGGTGGCACTGACTGATATGGCATCATCGACAAAGACTTCGCCAAAGTTAGTCGGCGAAATAACGGGATCATTGGGCAATAATGTAGGGGTTCCGGCTACGGTGACAGAGCTCGATGCGGTCGATCGACTGCCTTCACCTACTGCATTCTTCGCCGTTACCTTTACAGTGTAAGTTCCTGGACTCACTGAAGTCATATCAATAGATGTATTTACGGTGGTTTTTGTTTGGGCCGTAACATCAGTACCTAAATTATCAATTAAATAGACTTTGTATTCCGTAATAGAGCTGCCACCGTTACTTGTAGGCGCATTCCACGTTGATGAAATAGTAGCGCTAGAAACGCTTGCCGAAACTGACTGTGGCGCACCCGGCACCGAATTTGTAGTTGCATCAGCGAAGTCGGCGGAGGCTGAATTTCCATTTGAGTTTGTTGCGATGATCTTAAAACTATACGTTGTCGCATCGGTCAATCCTTCGATGACTTTACTTGTTGCTGTCTCTCCCGCTGTTGTAGATATACCAGTTGCCGTAATTGTGTATCCAGAAATCTTCAATCCACCGGTGTTGGTGGGGGCAGACCAAGTCAGAGTTACTTTTTTAACGCCGCCAACAGCCGATGAAACAGTTGGGACATCTGGAATAGATTGGGCCTGAAACGGTACTGATGTCGCTGCGGTTTCTAGCGCTTGGTATTTAGCGGAGACCACTACATCATAAGTCGCACCACCATCTAACTGCTCTATAACTCCTTCAACTTTTGCCGATACGCATGTGGTTGATCCACTAGTGCAGACGATCGTTGTAGTTCGAGTTGTGTGACCCGTTGAAGTCGCAGTAAGAACATAGTTAGT
>WLRE01000097.1 GCA_009698045.1 Actinomycetota bacterium | reverse complement strand
TGGCAACGATAAATTGGGCTAGAGAGCACTAAGTCGTAAGAGCCACCCTGAAGAATGGGGATAAGCGCTTCTGCTTGAGCGATTCCAGCTGGCGATAATTTCACAGAGTTATCTCGACCCGCCAAAATACCGAGTCCATTGGCGGAGGAATGGCCATGTCGCAGGAGATGTATCTCAACAGATTTTGCGACTGGCATGAGCCAAGGTTACCGAGAATTTCTCCGCTTGCTTGCTAGGGTCAGAGGCATGGAAGAGCGATACCTAGGATCAACCGGCCTTAAAGTCTCCCGACTGGGCTTGGGAACAATGACTTGGGGTCGTGATACCGATGAATTGGAAGCAGCAGACCAACTCAAGACTTTTGTCGATGCAGGTGGAACATTAATTGACACGGCCGCAGTGTACGGCGATGGAGATAGCGAGCGAGTTATTGGCGGCTTTTTAGGAACACTAATTCCTCGCGAGCAAGTTGTACTTGCAAGCAAGGCTGGCATCTCCTTCGCATCCGGTGAGCGAGTAGTGAATAACTCGCGAACATCATTATTAGCGGACTTGGATAAGAGTTTGACTCGACTTGGTACGGAATATCTTGATATCTGGCAAGTTCACGCATGGGATCCCAATGTGCCATTAGAAGAGACGCTGTCAGCGCTAGATATCGCCGTCACTTCGGGACGCGTGCGGTATGTCGGAATATCTAATTTTAATGGCTGGCAGAGCGCACGTGCTGCAACGCTACAAAATCCGCTATTTGGTAAGGCCGGAATTGCTTCACTACAAAACGAATATTCACTACTTAACCGAAACGTTGAAAATGAAGTTTTGCCCGCGGCCGAGGAGATGAAGTTGGGTTTCATCGCTTGGTCGCCTCTTGGCCGAGGCGTTCTCACTGGAAAATATCGTTCCGGCACGCCTTCTGATTCACGTGGAGCGAGCCCGCACTTCTCCGGTTTTGTTGCTCCATATATGGATGCGCGAAGTCGCAAGATTGTAGATGCGGTCTGTGTCGCTGGCGAAGGGTTGGGCTACTCCCCGATTGAGGTAGCGCTTTCTTGGGTTCGCGATCGTTATGGCGTATCTAGTGCGATCGTGGGTGCACGAACCGCGGCACAGCTACGAGGAATCATGACAGTGGAAGAAATTGTCTTGCCAGCTCAAGTGCGTGATGCACTTGATGAAGTATCAGATTTAACAGGTCTCTAATAATTCTTTCAAGACATTAACTCCAAATACCAGCCCCGCTACCGGAACCCGTTCATCAACTCCATGGAATAGCGCGAAGAAATCAAGATCTGCTGGTAGGCGAAGTGGACTAAATCCATATCCTACGATTCCGAGTTCGGAGAGCGCCTTGTTATCTGTTCCACCACTCATTACATAAGGAACTGGTATTCCTTCTGGATCAAATTTGTTAATTGCAGAAATCATGGATTCAACTAGTGGACCTTCGAAATCAACTTCGAGCGCGATGTCTCGAACCAGAAGTTCAACCTCAATATCTGCGCCGGCTAATTCTCGAATGGTTGAAACAAGTTCGCCCTCAAACGCTGGCAGAAAACGACCATCGACAACCGCCGATGCCGAACCTGGAATTACATTCGCTTTATAACCCGCCTCTAACATCGTTGGATTCGCGGTGTTTTGAATGGTTGCACCCATCATCCGTGCCGCTCCCCCGATGTGCTTAAGCAGTGGGCGCACGTTTGTGGCATCGTAAACGTCACCAGTAAGTTCTGCGATCTTGCGGAAAAACTTTCCACCGGTCTTGGTCTCTCGCTGTGGCCATTCGTAGTCGCCGATTCGAGCGACTGCTTTACTTAACTTAGTGACCGCATTGTTGGGATTGATAAACGAACCATGCCCCGCATCGCCTTTCGCGGTGAGCTTGATCCATTGAATTCCCTTCTGCGCTCCTTCGACAAAGTAGAGTCGGTGGCCACCGGTAATGGTTACAGAGAAGCCGCCTACTTCAGAGATGGCTTCTGAATATCCAGCAAAGAGTTCTGGACGATTCTTCACCAACCATCTAGAGCCGTAGATACTTCCCGCTTCTTCATCAGCGAAGAAGACAAGGAGAATATTTCGTGGTGGAACATATCCGGACTTGGCCCAAGAGCGGACAGTTGCCAACATCATGGCATCCATATCCTTCATATCTACTGCGCCTCGACCCCAGATATATCCATCCTTAATTACGCCGGCAAAAGGATCGACGCTCCAATCATCGGCGTTAGCTGGAACAACATCTAAATGCCCATGAAGAATCAAACCCGGACGAGATGAATCAGTACCCTTGATCTCAGCTACGACGTTTACCCGATTAGGACCAGCCTCGATGAGTTCACTTGCAATGCCGACTTCTGCGAGCTTGGCCGCAACGTATTCGGCAACTGCTTTCTCATCGCCTCTCCCCTCTCCAAAATTAACGGAAGGGATACGAATAAGTTCTTGGCACAGTTGTATGCAATCTTCTTCGAGCTCTGAGTAGTTGTTGGTCACGGGTCAATCCTGCCCTAAATCACTCGCTTTTGCTCCTGCCTGCCTTCTCTTGGTATCGTGCGCTATTCACCTGTCCGGGTGGCGGAATTGGCAGACGCGCTAGCTTGAGGTGTTAGTGCCCGCAAGGGCTTAGGGGTTCAAGTCCCCTCTCGGACACCAGTACATCTCACATCATTTCAACAGACTCTCTTCCCGAGAAAATGGCAGGATACCTTCGTGGCTGAGCTGATCTATTACTGCGGAACGATGGATAGCGGTAAATCAACGCTGGCCCTCCAGACCGCGCACAATCACCAGACTCGAGGCCGTCAGGGTCTCATCTTCACCAATAAGGATCGAGCTGGACGCGGACAGATCTCGTCGCGACTTGGCTTACAGAGTGATGCGATAGAGGTTGATGAAGATATAGATATTCACAAATTCATTGTTGAGCGACTCTCCCAAGGCGATCGCGTTGACTTCGTAATTTGCGACGAAGCCCAGTTTTACCAAAGCGTTCAGATTGAACAGCTCGCTCGGGTAGTAGACGGTTTGGGAATCGATGTTTTCGCATTTGGAATTCTCGCCGATTTTCGTACCCATCTCTTTCCAGGTTCAGCGCGATTAGTAGAGCTGGCCGATCGAGTACAAACTCTGCAGGTAGAAGCGTTGTGTTGGTGTGGCGCGCGAGCCACCCACAATGCTCGAATTGTGGGTGGGGTAATGGTCACCGAAGGCGAACAAGTTGTCGTAGGTGATGTCTCGACTGCCTCCGAAGTCGCATACGAAGTTCTCTGTCGGCGTCATCACATGCGCAAGGTCACTTCCCGAAATTCCCGTGTCGCTGCCTTCGAGCCACTACCTTTCAAGAACTAAGACACTCATAGAAGGAAGATCGAATGAAATCCAAGGGCTACGCAGCGCTTACTGCCAAAGCAAAACTAACTCCATATGTTTTCGAACGCAGAGAACTCCGTCCGAATGATGTCGCCTTAGATACGCAATACGCAGGAATCTGTCATTCAGATATTCATCAAGCTCGCGAAGAGTGGGGTCCTGCCATCTTTCCCATGGTTCCCGGCCACGAAATAGCTGGCGTCGTCACTGCAGTAGGTAGCGCCGTAAAAAAGTTTAAAGTTGGCGATCGTATTGGAATCGGTGTATTCGTCGACTCCTGCAAGAAGTGCGAAGCATGCTTAGCTGGTCTTGGAAACTACTGTTACGAGAATATGACTGCGACTTACAACAGCTTGGAACGAGACGGCAAGACGCCAGCAATGGGTGGATATTCAAACAACCATGTTGTAGATGCTGATTACGCAGTAAAAATTCCTACCAATCTTGATATGGCAGGAGTAGCTCCGCTCATGTGCGCGGGCATCACTCTCTACTCACCTTTAAAGCATTGGGGCGCTGCAAAAGGCAAGAAGGTCGGAATCATCGGACTCGGTGGTTTAGGCCATATGGGCGTCAAGTTCTCCGCAGCTCTTGGTGCTAACACAACTGTCTTCTCGCACTCGCCACACAAAGAAGCAGATGCTCTTGCAATGGGAGCACACCATTTCATCTCAACCAAAGATCCATCATCGCTTAAGGGCATGAAGCCAGAGTTCGATCTCATTCTCAACACTGTCTCTGCTGAAATTGATCTCAACCCATACCTTGAGCTACTTAAACTCAATGGCACTTTGGTAATGATTGGTCTCTCCGGAAAGCAATATCCAATCTCTGCTGGACCACTTCTTCAGAAGCGACGTTCGCTCTCCGGCTCACAAATCGGTGGTGTTCCTGAGCTGCAAGAGATGCTTGATTTCTGCGGATCACACAACATTGTGAGTGACATCGAGCTGATCAAGGCTGATTACATCAACGAGGCTTATGAACGTACAATCGCAAGCGATGTGAAATATCGCTTTGTGATTGACGCTGCAACCTTCTAATTTCGTTAGGCGAATTGATGTACCAGCGCAGCAAATATCGGGGCTAAAAAGAGCGCCGGCAAGAGATTGCCTACTTGAATCTGTGCGATTTTGATGAGCCTAAAAGATATTCCCAATAGGAGAATTCCTCCTACTGCTGTCATCGTCAAGATTTGGTAGTCCGGCAGAACCTTTCCGAGGAAGAGTCCTACGGCAGTCCAGAGACCTTGATA
>WLRE01000096.1 GCA_009698045.1 Actinomycetota bacterium | reverse complement strand
TTCCGCCTACTTCAACTCCCACTCTGCAGAGTGAGGCCGAGAATCTAGAGCAGATCGCCAACTTCATTGCCGCTTCCCAGATAGATGTAATTGGCCTGCAAGAAGTTGATGGCGACCAACCGAGATCGGGAAATCACTCACAAGTTGCGCGTATCGCAGAGCATCTACAACTAAATAACACCAACACCTCAATCACTGTGCAATTGAAGTTAGAGGAGCATCCACACTATGCCTTTGCTCGGACTGTTATTGGTACGCCAGGATTTAAATGGCGCGCATTGCGCAAGAACGAAAGCATAATTAACCCTGACGATAAAGAACCTTCATATGGCATTGGATTAATCTCTCGAGTGCCAGTCTTGAGATGGCACACTTTGAATTTAGGTAGATCACTGGTTGGTTTGCCCCTTGCGGTACCCGGAGGTAAAGATGGAAAATCTATTCGGCTGCTCTATGTGAAAGATGAGCCACGTATTGCCTTAGCTGCGCAGCTCGAAAATGGCTACACCGTTGCCGTCACTCACCTTTCGTTTGTTCCGCTGGTTAATCTCTGGCAACTCTTTCGGGTAAAGAGATGGCTGACAAAATTAGCAATCGATAAATCAAAAATAATCCTGATGGGCGACCTCAATCTGCTCTTTAACATTCCGGTTCGACCAAAGTTTCTTACCAGGTGGGTCTCGCTCAATCCGCAGAAGAGTTATCCATCGTGGAAGCCCGCAGTGAAGTTCGATTACATACTCACAAAAAAGAGTTCATTAGGTACGACGCCTATAGCCCAATCGGTTGCGGTGGAGAGATCTGGATTTAGCGATCACTTACCAATTGTTGCCGATATGAACATCGATGCAGAATTCATCATTTAAGCAATGGGAAATTGCGTAACTAACGCAACGAGCTCTTCTTCGCTCATGAGATCTGCGGGTCGCACAGTGGCATCGCTGCCGATGTAGTAAAAAGCGGCGCTGATTTTCTCAACGGGAATCGACTTTAACTTGGCGTAGGCCAAGCGATACATCGCTAATTGAATAGCAGCAGTAGCTAAATCTTCGCCAGATTTTTCGCGGCCGGTCTTCCAATCTACGACTTCGTAGCCACCATCTTCTTTACCGTCTGCACCGAGGGTGGGATAGATGGCGTCGATGCGGCCGCGAATGAGTGTGCCACCGCGGCCACCGAGCATCGTTTCAAATCCGACTTCAATCTCGGCGGGCGTGCGAGTAGCCCAAGAGCTGGCGAGCCATTTCGCTTGAAGTTCGGCAAGTGGAACATCTTGGAAATAATCCATAGCGTCATCAAATTCATCATCCACAATCTTTGGCGCGCGATACTTCTCTTCAATCCATTCGTGGAAGGTGGTTCCACGACGGGCCGAGATATCAATATGACGTGGCATTGGACGACGAATCGAGAGCGCTAAATTCTCTGGATCCGACTTAAGTGTGATGAGAGTAGAGACAGAGAGTCGGTTAGGTAATTGCACGCGCAAGCCCTCGCGCGAGACGCTTAACTCTTTCATTAGCGCATCGGCATCAGAGAGGAGAGATATCTCAGCATCGCTTAATGAACCAGAAAATTCTGCTCCAGCGAGTGAGGATGCAATATCAAATACTGGGGCGGTAATAACTTTTTCAGCGGAGTCTCTGATCAACGCTGCACGAGGAGAAACTACTGGCCATTGATGTTCGGCCGGATTCTCGCTGGCAGGATTTTTATAGTCAGGCTTATTGAGTTCGAGGAGATAGTTCTCCATGGATAAATCATTTGCTGCTCGAGCGCTCTGCGCCGCTGCTGTTTCGTTCGCCCATTCGAAGAACTGGCTCGGGTCTACAACTCGTTCACCAGTGCTGAACCATGAAGCAGTGCAGAGCAGCACGTGTTTTGCGCGAGTAAATGCGACATAGGCGAGACGAAGTTCTTCTTCAATGCGACGGCTCTCCCAATATTTAGATTGAGCAATAAGCGCTTGCTTCGTCTCGGAGTAGAGCGGAGCTTTATCTGGGGAGGGCGCCGCTGGAATCTTGAAATCTTCGAGTTGTGTGCGATCGCCACGAAGTGCAATCGGAAGTGAACCTGAGTTGTCGGTCCAGAGATCTGATTTCTTTTTGCGGACCGGGAAATTGCCCTTAATGAGGCCAGGTACCGCAACTACGTTCCACTCACTTCCCTTAGAGGTGTGGATGGTAAGGATTTGTACTGCTGTGTTTGTAACTTCAACGCTGACCGGCTTGAGTCCGCTTTCACGAGTTTCAGCAGCGGCAATCCATTCTAAGAATGCGCTAAGAGTTCCGCCAGTGCGCTGGAACTTGGAGGCCTCGTCTAAGAAATTATCTAGCGCCTTGCGGCCAGTTTCCCATCCATCGCGAACAAGAACTTCGGTATCGAGAAAGAGGAATCGTTCTGCTTCAATAAGTGCGTCAGTCAGTGAGCCTACGGTGGAACGACGAAGCGCTCGAAGGTCATGCGCGAAAGTGACTAATCGCAAGAATCCCTCAGGAGTAAAACTCTCACGTGGAATTCGAGATTTCTTATCACCAATAGTGAAGGTAGGTGCGTAGTCGGGTATCGATAAATTCTCCAGATTAACTAACTCGAAATACTCCAGAGCTTCGATGGCACTGCCGATTGCAAAATCATCTGCTTCGAGCGCAGATGTATCCCCAGCGACGAGCAGATCAGTAAGGAGGCGACCCTTGTTCTGCGACGAGAAAGTTCGGCGGGTAAAAGTGCCAAGTGCGGCGAGATCTGCAGTGCCAAGTGCGAGGCGAGGCCCGGTTAGAAGCCGCATGAGCGATGAACCCGCATCAGGAAATGTGATGACGCGAAGAAGCGCGATGATGTCAGCGATTTCAGGCACGTGGATAAGTCCACCGAGTCCGACGACATCAACCGGTAAACCGCGCTCACGCAGAGCTTGTTCAATGAGTGGAATGTTCTTGCGGTTGCGTACTAGGACAGCGAAGCTGGAACGCTTTGCTACGGGCTTTGCTAAACGATCAGGGTCGTTCCACATCGTGGCGAAGTGTTCGGCAATTCCCTTCGCTTCGAGTTCGAGAGATTCATAGTGCAGTGGAATGAGTTGGCCCTTACCTGCACCTGTGCGAAGTGCGAGGCGATCGACGTGAGCTGCTTTACCTGCATGCGCAGCAATCTCATCGATAGAGCGGTTAGCGAGTTCAAGGATGTTCTCGTCATTGCGCCAGGTGGTCAGAAGTGTGTATTTCTTGCACTCTTTACCGCTGGTGCCAACAAAATGATTGGCAAAGGTAATAAGTGTTTCAGAGCTGGCACTACGCCAGCCATAAATTGCTTGGTTGGGATCACCGACCGCTGTAACTGGATGGCCGTTGCCGAAGAGTGCTGAAAGGAAGCGAACCTGACTATATGAAGTGTCCTGATATTCATCAAGTAAGACCACCTTGTATTTGCCGCGCTCGAGCTCGCCGATATCAGGGAAGACATTTACTAGTTGTGCGGCATAGCTCATTTGATCGCTAAAGGTGAGTTCGCCGTGTTCAACGCGATAGTTATCAAAAGCTTCGACCATCGGCAGAATTGAGAGACGCTCTTTAACAACTTCAATCGCCTCTTTAACATCTGCATTCTCTCGGCCAGAGAGTGTTTCAAAATCCGCTAATAAGTTCTCGCAGTATTCGCGAACTGCAGCCACGGTGGCGCCATGTTCACCCATCGAAGAAGAGAGGTCCATAACTTTGCTAACAATGGAGTCAGCCGAGCTATCGATTTTGAAACGTGTCTCTGCGAAATTAGAGACGATGGAATGAGCAATCTGCCAAGCAGCGGCTTGCCCAATGGGTTGGGCATCGGTGTCGATACCCATTCGGATGGAGTGTTCGGAGAGAACTTTTCCTGCATACGAATGGTATGTAGAAACATTAACGGCAATATCTAACGGTTGACCGGTCGCAGGATCATTGGGCAGTGCGCCGACGGCACGGAGTTGGCGAAGTCGTAATCGAATACGAGCAGCGAGTTCGCCCGATGCTTTGCGAGTAAAGGTAAGACCAAGAATCTCTTCTGGTCGAACAATTTCATTAGCGACCAGCCAGAGCACACGCGCACTCATCGTTTCGGTCTTGCCAGAGCCCGCACCAGCAACAACAACGCATGGGCCAAGCGGCATGGATTCAATAATTGCAATCTGTTCTGGAGTGGGATCGTGTGCATCGATGCCAGAGTCACGAAGTAGGCGCGCAATATCTAGCGCGCTGTATTTAAGCTTCATCAATCACGCTCCTGCCCTGAGATTGAAGCGGGCATACGTTTTTGACGCCACATGTGCGGCAACGAGAGTTAATGGTTGCGACAAAGACCGATGCAGCCATTGCTTCCGCGAGGGTGCCAATCTGCGCCTCGGTCTGATCGGCGCCGACCGCAAGTTGGGTGCGAGCTGCTGCACTCTTTTCGGTACCGCCCAAGAAAAGTAGTTGTGCACCGCCAGAATTGGTGCCAGGTTTGTTATCAATAAAGCCATCGCGCGCAACCGCCAGTTGGTAGCCAGCGAGCTGCAAATTATCTTGAACAGATTTCTCGCTCTCACCACTAGTGCCACCGGATTTTAGATCGACGATATATACCTGACCGTCGGAATCAATTTCAAGGCGATCAGCACTTCCAGTTAACTTGGCGCGACCAATCATGAGTTCAAACTTCTCTTCTACCCCAACCAAGGTACGGGTATTTGCAGCATGCCATTCAAAGAACTTATTTAATTTTTTCGCAGCTTGGCGAAGTTCGTAATCCTTGACCCAGCCCTTGGTCTGGTCAATCATCTTCCAGTTAGC
>WLRE01000095.1 GCA_009698045.1 Actinomycetota bacterium | reverse complement strand
TCACGTGTTCCTCACCCGTTCGCCGCTAATTCACACCCGAAGGTGCTTCATCGCTCGACTTGCATGTGTTAAGCACGCCGCCAGCGTTCGTCCTGAGCCAGGATCAAACTCTCCATAGAAAGTTGTGATCTGGCAAAAAACAAAACTAGCGTTTATAGCTATTTATGTTTTACCAATTGTTTATGTTTTGTACTTCTCTTTCGAGAAAAATACAAAGGAATTTAGACCTGCCCAGTTTCTTTTAACGGAAACCGTGTACAGGCCTGATTGCTATTGATTTTGCACGTTGTTGAGTTCTCAAGGTACGACCGCGCACCGGTCTTAGCGTTTGCACGCCAATTGCAGGGCAGAAGGACAAACTTAGAGGAAGGCAGCCAGATGGTCAAATCCGTACTGGAACTTCATAGAGTCCGTGAATAAGGCTGTTTTACTAGCCTCGCGTCGCCATACGGCCTTTACAGTCCGTCACATGAGCGAGAGAGAAAGATAACCCACGCTCAGCCCAGGGTCAAATTGGGCTCCTGACGGGAATTCGCCCCTGCCACCCCCGGATCTAGCGACCCGATTTCACGCCAAAAAGCTCTGAAAGTAGCGGTTTATAAGGGTTTACGCGATAGTGGGCAATCACCAGATAGTGCAAATTTGATGCGTTCTGCCCAAATATCAGGCCTTTTATGCGTAAAAGTGGAGTGTGAGATGGCTTATACCTAGGGACGGCGGGGCTAAATCACTTCTACGGCAGCTAAGTCGCGTTTTCCTTTGCGCAGAATCAGGAATCGGCCATAGATGAGATCAGATGAGGTGGGAGCAAAATCTTCTCCGGCGATTTTCACGTTGTTCAGGTAGGCGCCACCCTCTTTGACGATGCGACGCGCTGCTGATTTCGAATCAACAACACCAGTGGCAGCGAGAAGATCAACCCAGGTGGGGAAATTTTCTCCGCGTGCAACTGTTGTGCGAGGAAGTTGGTTGAGAGCAGCTTCTAAAGTCTTCTCTTCGAGTTCGGAGAGTTCACCTTGACCGAATAAAGCTTTGCCAGCAGCTTCAGCTTGAGCACATTCTTTCACACCGTGAACAAGAGTGGTGAGTTCCCGTGCTAATTCACGATGCGCTTCGCGAGCACCTGGATTAGTTTCCACAGTTTCGATTAGGCGTTCAATTTCTGACCGCTCTTTAAATGAAAAGACCTTTAAGAATTTAGGCACATCGGCATCTTCGGTGTTTAACCAATACTGATAAAAGGCATAAGGCGATGTCATCTCGGCATCTAGCCAAACTGCACCAGAAGCAGTTTTACCAAATTTACTTCCATCGGATTTAGTCATGAGTGGAACGGTGAATGCGTGTGCACTCCCCTGCTCTACTTTACGAATGAGATCGAGACCAGCGATGATGTTGCCCCATTGGTCTGATCCGCCCAATTGAATTTTGCAATTATGGCGACGATACAGTTCTAGAAAATCATAACCTTGAAGAACTTGGTATGAGAATTCAGTGTAAGAAATCCCACCGGCTTCTAATCGAGATGAAACAGAATCCTTCGCGAGCATTTGATTAACGCTGAAGTGTTTGCCTACATCCCGCAAGAATTCGAGCGCCGACATGGACTTTGTCCAGTCAAGATTGTTCACCATTACCGCAGCATTCTTTGGTGTATCAAAGTCCAAAAATCGAGAGATTTGATTGCGAAGGCGAGCGACCCATTCTTCAACAATGGACTCGTCATTGAGTGAGCGTTCTTCGTTGCGACCACTGGGATCTCCGACCAAGCCAGTTGCTCCCCCAACCAATGGAATCGGCTTATGACCAGCTAATTGGAAACGGCGCATCACAGTAAGGACAACCAGATTTCCCACATGCAAACTTGGCGCTGTTGGGTCATAGCCGCAGTAATAGGCAACCGGACCAGCGTTGAGATCTTTCAGTAAGGCATCGCGGTCAGTTGTCTGCGCGATGAGGCCTCGCCATTCGAGGTCGGCTACAAGTGCAGTAGTCATGCGTTCATCATTTCAGAGAAGCGCTTACTTTCGGCGGTAATCCACATCTGGGCGAGACTATTCTCTGAATCTATAATCGAAATCTGCTGAGAGACACTCTCCACTGACGTACCCAGTGATGAAGTTCGAGAGTCAACCGCTCCTTGCGCCGTAAGAACGCCTTTCACATCTGGAGTGAGGGCGGGATGGATTGCTGCGAAATCTGCATCGCCAAGTTCATGAAGTTCGATTGATTTACTCTCGCAGAGTTTTACACATGCACCAGCCGCTTCATGTGCGGTAGCGAATGGAACACCCTTACGAGCCAAGAAATCTGCAATCTCAGTTGCGAGTGAGAAGCCAGCAGTTGCTCCTTGCAGCATTTTTTCAGGATGGAACTTAGCAGTCTCTATCATTCCGATGAGTGCGGGAAGCAGTACAAGTAAGGTTTGAACCGAATCGAAGACCGGCTCTTTATCTTCTTGTAGATCGCGGTTGTACGCAAACGGAAGTCCCTTGAGAACGACCATTATCGCGGTCAGGTTTCCAATGAGTCGGCCAGATTTTCCACGAGCGAGTTCAGCGATATCGGGATTCTTCTTCTGCGGCATGATGCTAGATCCAGTCGAGAAAGCATCAGCTACCGTGACCCAGCCAAATTCTGAGGTACTCCACAATGTAAATTCTTCACCGAGCCGCGAAAGGTGTACTCCCACCATTGCTAAATCAAAGAGCGCTTCTGCTACAAAATCTCGATCGCTCGTAGCATCAATACTATTTGGCATAACTCCGATAAATCCCAGCTCTTGTGCCGCAGACTCCGGATGAGGTTGCAGTCCTGACCCAGCGAGTGCGCCGGCGCCCAACGGTGAGAAGCTATTGCGCTCTAACCAATCTGAAATCCGGTCGATGTCGCGCAATAGGCCTTGTGCATGCTTGGCAAGTTCGTGGCCAAAAACAATGGGTTGGGCATGTTGAAGATGGGTAAATCCTGGCGCAATCGAACTCGCGTGCTTTGATGCTTGGACAGAGAGAACTGCAACTAGTTGCGTCAGCAAAGTGGAAACTTCTAGTAGATGGTCGATCAAGTAAAGCTTAAAATCGGTAACCACTAAATCATTACGAGAACGACCGGCGCGAATTGCACCACCGAGATTGCCAACTCTTTCAATCAAACCGCGTTCGACGGCGCTGTGAACATCTTCGTCAGTATCGTTAAATGAGAATTTGCCGGCAGTAATATCAGAAGCGAGTGTACGAAGTGCTTGCTCAATCTTGGCACCATCTTCAGCGTCAATGACTCCGCTTTCGACGAGGCCATGGAGGTGAGCGATATTTACGCGCACGTCGTAGGGCGCTAACACCCAATCAAAATCTACCGAGCGAGAGAGCGCTGAAACACTTTCTGCCGGTCCGCTGGAAAATCGTCCGCCCCACAAAGCCATGAATTACTTCCTGCCTTTCACATTTTTGGGAGCGAGCTTCTTGGATGATTTTATTGCCTGGGAGCTCGAAAACTTCGCTAATTCTTTAGCGAGCCCAGCCCCACCATTGGCAGTTCGAGAGATGACCAGCACTGTGTCATCGCCAGCAATCGTTCCTATTACCGAGGTGAGAGTGCCGCTGGTCGATGCTTTATCCAAGGTAGAGGCCAACAGCGCCGCTCCCCCGGGTGGAGTACGTACAACTGCAAGATTTCCAGAAGCTTCAACGCTAAGAATCAATTCCGCAAAACCGCGCGCTGTGGGAGTGCTGGCCGATGTGAGTTGGTAGCGCATATAACCCGTCGCATCACGACCACGAAGAACACCAATCTCGTCTAGATCACGAGATGCGGTTGCTTGAGTAACAGCGATTCCATTCTCGGCCAACTGCTCAACTAAATCAGCCTGGGACTCCACTCGACCATTTTGAATCAGCGAGATGATGAGTGCGCGTCTGGCACTGGAGGAAAGTGGCTTCAATTTAGACATGGGAAGTCATTACCTTTCTGAAGGCAGCGATGAATTCATCGAGTTGGGGAGTTGTGATGATGAGAGGTGGCGCTAAACGAATAACGGATTCGGTCGCAGCATTGACGATGAAGCCATCAGCAAGCAATTGCCCAGCAACTGATTTCGATACAGGTGATTCAAGAACCACACCTAAAAGCAGCCCTTCTCCTCGAACCAGGCGGACTCCTGGAATTTGGGAAAGCTCTCGCTTGAGATGGTTGCCCTTCTCTAAATTCTGCTTCAGGATCTCTTTGGACTTAAGAAATTTGATGGTCGCGTTCGCTGCAGCACAAGCAACAGGATTTCCACCAAAAGTTGTTCCGTGGGACCCAGCCGTAAAGAGTGATGCATACTTACCTAACGCGATCATTGCACCTAACGGCAATCCCCCACCGATACCTTTTGCAAGAGTAATCACATCCGGAGTTATGCCTTCAGATTCATATCCGAACCAGGTGCCAGTACGACCCATTCCGGTTTGCACTGCATCGATAACCATCATGGTGCCGGTTTCTAACGTGCGTTCGCGAACTGCTTTGAGATACCCGACCGGAGGAACGACAACGCCATTCTCTCCTTGCATAGGTTCGACAATAAACATCGCAGTCTTCTTTGTAATTGCCTTACGCATGGCAGCTATATCGCCAAAAGCAACGAACTTCACATCTTTGAGAAGTGGAGTGAAAGCTTCACGCTTTGCCGGTTGTCCAGTCAGGGATAAAGCGCCCATAGTGCGACCATGGAAGGCGCCTTCTGTGGCCACTAACTTTCTACGGCCTGTTAAGCGCGAAAGCTTAAGCGCCGCTTCATTGGCTTCGGCACCAGAGTTGCAGAAGAAAGTTCGCGCCGAATTATCTCCCACCATTTCTTGCAGATTGCGTGCTA
>WLRE01000094.1 GCA_009698045.1 Actinomycetota bacterium | reverse complement strand
GAGCATTGACTTCTTCTTGTGAGTTCCTGGAGCCATTGCATTGAGTTTTTCGCAGACTTCGATGTAGCCCATATACGGAGCAACGGTGAAACAAGTATGAGTAAATGCTTGCACTTGTTCGATAACACGATCAACGACACGTTGTGCGGAATTGCCAACGCCAGTCACGCCAATGCCTGAACCAAGATCAATAATCTGGTTTCCATCGATATCGAGAAGAATTGCATCACTTGCGCGCTCGATAATGACCGGAATCGCCATACCTAGTCCCCCAGATGTCGCTTCGGTACGGCGCTTAAGCGCCTCGAGAGATTTTGGTCCCGGAATTGCGGTAACCAACCGACGCTCTTGTGGCAGTGAGGTAAGTGTTGTCATGGGTAAAGTCTAGAGCCTCATTTCTTTCCTGCAGGCCGAGAAGTTAGGCTCGGGGTGTGAATTCATCTTCTGGACATAGTGAGTTACGTCAAAGCGCACCACTGCTAGACGCCTATCTCTCCTACTTTGAAACCACCAAACTTCCTTTCACGATTCCAGGTCACAAGCAGAAGGCTTCTCAGTTAGATGCAGGTCTTGGAGCGGTCGTAGATTCCGATACGCCTCTCTATGGCGGCCTTGACGAAATTAAGCTCACGCGCGGAGTTCTCAAAGAAGCAGAACGGCTAGCAGCAAAGCTTTGGGGTGCTGATTACGCGCGTTTCTCCACCGGTGGATCTACACACGCGAATCAAGCAATTATTCTCGCGCTCGGAAAGCCAGGAGATAAAGTCGCAGTGTCGCGCACTGCACATCGCTCCGTCTTAAGCGCACTTGTTCTCACTGGTCTTGAACCCATCTGGCTTACTCCGGAAATTGATACCGCAACCGGAGTTCCCTTAGGAATTCCGCTCTCCGAATTAGAACGAGTGCTTGATCAAAAACCGGTTGCACTTTTGCTCACTGAACCTGGGTATCTCGGCACACTCTCCGATCTGCCCGCGCTAATTTCAACTGCTCATACTCACGCGATTCCCGTGATTGTTGATGCCGCATGGGGTGGGCACTTTGGCTTCAACTCCGAACTTCCCCAACATGTTCTTCAACTTGGTGCAGATGCACTTATCACGAGCGTTCATAAAGCACTTCCTGGCTATAGCGCCTCCGCACTCTTATTAGCGCAAGGAAAATTCCTCAACCTAGATCGCATCGAACAGAACTTTGAGACTACTCACACCACTTCGCCAGCAGGTGCCCCACTTGCATCGATTGATGCAGTGCGCGCTTTACTTGAGGCTCGTGGCCAGGAATTGACCGCTGCACTTGTAGAAAGCGTGAATACTTTTAAAGAAGAAGTGCAAAAGAATTTTGATCTACCCATATTTCTCAACCCCCAAGATTTTCCGAACAGTCGATTCGATTCCGCAAAGATTGTCCTTCGCGCCAATCAACTAGGACTATCTGGGGTAGAAGTAGAACGCCAACTAGAAAAGCAAGGCGTACGCGTAGAGATGGCAGACCGCGACACCATCGTATTTCTCGCGACACTTGCTGACACAACACAAGATTTCTCCACATTAGCCGCGATTCTCATACCAATCCTCAAGCACCTACAAGGTGTTCCGCGGCCATCAGTTACATCCTTGAGTTGGTCAATTGTTCCTCAGATAGGTATTTCAATTAGAGATGCATACTTTGCCGAATCAGAATTGGTTGATGCGAAGAGTGCAATTGGCAGAATTAGCGCAGATTTGATTGCCCCTTATCCACCAGGTGTTGCAGTAGTCGCGCCGGGTGAAATCCTGACTGAAGAGATTGTGACAGGTCTGTCAGCAACTCAAGCGGCTGGTGTACGAATCGCGTATGCAACCGACCCAACTCTTGAGAGATTTCGAGTTGTAAAGCGTTAGCTTAAGGAATCAACCACACAGTTGTATTTGCAGGAATCTTTCCACCAGTAATTGGTCCACTTGCGAGAACAACTTTTCCGGCAGGGAGCTTGTACGGGCGGCCGTTGAAATTCATGATGCACTGCCAGCCATTGGGGCGGGTGAAATGAATAACCTCAGGATTAGTTGTGGCAATCCATTCTAACTCTTCGCCGGTCTGAAGCTTCTTTCGAAGCGCAAGGGCTTCGCGATATAACGAGAGCGTTGTGCCCTTTTTGCCATCTTGCTTATTAACAGCGTGATCTGCAAACCAATTAGGTTGCGGAAGGTGAGACTTCTTGTTTCCAAAGCCAAATGAGGGCTTGGTTGAATCCCACGGAAGTGGAACGCGACATCCATCGCGACCCTTCTCGGTATGAATCAGAGCTAAGCCAGACACTTTGCCTTTGACCATCTGTGGGACAACATTTCTGTGCCATGTCGGATCTTGTAAATCCTTATGTGCGAGATCTTCAACTTCAAAGAGGCCAAGCTCTTCGCCCTGATAGATGTAAGTACAACCTGGTAGCGCCAGCAACATCATGGTGGCAGCATTGGCGCGAGCAAGACCAAGCTTGCGGTCGAGTTTTGCGCTTGTGCCATCTGAAAGTAACCACTGAACTAAATCAGTTTTCTTAGGCAGGCCGTATCTTGTCGCGTGACGTACGCGATCATGGTTATCGAGTACCCAGGTAGATGAAGAACCTTCGGATTGTGCGAGGCGAATATTGTCAGAAATTATTTTCTTAAAGCGACGGGCGTCGAATTCTTCTCCGAGTAGATCAAAGTTAAATGCTTGTCCAAGTTCGTCTGGACGTGCATAAAGCATGCGGCGCTTTGCTTGAACATAAGCCTCAGCAACGGCAACGCGTGGTGGGTTATATTCATTGAAAACCTTGCGCCACTCGCGATATATCTCATGAACTTCATTACGGTCAAAGAGAATATCTGTGCCATCTTGAGCAATCTTGAAACCATTCATGGACTTCTTTGCGATATGTAAGCGCTTGAAATCCTTCTTCAGGGCGTGCGCCACATCGATACGGAATCCATCGACTCCACGATCGGCCCAGAAACGTAATGTCTTAATAAAATCTAATTGAACCTCGCGGTTATCCCAGTTGAAGTCTGGTTGTTCTGGAGCGAATAGGTGCATGTACCACTGCCCTGGTGTTCCATCTGAATTTGTCGTGCGAGTCCAGGCGGATGGTGCAAAGTGTGAAATTTCGTCCGATGGTGGAAGCTCGCCGTTCTTTCCGCGACCATCTCTAAAGATGTAGCGGTTACGGGCAGCCGAACCTGGCGCAGATTTCAGCGCCTCTTGAAACCAGACATGCTTATTGGACGAGTGATTCGGAACGATGTCGACGAAGACTGAGATGTCGGCTTTATGAAGTGCTTTCAACATCTTGTCGAAATCTTTTAAAGTTCCTAGTCGTGGATCAACATTGCGATAGTCCGCAACGTCATATCCACCATCAGCTAAATCGGATGGATAAAACGGACTGAGCCAAACAGCGTCGAGACTTAATGACTTGAGATATTCGACTTTAGAAGTAATGCCCCTGATGTCACCCAGACCATCCCCATCAGAGTCCTTAAAGGAACGAGGATAAATTTGGTAAATGGCAGCCTGACGCCACCAATCATTACTTTTCTTCATGGATTACTTCACCGCTCCTAGAGTTATACCGCGCATAAGTGTCCGCTGGAAAATCAAGAAGAAAATCACCGAAGGTAGGAAGCCAATCAGTGCAGCAGCCGCACGAGCTGTTGGGTCACTTGTGTATTGACCGGTTGTAACCGCCATGGCAAGGGTGACTGTCTGGTTATCATTTGAAGGCAACATAACGAGTGGAATTAAGAATTCGTTCCAGGTAAAGATAAAGAACATGGTCGCCAAAACAAAGAGCGTTGGGCGCAAAAGTGGAAGAACGATGCTGCGGAGAATTCTCCATGGGCTAGCACCATCTACCCGAGCAGCTTCTAGCAACTCATCAGGGAATGTGCTCATAACTGACGAGAGTAAATATGTGCCAAATCCGGTCGACATCACGCCGAAGATAATGATGATGGACCAGATGTTGTCGTAGAGATTGAGCGACTTTGCTACTGAATAGAGGGGGTAAATAAGTGCCTCTTGCGGGATGGTGAAGGCCACCATGAAGAAACCAAGAATCCAAAGGCGACCTTTGACGCGTCCGATTCCAATCGCATAGGCGGTGAGAAAACTGAGGGTCACAGCAATGATTGAAACAAGTACAGAAATCTGGATTGAGTTCATCAACTTCTTAGTGAAGTTCACTTCACTCCAGAATTTCCCAAACTTGGAGAGATCCCAGTGCTGCGGAATGGAGAGCACGCCATTTTGAAGAAAATCCTGCGGGGTTTTGAAGGCATTAATGAATGCCATGTACATCGGAAAAAGCCAGAGAAGAGCCATAACAATCAGCCCAACTAGAACTAGATATGGAGCGACGCCTTTTTTACGCTTTCCAACTTTGGTGATCATCGCATCAACCCTAGCTTTCTCTGAAGTCGAAGCAGGCTGATTGCTAACACAGTCAATAGAAGTGCGAGCACAGTTGCAATTGATGCTCCGTAACCTACGCGAGTGGTCGAGAAGAAGTGGAAGTACGAGAAGTACGCAGGTACTTGAGTTGCATCTCCAGGTCCACCGTTAGTCATTACATAAACAGGTCCGAAAACTTTAAGCGCCGCCACTGTTGTGGTGAGGAGCACTACTGCAATTTCAGGATAGAGCTGAGGTATCGTCACAATTCTGAAGCGTTCAAACCAAGTTGCGCCATCAAGCTGTGCTGCTTCATCGAGATAAGGATCTAGTCGGGACATTCCTGAGATGAAGATAACGACGGTGTAACCCACTTGAATCCAGATCATCATGATTGAGAGGGCGACCATCGCAGAACCAGCTTCGCCCAACCAGTTGAGGGCAAACACGTCTAGACCAATCTTGCGAAGAACTGTATTAATCACACCAATATTTGGCGAGAGCATCCATGCCCACAGAATTCCGACTACAGGAAGAGCGATGATCTGCGGAATG
>WLRE01000093.1 GCA_009698045.1 Actinomycetota bacterium | reverse complement strand
GCCCAAGGTACAAGTTCCGCCAGTGGCACAAGTTAATCCACCAGTGAAGTTGTATTTAACTGGTGTTGCTACACCAGTGATGGTGTCTCCCGCCTTCAAACCAACCACAGTGAATGATTCAGTAATCGCAGCCATCGAATTATTAAAGTTCAATGTATTTTGCGATACATATGAAGTTACAACGAGAGTATCTGCCTTGCCAACCGTGATGTTGATCGTTGCAGATTCAGCAAGGTAATACTGACCTTCAGGTACTTCACCAATTATGGAACAAGTTCCAATAGATCCATACGCAGCAACTGCGCCAGTGTTGGTATCAACAGAACAGACGTTTGGCGTCGAAGTTCGGTAGGTCAGATTGCCGTCGACAAGAGGAGTTGCATATGGGGCAGGGGTAGCAAAGCGAATTACAACGACACCGGCAGAGCCGTTTCCGCCACCAGTTTTCATGGATACGCCAATAACTTCTGGATTTCCATCGTTTCCGGCAGAACCAGCACCTCCACCAGATCCGGTATTAGCAACACCATCTGTTCCAAAAGTTGTTCCGCTAGCAAGATTCTGTGTATGGCCAGCTCCGGTTCCACCGTTACCTGAACCACCCTGCAAGTATCCACATGTTGCAGCGGTGTATCCAGAAACCCAGAGACCGCCGCCACCACCATCGCCATAAACGCGACTTGTTCCGGTGATAGAACTTGAAGTTCCAGTTCCGCCAACAGTTCCCACTAAACAGTTGTTGACACCAGGGCCTGAACGAACGCCAAATCCACCAGCACCAGTTGAATATCCTGTTCCACCGGAACCACCTGTTCCAGCTGCACCACCCAGTGAATGATAAGTACCGGTGTTGGTTGCCGTTCCAAATCCACCACCATTTGCTGTGAATGTTAGACCTGCACCACTTATTGTTGTTGAATCACCAGCAGAAATATTGCCACAGTAAATCCAGCAGTTTCGAGATCCGCCAGCACCAACTTTGATTTCTACTTTCGCTCCAGCTGTCACTGATACAGCGGTACCGATTCGTACTTCTCCGCCGCCGCCAGCGCCGCCAATATCCACTGATCCGCCGCCGCCGCCGCCAACTGCAAGAACATCAACGTTTGCTACTCCTGCAGGAACAGTCCAATTACATGCAGTTGTGCTTTCGAATTGAACGTAGGTATAACCATTCTGCATATTTACAATCTTGTATGAACACGTATTTCCATTGTTGTAGTTGACGCCTGAGACGACATTGGTATCGCCATACTTAATTGTGGTTGCAAGAGCGGTCTCGGTGAGAGATCTATTTCCCTTGAGGAAGTTCAAGGTGAGAGCCTTGGATACAGTTGCGCCGACAGAGTCAGTAACTGTTATGGTCTCAAATAGAGTTCCAAGCGGCATGTACTGGGTAATTGTTAGTTTCGCTGTTCCAGCGGTACCTGTATCCCATGTGATTCCTGAGGCGAATTGACCAGTGACCTTGGCATTAAGTGGACCAGTTCCGAGTGCGAAGGTCCAGATAGTCACAGATCCTGTGTCAAAAGTAGTGTTAATTACTGAGTTTCCAGTGATTGTGGTTAGCGAATCCACAGTAATTGTCAGGTTGTACTTACCGGTGATGCCGACAAAGTCGGTGGCCGTTATCGTCTCGTAGTAAACACCAACCGGCAGAGTCGCGAGAGCGGTGACCCGACCAGTGTTCGTATCAAAGCTGATGTAAGACGGATCAGCCGTACCCGTGAGAGTGAGATTGAGAATTCCAAGTCCACCTGTGAGTGCCGTCGTTCCACCGAGAGCGGTCAAAGTATCGGACTTCCATTGAATTCCTACGGTAGTAATGATGTTGGATCCGCCAGTAAAGGTGATAGCAGGGTTAACAACGATGGTCATCGTCTCCCATGCGGTAGCACCTACGGAGTCAGTAGCAGTAACAGTTTCGACCCAGCGTCCGACCGGAGTTGTTGAATCAAAGTAGATAGCTCCAGTTGATGCAGTGATGGTGTCGTGGCCAGTCATGGCTGCGTTGCGACCGGTGATAGCAAAGGTGATCGGAGATGTTCCACCACGTGCGGTAGTTGAATTCCAAGTTGTCGCCTTACCAAAGGTGGTGTAAATGATTGTTGTTGTTTCAGTCAAAGTAATGGAGTCATTAACCAGAACTGTTACACCAACTAGAGCTGTCGCACCTACAGAATCTGTGACCGTAACGGTCTCATAGTAAGTAGCAGCTGGCGTAGCCGTATCTACTCTTACGCGGAATGTAGTTGCCGTCAGAGTCTCGACCTTGAACCAAGATTGGTTACCGTTTATTGCGTAGGTGTAGTTGCTTGTTCCACCACTACCTGCCCTGCTCAGCGCAGTTCCATAGGCAGCAGTAAATGTGCTTGAAATCTTGCTGACACCAGTTGTCGTAATAATTCCAGATCCACCAGTAATTGCGACGATTGGGTTTACGGTGATGGTCTCATAGACATATGTCTTCATGCCGAGTGAGTCAGTGATTGTGATTGTTTCGTAATAGATGCCATTGGTGACGGAATCCTTGGACGCAATAGAGCTATCCACAATGAGTATCGCTTGATTGAGCGTGGTTGTGTCGAGACGAATTGCGCTCACATTCGTTGATCCACCATTAGTCGTAATAGCTATGGTGAATTCAAGACGGCCCGTACCGCCGGTTTGAGCCCAAGTACCGCCAGTTGCAGAAATTGCAGACAGCTGTTGTCCGATTCCCTGGGTTGTATAGATATTTGGAGTGACGCCAGAGACAACTTGAGCAAGTGGATTTACCACTATGGTCATCGTTTCCACTGCAGTTGCGCCAACAGAGTCAGTCGCAGTAATGGTCTCGATGTATGTACCGATTGGCGTTGTGGAATCGAAGTAAATCGCACCAGTTGTCGCAGTAATAGTGTCGTGTCCTTGGAGCAATGGGTTACGTGCACCAGACTTGAGCGAGAAGGTAATCGGAGATGTTCCACCGGTTGCCCAAGTGGAATCCCATGTCGCAGCTTTACCGAATGTTGTATAAATAATTGTTGTGGTTTCAAAGAGACTGATTGGAAGATTTATAGTCACGCGAACGGCCACCGTTGCGGTTTCGCCCACAGAATCAGTGACAGTGATTGTCTCGTTATAGATGCCAGTAGGAACGTTATTTGGCGCACGAAGCTTGAATGTGATCTTTGGCGCGCTAGCTGAGGAGGTAAATGTAAATGTATCGACGGCAAAGAGGTTGGCCGAATCACCAGTGATTGCAAAGGTGTACTGACCCGATCCACCGCTACCGGTGACGGTTCCATAAGTGGCAGTGAAGGTATCGCTGCTGCGAGCTACTCCATTTGTCGTGATGATGTTTGAGCCAGCAGTAATTGCAATGGCAGGGTTAACTGTGATGGTCTCGTAGGTGTAAGTCTTCATTCCCAACGAATCGGTAATGGTGATGGTCTCGTAGTAAATTCCAGCGGTCACTGAATCCTTAGAAGCCACCGAACTATCGATATAAACAATCGCTTGATTGAGCGTGGTGGTATCGAGGCGAATTGCAGATGGGTTAGTAGAACCACCATTAGTTGTGATGGTGATACTGAATTCAAGACGTGAGCCTGCAGATCCACCTCTGCTTTGACCATCCCATGTTCCACCGCTCGCGGTATAGACCGGTGACTGCTGACCAATTCCAGCTGAAGTATAAATATTCTTTACTCCGCCAGATACGGTGACAGATTCATTTACGGTCAATGTCATCGTTTCAACCGCGGTTGCACCGACAGAGTCCGTTGCTGTAATCGTCTCGATCCAGATTCCGATTGGAGTTGTGGAATCGAAGGTGACAGCACCCGTGAGGATATTTATTGTTCCGTGGCTACCAACGGATGGGTGGTTGGTGAGTGTGTAATGGACTGGTCCATCAGCGAATGGTGTACCGCCCGTTGATTGTGTGGAGTTCCAAACTATGAGCTTGCCGTAAGTCGTATAGGCGACAGGCGAGGTCTCTGTGAGGACAATTCCGTTATTTACTGTAATGGTCATATTGATCTGACCAGTGGCACCGACGGAATCGGTAATAGTTATCGTCTCAACATAGATTCCAGGTGTCGTGGTCGTATCAACTCGGACTTGGAATGTGTTGGTATCAATTGTAAAGATGCTGAACTTAGATTGATCTCCTGTTGCACCTGTGATTGCGTAGGTGTAATTGCCGGTACCACCGCGGCCAGTGACTGTTCCGTATCGAGAAGTAAATGTGGCAGATGAACGACCTACGCCAGTGGTTGTGATGATGTTTCCACCGTTAATAGCTGTTGGAAGCGGATTGACAGTGATTGTCTCAGTAACAGTTGTTGTCTCTCCTAAGGAATCTGTCACTGTGATCGTCTCACGATAAATCTGAGTCGTGGTCGAGTTTGCAGCCAAGATATCTGTTGATACAGAGACAATTCCCGTGACGCTGTCGATGGTGATTGCTCCAGTAGCAGGAGTACTCACAATTGAGTATCTCAATACACCGGTTCCGCCGTTGCCTTCAATTGTTCCTCCGGCGCCCACGTAAGCAGCTGATTGCTTAGCAATTCCTTGGGTGGTGTAAATATTCTGCGTTCCACCTGAGACGGTAAGCGCAGCGTTAACCCGAACGGTGATTGTCTCTGATGCGGTCGCTCCCACAGAGTCCGTGGCAATAATCGTCAGGTTGTAAATGTTGACGGCTGTGGTCTTACCAACAGAGACTCGTCCAGTCGCAGTATCAATCGTAATGTTTGAATCCGTCGGGTTGGTCTGGAACTTATAAGTAATTGGCGTAGTTCCACCAGTAGCCGCAATTGTTGTCGAAGAATCGGCGCGACCACGAGTGGTGTAAATATTGGCCAATTGGCTCAATCGAATGATGTCGTTGACCGTGATCATGATGACAACAGATTCACTATCGCCGACGCTATCGGTGACAGTGACGGTCTCGTAGTAGACACCGTATGGCGTCGAAGT
>WLRE01000092.1 GCA_009698045.1 Actinomycetota bacterium | reverse complement strand
CATTGACACGGCAAAGAAGCACGAACTTTATCCGTGGGTAGCCGCACTTATGGCGAAGCAAGCATTAATCCTGTCAAATATGGGTAACTCAAGTGAAGCCTTCAAAGTTTTACGAGAGGCTCGAGAGTACTTAGCTCAACCATTTCTCAATCATGAGATTCACCGAGTTGTTGATGAACATGAGCTTTTTATTCGTGCTGCCGTACGAGATTCAGAACGGCTAGAAGAATTGCTCTACCGCATGCCTAAAACGACCACAATTTTGGCATTCACTGTTGCGGTTATGGTCTCTAAAAGTGCCTCAGCTAACTCTGGATATCTCAGTAAACTTCCCACGAAGACGCTTCGCGAAAAATTGAATTTCGAGTTAATTTCAGCGCAAGCTAAGTTGGATAAACCCCTTGATGCAAAAGCACATATTAATAATGCAATTACCCTCTCAACGAGTCAGGGGCATCGTCGAATCTACTTGTCTCAACGAGCACCGCTTAAAAATCTCCTCTTAGATTTTGCGACAGATCACCCCAATGTCTATATTGAACAATTAGCCGCAGCCGTGCGCAATAGCCTTAAAAGCAATAAGCAATCACATGGAATTATTCAGGAAAATCCCCTGACCAAACGCGAACTAGATATTTTGCGCCGACTAACAACAGGATTGCCGATTACACAGATTGCAGCAAGTCTGCATATTTCAAATAACACGATAAAGACGCATTTAAAGAATGTCTATCGCAAGTTAGAGGTTGATTCTCGAGATTCTGCAGTCGCAAAAGGAAAAGAGTTACTTCTCCTCTAGTTCTGTTGGCCGCGCACGTAGACGTGGCCATTTCGTCTCCGGGAAGCTTAAATTTCGGTAGAAATCACGGATATGTGCCTGCACAACTTCAGGCTTCTCTTTAACAACAAAGTGAGAAGAGCCAGGAATTATGGCAAGGCGCCCATCTTGCAATGATTCGTAGAGCTCGATGGTGTGATGATTACTAAAAGGTTCATCATCGCCGGTGAGTACAAGTACTGGACAAGAGATTAGAGCAAGATCGGAAGTCGTCATAGTCGGTTCTACCGCCCAGACTTCGTACGCTTTACGAATGATCACTTCTTGCATATGTGCAGGATCAGGCGATCTGGAGGCAAACTTTGCGGCATCTTCTTCACTGATAACTATTTCTGGTGCGCTCTCATTGAAAGGCAGACCAGAATCCCAGTGATAGTTAGCACCAATTGCGACAATGGATTTCACTAAATCTGGACGCTTAATGGCGAGCATCAACGCGATAATTCCGCCGTCACTCCACCCGATGATATGGGTTGGTTCCTTGATGACATCTTCGATGTATGCAATTGCTTCTTCGGTCTGAAAATCAAAGTGATAAAAACCTTCTCGCGAGCCAGTGCGACCGTGCGCCGAGCGGTCGTAAGCAAATGGATGATGAGTTTTTTGTACCGCCGGCAAAACCGCGTAATCCCAACTTTCGGTAGAGCTCAATCCGCCATGTAAAAAGAGAACGGGTTCACCCTTATCGCGCCATTGAACTGACCATACTTGATGACCTCGTAAGTCGATATAACCAGATGATGAGCGTTGAAACATTGTTATAACGAATCCATAATGTGGCGATTGCCGCGATCGAAAGTGAAGTAGTTCCAACACCAATCCACGATGGTGCCGATGCGATTGCGCCCACCCATTAAGTAGAAGAGGTGGAGAAATAGCCAGGTCACCCAAGCTAAATAACCTGAATATTTGATGCTGTTGACTTGAACGATTGCCTTGTGCCGACCAATAGTGGCCATGGAGCCCTTATCTTTATAAGAAAATACCTTTACTTCTTTAGCGCTTGAAATGCGTTTAATTTGTTGGGCAACGAATCGGCCTTGTTGCATCGCAACAGGTGCAACCATGGGAAGAAAAGATCCATCCTTACCCTTTGCGCCAGCGAGATCTCCAATTGCCCAGATATGGGGATAGTTCTTAACTTGCAAAGTGGGATCCACCTCTAGGCGATTGCCCACGACGGGAAGAGTGAGTTCATTAATAGCAGGTGCACCTTTAACTCCGGCAGCCCAAATCGTGATTTCAGCAGGGATGGATGAACCATCGCGCAAGTAAATCGTGTCACCAGTTACTTCTTTGACCGCTGAATTAGTCATGACTTTCACGCCAAGTTTTTCTAGCGAGCGGACAGATTTAACTGAGAGAGAGTTATCAAACATCGGCAGGATATGAGAGCCAGCTTCAATCAAAGTGATATCAATATGGTTGGCCGCATGTGCTTGGTCATTGCGAAGCGGACCTCGAACCAATTCGGCAAGTGCGCCAGCCATTTCAACGCCAGTAGGTCCTCCGCCCACAACTGCAATAGATAAACGAGTGTCATCTTCGAAGCGACATAAATCTTCAAAACGACGCATCACTTCAGCGCGAATTGTTAAAGCCTCATGAATTGATTTCATTCCCAGCGCATGTTCTTTAACTCCAGGAGTGCCAAAGTCAGCAGTGACTGATCCCATTGCCACGATCAAATGGTCAAAGGGGAGTACTTCACTGGAATCGAGTTTTACTGTCTTATTGCGGTGGTCGATGGAAATAGGAGAGGCCATCCGAAATCGGCCTGCAGTTTTTTGTAAGGCGCCACGAATTGGATATGCGACGTGATCTGCCGCAAGCCCTGCTGTAGAAACCTGATACAACAATGGCAAGAATGTTTGATAGTTGTGGCGATCGACCACGGTGACATTTGCACTAGTTCCGAGCGCTTGAGCAGCCGCCATCCCACCGAAACCGCCGCCAAGAATGACAACTCTGGGCTTTGGTGCCTGGTTCATGCGAAATCCCTACTTTCAAAGTTTTCGAAATCTATCTCCGAAGTCTACTGTTATGGGCATGGGAAGCACTAAGTGAACGAGGCCGGCCAACGTAAAGTTCTTGTTACGGGCGCATCAGGATATGTGGGAGGTCGATTAGTTCGTCAACTCCTCGCAGAGAAACTCCACGTTCGCGTAATGGTTCGTGATCCTAAGAAAATTGCAGGTCAAAGTTGGATCGACGAGGTAGAAGTTGCCGTTGCCAATGCTGATAATTTCGAAGATGTATCAAAAGCACTTACAGGTATTCATACTGTGTTCTACCTCATGCACTCAATCAATATGGGACAGCGCTTTGATGAGATCGAAGCGGCTATGGCCAATAATTTTGCGCGAGCAGCAGAAAACTCTGCAGTCTCTCAAATTGTCTATCTTGGCGGAATAGCTAACGATGCTCAGATAAGTCAGCACTTAGCCTCCCGCGCGAACACCGGCAAGCAATTGGCTGCCGGATCTGTTCCGGTAATGGAGTTTCGTGCAGGAATAATTATCGGTTCAGGCTCTGCCTCTTTTGAAATGTTGCGACATCTCACCCATCGTCTTCCGATTATGACTACCCCTAAGTGGGTGACAAACAGAACTCAACCGATAGCGATTCGAGATGTCTTGTGGTACCTCTCCCAAGCTGCCCAGTTGCCGAGACCAGTTAATGGAATTTTTGATATCGGTGGACCGGAGGTGTTGACCTACGAAAAGATGATGCAAGCCTTTGCTCGAATTTCGGGACTTCGAAAGCGATGGATTATTAAGGTGCCAGTTCTCTCGCCCGGACTTTCTAGTTTGTGGATTGGTTTTGTTACACCCGTACCCACCTCACTCGCGCGTCCACTCGTCCATTCACTTATTAGCGAAGTTGTGGCTGACCCTGCAAAGAGCGTGGCTGCAATAATTCCTAACCCACCACAAGGATTACTTAACTTAGATCAATCCATCGAACTCGCACTCTCGCGAACAACTGAAAATCAGGTAGAAACTCGCTGGTCGGATGCATCTATGCCAACTGCGCCATGGCAGAAAGCACAGAGCGACCCATCGTGGGCTGGTGAAACCATACTTAAAGATTTCCGCGAAACAATTACTGATGCAACTCCAGAATCAATCTGGAAATGTATCGAATCGATAGGTGGAGACACCGGTTGGTATGGCGCAGATTTTCTCTGGTGGGCCCGTGGAGTTATCGATCGCATCTTTGGCGGAGTTGGACTTCGTCGCGGACGCCGCGACCCTGAACATTTACGTATCGGAGATAGTTTAGATTTCTGGCGAGTAGAAGAGATTATTCCGGGCAAGAAGCTCAAATTGTATGCCGAGATGATTCTTCCCGGTAAAGCTTGGTTGGAATTTCGACTTGAAGATGTTGATGTTGATGGCAAGAAAATGCAGCGAATTATCCAAGAGGCTATTTTTTCGCCACGTGGTTTAGGTGGAACTTTGTACTGGTACTCAGTACTTCCGCTTCACGCATTTGTCTTTCCTACAATGCTGCGCAATCTCGTGCGAAGTGCGAAGCGAAAAGACTTCCACAAAAATGCATGAGTTCACCCCTGAAGTCGAGGCAATGGCTCATGAAATTATGGAATACAGCCTGGTTCGTTTACGCACCGACCCACCACTAGATCACCCCAAGAGTCCGGAAGAGTTGTTTGCACTTGCCGGCAACACCATTACTGCAGAAGGCCTTGGTGGTCATCAGACCCTCGAGCTCTTTAAAGATGTATTAGCAACTGCGTGCATTTCGACCGATCATCCGCGTTACCTCGCATTTATTCCATCAGCGCCAAGTGAATACTCCAACCGCTTTGATTTAGGAGTTGGCGCAAGTGCGCTTTATGCAGGTTCATGGCTTGAAGGTGCCGGTGCGGTCTTTGCCGAGAACCAAGCGCTTCGGTGGATTTCGGATTTAGCAGGACTCCCCGAAAGTGCTGGTGGAGTATTTGTGCAAGGCGGAACAATCGGCAATCTCTCTGCACTTGTCGCTGCCCGAGCGCATGCGCGTGAACTCTGGCCTGAGGTAACAAGATGGGTGGTTGCGGCAAGCGCCGAAGCTCATTCCTCTATTAAATCTGCCGCTGAGATTATGGATGTTGGCGTATTGCTGATCGAACCTAACAAGAGTG
>WLRE01000091.1 GCA_009698045.1 Actinomycetota bacterium | reverse complement strand
TCAGCTGGCTTCTTTGTAAGCGGACGATCTGGATAAATATTGATCCAAACTTTTCCACCGCGCTTGATATGACGAGTCATAGCAATACGAGCAGCTTCAATTTGGCGGTTTGTGACGTATGCAGATTCCAAAGCTTGGATACCGAAGTCACCGAAGGCTACGGATGTTCCGCCCTTTGACTTACCGGCACGCTTTGGGTGGTGCTGCTTGCGGTGCTTAACGCGACGTGGAATTAACATTAGTTAGCTCCTCCTTCAGCAACTTCAGCAACTTCAGCACCTTCAGCGGCAACAGGTGCGCTCTGCGCAACGTTTGAAGTAGTTACTTCACCGCGAGGTTGACGAGGTCCGCGAGGTCCGCGATTAGCAGAAGCTGGCTTTGGTGCGCGTGCTGCTGCAAGTGCAGCTGCTGCGCGCTCTGCGCGAGATTCGATAACTTCACCCTTGTAGATCCAGACCTTTACGCCTAGACGACCGAATGTTGTTGCAGCTTCATAGAAGCCGTAATCGATATCTGCACGAAGTGTGTGAAGTGGTACGCGACCTTCGCGATAGAACTCAGAACGTGACATTTCAGCGCCGCCGAGACGACCACCGCATTGAACACGGATGCCCTGCGCGCCAGCCTTGAGGGCGGTCTGCATTGACTTACGCATTGCGCGACGGAAAGAGACACGTGCAGCAAGCTGCTCGGCAATTCCTTGTGCAACGAGTTGTGCATCAATCTCTGGGTTCTTCACTTCAAGAATGTTGAGCTGTACTTGCTTGCCAGTGAGCTTTTCAAGATCAAGGCGAATTCGGTCAGCTTCTGTTCCACGACGTCCGATAACAATTCCTGGACGTGCAGTGAAAAGGTCGATACGAACACGCTCGCGTGTGCGCTCGATTTCGATACGTGAAACACCAGCGCGCTCCATGCCCTTAGACATCATGCGACGGATCTCAATATCTTCTTTTACATAATCCTTGTATAGCTTGTCAGCATACCAACGAGATTTGAACTCAGTGGTGATTCCTAGGCGGAAGCCATGTGGATTTACTTTTTGACCCATTTACTTGGCCTTCCCTTCGGTCTTCTTACCGGAAGTTCTTCCAGCTTTACGTGGACCGTGCGTACGGTAGTTCACGTCATCAGAGAGAACGACAGTGATTGAACTTGTGCGCTTGCGGATAGTAAAGCCACGGCCTTGCGCACGTGGACGAAAGCGCTTCAAAGTGAAACCTTCGTCAACAGTTGCTTCGGCGATAAATAGTTCGGATGCGTCACGAATAGCTGGGTGCTTCTGCTTTGCATTAGCAACGGCAGAACCAACGAGTGTGTACAAGTCAGTAGCAACAGCTTGGTTAGCAAACTTAAGAGTAGATAGTGCGATATCTGCACGCTCTCCGCGGATCAAGTTAACAACGCGACGAGCCTTTTGAGGGGTCGTACGGATGCTAGAGAGAACAGCACGAGAGATGATTGCAGCATCTGCATTAGGAGTCTTGTATTGATTAGCCACGAGTAGCTCTCCGATCGTCCTTGACGTGTCCACGGAAGGTACGAGTTGGTGAGAACTCACCAAGCTTGTGACCGATCATGGCATCAGTGATGAATACAGGAACGTGCTTGCGACCATCATGTACAGCGATGGTGTGACCAATCATCGATGGAACGATCATTGAGCGACGTGACCAAGTCTTAATAACAGTCTTGGTGTTCTTCGCATTCTGGTCATCCACCTTCTTAATGAGGTGACCGTCCACGAATGGACCCTTCTTTAAACTACGAGGCATTTGTAGTCGGCTCCTTATCGCTTCTTGTTCGACTTACGACGACGGACAATCATGGAATCGCTCGCCTTTTTCTTGCGAGTACGACCTTCAGGCTTACCCCAAGGAGTCACTGGGTGACGTCCACCAGAGGTCTTACCTTCACCACCACCGTGTGGGTGATCAACAGGGTTCATAACAACACCACGGACAGTCGGACGAATTCCGAGCCAGCGCTTACGGCCAGCCTTTCCGTAGTTGATGTTGGATTGTTCTGCGTTGCCAACTTCACCAACGGTTGCGCGGCAACGAACATCTACGTTACGAATTTCGCCAGATGGCATACGGAGTTGTGCGTATGGACCCTCTTTAGCGACGAGTTGAACTGATGCGCCAGCTGAGCGAGCAATCTTTGCTCCTCCACCAGGACGAAGTTCAATCGCGTGAATAACGGTACCTACTGGAATATTGCGCAGTGGCAAGTTATTGCCAGGCTTGATATCTGCAGATGGGCCGTTCTCAATCTTGTCACCTTGGTTGAGCTTGTTAGGTGCGATGATGTAACGCTTCTCGCCATCTGCGTAATGCAGAAGTGCAATACGAGCTGTGCGGTTTGGATCGTATTCGATATGAGCAACCGTTGCTGGTACGCCATCTTTATCGTTACGTGTGAAATCGATCAGGCGGTATGCGCGCTTATGTCCGCCACCTTGGTGACGTACGGTGATGCGACCAGTTGCGTTACGACCACCCTTGGAGTGAATTGGACGAACCAATGACTTCTCAGGAGTAGTGCGTGTGATTTCAGCAAAATCTGGAACGCTCGCGCCACGTTGACCTGGTGTGGTCGGCTTGAGTTTACGAAGTGCCATGTTTTATCCCGTCTTTCCCTAGAAACCCGTCCCCTTAGGAGACAGGGCCTCCGAAGATCTCGATGCTCTCGCCTGGGGCTAATTGCACGATGGCACGCTTGGTGTCATTGCGCTTTCCGAAGCCAACCTTGAGGCGCTTGCGCTTTCCTTCACGGTTCATAGTGTTAACGCTAAGAACCTTGACGCCGAAAACCTTCTCGACTGCAATCTTGATTTCAGTCTTGTTGGAGCGTGGGTCAACGAGGAATGTGTATTTGTTCTGGTTGAGAAGACTAAATGCCTTTTCAGAGACAACCGGCTTCAACAAGATTTCGCGTGGGTCTTTCATGCTGATACCTCTACTTCGCTTTCACGAGCAACAGCTGTTGCTGATTTAGGAGCACCAGCGATGAATTCGCGGAGCGCTGTCTCAGAGAAGACAACATCATCGGCTACGAGAATGTCGTAAGCGTTGAGTTGGTCATTAACGATGAGGTGAAGATCGTCAGCATTGCGAAGTGAACGCCATGCGAGATCTTCGGTGCGAGCAAGAACAACGAGTACGTTCTTGCGATCAGCGAACTGACGAACAGCTGAGATAGCTCCCTTTGTGGAGATTGCTGCCTGTCCTTCGACTAGACCTGAGACGCAGTGAATGCGATCTTCGCGTTGACGATCAGAGAGAACGCCACGAAGTGCTGCTGCAATCATCTTCTTAGGAGTGCGTTGGTCGTACTTACGAGGTACTGGACCGTGTGAAACTCCACCGTGACGCTGAAGTGGAGCACGGACGGAGCCCTGACGAGCGCGACCGGTTCCCTTCTGCTTGAACGGCTTCTTACCAGTACCGGAAACTTCGCCACGATTCTTAGTCTTAGCTGTTCCAGCGCGAGCAGCTGCGAGTTGAGCAACTACGACCTGGTGGATAAGAGGAATGTTTGCTTGCGCATCAAAGATGTCAGCAGGAAGTTCAATGTTGCCAGTGACCTTTCCTTCTGTGCTCTTGATATCAATCTTGAGTGACATGTTATGCACCAGCCTTTACAGATGTTGTCTCAGATACAGCTTTCTTCGCCGCTGAGCGAACGAAAACAATTGCACCTGTTGGACCAGGGACTGCGCCCTTGATCAAGAGGAGTGAATTTTCTACATCTACAGAGTGGATGAGAAGATTTTGTGTAGTGATGGTGTCAACGCCCATGTGACCTGACATGCGCTTACCCTTGAAAACGCGGCCTGGTGTTGTGCGGTTACCAATAGAACCTGGCATACGGTGCTTACGGTCAACACCGTGTGATGCACCAAGACCGCTAAAGCCGTGGCGCTTCATAACGCCAGCGTGGCCCTTACCCTTTGAAGTTCCGGTTGCATCAACGAACTCTCCAGCAGCAAATACATCTGCCTTGAATTCTTGACCAACGGTGTAAGCATCTGTGTTTTCAACACGGAGCTCAGCAACTTCAAGGCGAGGAGTAACGCCAGCCTTTGCAAAGTGACCAGCCTCAGGCTTAGTAACTTTACGAGGATCAATTGCACCAAATGCGATTTGAATAGCCTTGTAGCCATCGTTCTCGATAGTGCGAATCTGTGTGACAACGCATGGACCGGCAGCAACAACTGTTACTGGAACGATCTTGTTGTTTGCATCGAAGACCTGGGTCATGCCCAACTTCTTACCGAGGATGCCCTTGATGGCAGAGCCGTGTGATTGTGTAGTAGTCATGTCAGCAGTCCTTAGAGCTTAATCTCAATGTCGACGCCAGCAGGAAGATCGAGGCGCATCAACGAGTCAACTGTCTTAGGAGTTGGGTCGATGATGTCGATGAGGCGCTTATGTGTGCGCATCTCGAAATGTTCGCGGCTGTCCTTGTACTTGTGAGGAGAGCGAATAACACAGAATGTGTTCTTCTCGGTAGGCAACGGAACAGGGCCAGCGACAGTTGCACCAGTGCGCTCTACAGTCTCTACGATCTTCTTCGCAGATGTGTCGATCACTTCGTGGTCGTAAGCCTTAAGCCGTATGCGGATCTTTTGTCCCGCCATGTGCTTCTCCTTTTTTTCTTTACTGCTACTTAATGAATCTTCGGTTTTTAGTGCTGTCTAGTGGCCCTTGCGGGCCACTAGACATTTAATGATTTGTTACTTGATGATCTTGGTAACGCGACCTGCACCAACGGTGCGGCCACCTTCGCGGATTGCGAAGCGAAGACCATCTTCCATAGCGATTGGCTGAATCAACGCAACGGTCATTTCAGTGTTATCGCCAGGCATAACCATCTCTGTTCCTGAAGGAAGAGTTACGATGCCTGTTACGTCAGTTGTACGGAAGTAGAACTGTGGACGGTAGTTATTGAAGAATGGTGTGTGACGTCCGCCTTCATCCTTTGAAAGGATGTA
>WLRE01000090.1 GCA_009698045.1 Actinomycetota bacterium | reverse complement strand
GAATTCAGCAAGATAATCTCAACCCTAAATAACTGGATTGTCTTTCAAGATCCACCTAGCCACACCCGTTTACGCAAGCTAGTAAATAAATCGTTCACGCCTCGCAGCATCGCAGCATTCACTCCGAAACTCGAGAGCATTGTCGATGACTTAGTAACTAAAGCACTTACTAAAAAAGAATTCGATCTAGTATCGGAACTTTCATTTAGATTGCCCGCCATTGTTATCTGTGAATTATTGGGAATCCCAGAAGAACGGCAGAGCGATGTACGCCGCTGGTCTGATAAACATGCAGGATTTAGCGCTTCAGCGCAGGTCGGGTACCAAGCGGCGAAGGAGGCAAATGATGCTTCCATTGAGGCCGAGACCTATTTGTTCACACTATTCGATGATTTACGACGTAACCCAGGAGAGAACTTGCTCTCTAAATTAGCAAATATGGATAAGAGTGAAGACCACCTCACTGATGAAGAGCTAGCTGCTCTCACCATTCAACTTTTCTTCGCAGGATTTGAAACGACTGAGGGTTTGATTGGCAATTTACTGATTGCTCTTCATAACAATCCAGAAGAGAAGAAGAAGTTACTCGCTGACCGCACCAAAGTTGAAGCAGCGGTAGAGGAGGCACTTCGTTATGACTCCTCTATCCTCAAACAATCTCGAGTAGCCTCAGTTGATTTAGAAATCGGTGGTCAACGTATTAAGAAGGGCGACTACTGCCACTTCATTATTGGCGCAGCAAACCGCGACCCGGCTAGATATAAGGATGCCAATTCATTCTTAGTCGATCGCGAAGATTTAGGTCACTCCAGTTTTGGCCATGGAATTCACTTCTGTATTGGTGCGCCATTAGCGCGCTTAGAAACTAAGACGCTCTTAGAAGTTCTGTTGGAGCGCGCACCAAATCTGCGGGTCACACAAGAAGAGATTGACTACCCACAACTCTTTGCTGTGCGTAAGCCATTACAGCTTCAGGTGGTTAATTCCTAAAACTTATATAGGCGAGCAGCGTTCTTATTGCAGACCTTCTCTTGCTCGGATGGTGAGAGCTTGGAGATGTAATCACGAGTGAAATCAATCATCGTTGCATAAGAGACAAAGAGACGATCGACCGGCCAGTTTGAGCCGAGAACTGTGCGATCTGCACCAAAGGCATCTAGTGAAGACTCGGCCCATTTGCGAAGTGATTCGCGAGTAAATTGTGGGTCCGTCATTCCTACTCCAGAAATTTTCATGGTGACGTTATCGCACTGTGCTAAGCGGCCAATAGCTGACTTCCAGTTATTGAAGTACTCGTCATCACGCTTGCGAGGAAAACCAATATGTTCAAGAACAATCGGAAGGTTTGGATGACGATGAGCCAATTTGATTGCTTCGTCCATGTTCTGCCATTCGCAGTCAAGGTCGAAGACCAGACCTTCTTTCGCCATGTACTCCAAGGATTTCTCATAAGCCGGAGAAATCTCCTTCTTTGCAAACATTACTTCTGCATTGAAATCACGAATTCCAACGAAGAGGGGGGATTCTTGGTGGCGTTGAAGTTGAGCAATCGCACCATCTGCTCCTAATGGTGAATCACCAATAATGCGCATTGGGACTGGGGCGGTCTTAGCCATCTCAGTCAGCCAGACTGTCTCGGTTACCGGATCAGGAGATCCAATTGCGGCTTGAACATGAACAAAGCCAGAGATACCAGAGAAGCGAGCTTCTGCCCATAAATCATTGAGAACATACCCAACTGACTTAATTGCATCGATATTGCCAAGGATGGGGTGCATTGCATCTTTATCGAGCCAGACCCACTTTAATTCTGGGTGCTTGGTGTCCCACAAATGCATATGGGTATCAATTATTGGGATGAGGTTAGACATTTTTGTCTCCGGTTCTCTTTAATAAATCTTTGCCTAGGAGTAAGTTAGTACCAATCGTGAGTCAGGAATAGAGCTAAGGAGCGCTTTTTTTGTGAAAATTGTAAAAGTTGAACCGATTCCCGTCGCCTATCCCGAGCCAAATGACTTTAATGCCGAGCGCTATCTGTGCCTAGTCAAGATTACGACTGACGACGGCCTAGTCGGCTGGGGAGAATCCATTACACAATTTAAAGAGGCGAACTTTGCAGTCGCAGCACTCATTGATGGACTCGCAGAGTTTGTGATTGGGAAGTCTCCAATCGATAACCATGCAATCTGGAATTCAATTCGTGAACGATATTGGTGGTATGGCTATCGCGGCGGCTTAGCAGCGTATGCACTTTCTGCAATTGATATCGCACTTTGGGATCTCAAGGGTAAAGCCCTAAATACAAGTTTGCTCGAATTACTTGGTGGACCGGTTCACGAAAAACTCCCAGCAATTGCATCTGGCCATGCTCACGATTCATCTATTCCAGCAATGGCTGAACAAGCTAAAGGATGGATGGCTACAGGCGTTCAAGGAATGAAAGTTGGTTTTGGCAAGCGCGGTAACGCCAATCTTGGATACGAACACGATCGCGACGTTGAATATGTAAAACAGATGCGCGAAGCCATCGGCCCCGATAAGAAATTGATGATTGATCTTGGCTATGCAATTAAGTGGGATGTTGCGACCGCGGTAAAGCGCGTTCAAGCATTTGATGAATACAACATTGATTGGATTGAAGAACCACTTGGCGCTTGGGATCCTGAGGGTTACCGAACACTTCGCGATAAGACTAAAACTCTCATTGCATATGGAGAGCGCGAATGGAATATCGCCGGCTATGAAGCAATTCTTGCCACTGGTACATGCGATGTATTTGGCATCGATCCTGGTCGCGTAGAAGGTGTCACCGGATTTACCAAAATTGTTTCGCGAGTGGAATCAGCAAAACGACAAGCAAATGCACATGCCTGGTCATCTGCAATTGTTTCTGCTGCCAGCATTGCGGTTAGCTTTAGTAGCTTGGCCTTCAAACTCTTTGAATTCAAGCCACTGCCAAATCCCATGCAAAATGACCTGGTTACAACGCCTTTGACTCATAAAGATGGCTGGGTATATCCACCATTAGGCAAGCCAGGGCTAGGCATTGAAATCAACGAGGATGTGGTTAATAAGTATCGTCAGAAATAATTAATTGCTCTTATGGGGTGCGCTTCGATAAATCTCGGGGCGCACTCCATTTATTTTTATCGGTAAACCTGGAATCCATTTCACCGCAGATTCTTGATCTGGATTAGGTAGCAGCATTCCCACCTCTTTTGCCTGCTCATCATTAAAAAGAGCTTCAGGTGGAACAACAAGATCAGCAGGTACCCCATGTGCGCCAAGGTTCTGTGCCCAGTACTTCGCTGAATCGCCTGCTAGCGCAGACTCGATTTCTGTGTGGAGCGAATCTCGATTAGCTACTCGATTTACATTTGTAGCATAAAGAGGGTCGGTAATTAATTCTGCTCGGTTGATTTGAGTACACAATTTAGCGAAGACACCGTCACTACCTACGCCGATGCAGATATTTCCATCAGAAGTCTTAAAGATTCCATATGGAGCAAAAGTTGGATGTCCCGCTCCAGAACGAACAGATGGTTGACCCGAGATTTGATATGCGGCCAAGTGATAGCTGACCCAGGAAATTCCGGTTTCATAAAGCGATGTTTCGACAAGCGAGCCTTTGCCAGTTTTACCTCGCTCGATAACCGCAGCCAGAATTCCCAATGCAAGCCAAGTGCCGGCACCGATATCTAGGACCGAGACTCCTGCACGAACAGGTTGTCCATTAGGTTCACCAGTCACATGCATAATGCCAGTGCGGGCTTGAACGGTTGCGTCATATCCAGGCATTGACGCGTCAGCTCCGGTTGCACCATATGAAGTGAGATTTCCAAAGATTAATTGCGGATGTTTACTCATTAAATCAACAGGCGTTAAGTTCAGTGCCTTTAGTCGATCAGGGAGAAAATTAGTTAAGAACACATCGGCAGTGGCAAGAAGTGAATGAAGTTCGGCCATGCCAGATTCACTTTTTAGGTTTATCTCGGCTACTAATTTATTTCGATTAACAACGTTAAAGTATGCGGATTTATCACCATCAATTGGGGCCATTGAACGCGATGGATCACCGGATGGGACTTCAATCTTGATTACTTCAGCCCCTAAATCGGCCAGGATTGACCCACCATAGGGGCCAGCGATATTGGATGTGGCATCCAATACTTTTAACCCTTCAAGGGGCTTAATTGCCATGGTTGATTATCTGCTATTTGTTGACTAACCGATACCCCTAAAGTAATCTAGCAATCGTTTCCAGTAGTGGTTTTAGGCACGTTTTGGCCAACAGCCAACAAGAGAGAATCGAGAGCTCGTGAGCGCAATGAGATTTAGGCAGGCGATAGTTGCCGCACTCACCGACGAGATGGCAGCTGACGAATCAGTCATTTTCTTCGGAGAAGATGTAGCCGCCGCCGAAGGTCCATTCAAGACCTCTGAAGGTCTGCTCGACACGTATGGTCCGATTCGTGTCCGCGATACACCAATCTCTGAAATGGGTTTCACTGGCGCAGCAGTTGGCGCAGCAATGATGGGCATGCGCCCAGTTATTGAAATTATGTTTATGGAATTTCTTGGTGTTGCACTCGATGCACTCGTAACCGAAGGCGCGAAGATGCATTACCTCTCCAAGGGCGAGTATTCCGTTCCTATGGTTGTCCGCGCATCATGTGGATCCGGCTTAGGTTTCGGTAGCCAACACTCACAGACGCTTGAAAACTGGGTAGCTGCTACACCTGGTCTAAAGGTCGTACAACCTTGCGATGCTCAATCTGCTTACTCATTACTTCGTGCATCAATACGAGATAACAACCCAGTAATGTTTCTTGAGCCACGCATTCTCTATGCAGAGCGCGGTGAAGTAGATACCTCACTTAAGATGGAACTCGGCAAAGCCCGTGTTCTTCAAGCAGGAACCGATATCACGGTTGTCTCGCTCGGTAACATGGTCAATGTTGCACGTGATGCAATTAAGGAATCAGGAATATCTGCAGAACTCATTGATCTTGCAACCCTTGTTCCTTGGGATCGTGAAACCGTTCTCGCATCAGTCAAAAAGACTGGCCGCTTAGTTGTTGTTGAAGAATCTCCGTGGTCTGGTGGCTGGGGATCTGAAATCATCTCCTATG
>WLRE01000009.1 GCA_009698045.1 Actinomycetota bacterium | reverse complement strand
GATCGCAAGCTCTCGGGTCTCTTTATTTCCGCACTCGAAGCGAGCACGATTCTAGAGAAAAGTATTGCGCTTGCGGCAGTGGGCGGTTATGGCCGCGGTGAACTATCGCCAGGTTCAGATTTAGATCTTTTAATTGTTCATGATGGTTCTGCTCATGAAGAGCAACTGGCGCAATTCGCTAACGCACTTCTCTATCCATTGTGGGATTCTGGAATTCCGGTTGACCATGCGGTGCGCACGCGCACACACACCAGAGAGACCGCGCAGCAAGATATTCGGGTTGCTATGGGTATCTTGGATATTCGAACCCTTGAAGGAAACGTTGATTTAGTAAACGCTGTGGCTGCTGATGTGGCCGAGGATTGGCGTAAAAATTCCAAGAGGAATTTGTCACAGTTGCGAGCGAGTTCATATGAACGCGCTGAAAGATCTGGTGAATTGGCATTTCTCTTAGAACCGGATCTCAAAGAGGCGCGTGGGGGATTGCGAGACATTAATGCCCTGAGGGCAATTGCTCAGAGCGGTGAAGATGTGGCCCTCGATCGTTTATCAAGTGCCGAGTCGCTGCTTGCCAACGTACGAGATGTATTACACGGGGTCAGTGGCAAAGGCAGAGATCAGCTTCTTTTAACTGAGCAAGATCGAGTTGCAGCAGAGATGAAATTTATTGATGCCGATGCGTTGATGCTTGAGGTTGCGCGTGCTTCGCGCGCTGTGGATTATGTAATGGATTTGACCTGGCATCGAATTGATAGCAGTAAGAGTCGAGGAATCTTCAAGAAGAGTAAGTCTGAGCCATTAGGTAAAGGTGTTATCGCACTAAACAATGAAGTCACTATTGATTCAAGTGCAGATATCTTGATCGATTCGGGCATAGGACTTCGCGCAGCAGCGATAGCCGCACAGCGCGGACTACCTCTCTCTGTTGATGCTTGCATCAGCCTGGCGGAAGGCTTTTCACCGATTTCTACTCCATGGCCAAGAAGCTCTCGGGAAGACTTAGTAACTCTCATTGGCGCAGGTTCGGCAATGATTCGAGTCTTCGAAGCCCTTGATCAAGAGGGAATTATCGAACGTTGGATTCCAGAATGGGGTCATGTTCGATTCTTGCCTCAACGCAACGTTCTCCATCGTCACACTGTGGATCGGCACATGCTCGAGACCGCGGTGCGTGCAGCGAAGTTAACTCGCACTGTCCATAGGCCAGATTTACTCCTTGTGGCCGCACTACTGCATGACATCGGTAAAGGATTTCCCGATAAGGACCATTCGGATTATGGAGAAGAGTTAATCCGCCCATTAGCTCTGCGTATGGGCTTTCCTGATCTTGATGCGCAAGTTCTTGCACTTCTTGTGAAACAGCATCTACTTCTCTCTTCTGTAGCAACCCGGCGCGACCTCGATGACCCAGCAACAATTGAATATGTAACATCGCTGGTATCTGATCCCCAAGTACTTGAACTCCTGCATGCGCTGAGCATCGCTGATGGCGAGGCGACAGGTAAGACTGCCTGGAGCAATTGGAAAGCAGGGTTAGTTGCTGATTTAGTCAATCGCTGCACTATTGCTCTCACCGGGGGAACGGGCATTGCTCCCGCAGAACAATTAGAACTCACACCGCAGCAACTATCTCGACTCGACAATAAGTCTTTAACAGTCACGATTATCGAGCGAGATGATGCCCACGAAATTGAAATTCTTTCGCCAGATCAGGTAGGACTTCTCTCTGCTGTTGCTGGAACATTTAGCGTCTCTCGGCTGAATGTGCGCTCGGCTCGCACACGCACTGTTGGAGAAGCAGTTGCCATGAACTGGATTGTCACACTAGATCCAAACGCTTCACTGCCTAGCGAGGAAGCCCTCACTGAAACACTGCGCAAAGCGATTGCCGGTGAGATTGATTTAGCAAAGAGAATCGATGAGCGCATCAGTAGCTATCGCAAAATTCCAGGAATTCCCGTACCTCCGCCTGTTGTTACGGCAACTAATGACATTGCAACACAAGCAACAGTTCTTGAAATTCGCATGCACGATCGACCTGGAGTTCTCTATTCAGTAGCGCGAGCAATCTCCAGATTCGGCGTTGATATCCGCGCAGCAATTGTTTCTACTCTCGGAGCGGAAGCGTTCGATACCTTATATGTGACCGACTTCGCAGGTGAGGCGTTAACCGAGGAGCGGGCAAAGTTATTGGCTAACCAAGTTGAGTCATACCTTTTGACGCAGTACTAACTTTCTAGCCAGTAGTATTTCGCCCATGTTCGATTCCTTATCCGCCAAATTCGCTAGCGCTTTCTCTTCATTGCGCAGCAAAGGGCGGATTAAAGAGGGCGACCTCGAAGATATTCTCGCCGAGATCCGTACAGCTCTTCTCGATTCTGATGTTTCACTCGAGGTAGCAGATTCCTTTATCTCCAAAGTTGATTCTCGTGCACGTATTGCACTGCCCGAACTCAATAAGAGTACTAATCCTTCCCAAGCAATCTTTGAAATAGTTAACTCTGAACTCACTGCAATCTTGGGCGGCAGCGCGCGCAGGATTCGTTTTGCAAAGAAACCTCCGACAGTCATTCTTCTGACTGGTTTACAAGGAGCAGGTAAGACCTCCCTTGCCGGAAAACTTGCGAAGTACTTAAAGGATCAGGGAGATACACCTCTTCTGGTTGCTTCAGATTTACAACGACCTAATGCCGTCACCCAACTTCAAGTTGTGGGGGAGAGCGTTGGTGTTCCTGTCTTCGCGCCAGAGCCAGGTAATGGCGTTGGAGATCCGATTGCGGTTGCTAAAGCGGGTCTTAAATTTGCCGAGGATAAACTTCATAACGTCGTAATCGTCGACACCGCTGGACGCCTAGGCGTTGATGCTGAACTCATGCAACAAGCGGCCAAGATTCGCGATGCAATCAATCCCGATGAAATTCTCTTTGTTGTTGATGCAATGATTGGTCAGGATGCCGTCCGTACGGCCGTTGCCTTCCAAGAGGGCGTCGGTTTTGATGGTGTTGTACTCACCAAAATTGATGGCGATGCTCGTGGTGGTGCCGCGCTTTCGATAACTCAGGTTACGGGCAAGCCGATTATGTTCGCCTCTACGGGTGAAAAGATTGGCGATTTTGATCTCTTCTATCCCGAGCGTATGGCCTCGCGAATATTGGGTATGGGAGATATTGCAACACTCGCCGAGACTGCAAAAGGCGCTTTTGATTCAGATACTGCAGCCAAGCTAGAGACCAAATTTGCTAGCGGCGAAGATTTCACGCTAGATGATTTTCTCTCTCAACTAGAGGCTATGAAGAAGATGGGCTCTATGACCAAGCTGCTTGGCATGTTGCCAGGTGCAAATTCTGGAGCGATGAAGAAACAACTTGAACAATTTGATGAATCAGAACTAGTTCGCACTCAAGCTATTGTGCAATCGATGACTCCGCTAGAACGCCGGGATCCCAAAGTTCTTAATGGCTCAAGACGTTCGCGTATTGCTAAGGGCAGTGGTCGTGCGGTCTCTGAAGTAAATTCATTAATGGAACGTTTTAGTGGCGCACAGAAGATGATGAAGGCGATGCGCAGTGGCAAAGGAATGCCACAGCTTCCGGGCATGACAGGTATGACAGGCATGTCGGGTATGGCGGGTATGGCGGGTATGCCGGGTATGCCAGGAATGCCGAAAGCACCAGTGAAAAACCAGCCCCCCAAGAAGAAATCTAAGTCTGGTAACCCGGCTAAACGCGCTCAAGAAGAGGGCAATTAAGCCGATTTGGCGCAAGAGAGCAGGGCTGGCAAGATTAGCCACCTGCTTAAGGGCCCTCTACCCCTTCTGCGAGATTTGAATATAACTAGGACTTATTGATCGATTGACGCTCCCACTGTCATGAAATTTAATCGGTTCGCCTAATGAAAAGGATAAGCCTTCGTGGCCGTAAAAATTAAGTTAATGCGTCTCGGAAAGATTCGCACACCTCATTTCCGTATTGTTGTTGCAGATGCTCGCACCGCTCGTAATGGTCGCGCGATTGAAGAGATTGGCCGTTACTCACCTATCTCTGAGCCATCATTCATCGAAGTTAATTCAGAGCGCGCACAATATTGGATGGGCGTTGGCGCACTGCCAACTGAAGCCGTAGAGGCAATTTTCAAGATCACTGGTGATTGGCAGAAGGCTAAGGGTCTTCCTGGCACCGAAGGCACATTGCGCAAAGCCGCTGAGAAGCCACACAAGCGTGTTGCTTACGAAGCTGCTGTTAAAGATGCAATGGATGAGCCTAAGGATGGCGCTACAACAATGAAGAAGAAGGCGGCAGAGAAGCTTGCTGCTAAGTCTGCTCCTGCTGAAGTTGTCGCCGAAGCTCCTGCTGAAGTTGTTGCAGAAGAAGCAGCTCCAGAAGTTGTTGCAGAAGCACCTGCTGAAGTTGTTGCAGAAGCTCCTGCTGAAGAAAGCGCAGCTGAATAATTATGATCGATGAGGCTCTAGAACACCTCGTCAAAGGCATCGTCGATAATCCCGAAGATGTCGTGATCACCGAGAAGAATCATCGTCGTGGAACAACGCTTGAAGTTCGCGTTAATCCCGAGGATATCGGCAAGGTAATCGGTCGCAATGGTCGCACTGCTCGTGCACTTCGCACAGTTGTAAGCGCACTCGCTGGTCGCTCTGTTCGCGTCGATCTCATCGAGGCTGACGAGGCCCGTTAACAATGCTCCTCACCGTCGCTCGAATTGGGCGCGTGCATGGAGTTCTCGGCGAAGTAACAATCGAAGTTCGCACCGACGAACCTGATGAACGTTTCTTTGTTGGCTCTGTCCTTGCGACGGAGCCAGCTTCTTTTGGTCCACTCACAATTTCCTCCGTCCGCGATCACAATGGAATTCTGCTCTTGGGTTTTAATGGAATTAAGGATCGTAATTCAGCGGAGAAGCTCCGCGATGTCCTTCTCGTGGCTGATGTCGATGTAGATGCGCAGAGTGAAGATGAAGATGATTTTCATATCCAACAGCTATTGGGATGTCGTGTTGTTACGGAAGCTGGAGTAGAAGTAGGGCTAGTCACCGACGTTGTGCCACTGCCCGGACAAGATCTTCTTGCTATAGATAGAGCTGGAAAGGAATTACTGATTCCCTTCGTTCGCGCCATCGTTCCGCAGGTTGATGTGAAGAATAAAGTAATCACCGTGGTTGAGCAGGAAGGGCTTCTCGATGTCGAATAAGCCGACCTTTGATCTGATCACCATCTTTCCTGAATATATGGCGCCTCTGAATTTATCCCTGATTGGAAAGGCCCAGGAAAAAGGACTAGTTGAGATTGCTGTGCACGACTTACGCCAGCACGCGACTAATGTGCACCATTCAGTAGATGACACTCCTTATGGCGGTGGCGCAGGGATGGTCATGATGCCTGAACCGTGGGGTAAGGCCATCGATCAAGTTGCTGCACAACGCCCTGGCACTATTCATGACCTGATTATTCTCACTCCTGCAGGCCGCAGATTCAATCAAAGTATCGCGCAAGAGATGAGTTCATATGAGCACATGATCTTTGCTTGTGGTCGATATGAAGGTATTGATATTCGCGTCACTGAGCATTACCAAAATACCCCCGGTTTCCGCGTGCACGAACTCTCCATTGGAGATTATGTTCTTAACGGGGGAGAAGTTGCGACGCTAGCTATTATGGAATCCATCATCAGGCTGATTCCAGGAGTACTAGGTAATCCAGAATCTATTGTCGAAGAGTCACACTCCATTACTACTGCCGATGGTGGTGTACTTCTCGAATATCCCTCATACACCAAGCCTGCAGAGTGGCGCGGATTACCTGTTCCGGAAGTTTTATTGAGTGGAAACCACGCTCTAATAGAAAAATGGAGAGCAGAGCAGGCAAGTGCTCGCACTCAAAAGGTTCAAAATCACCTTAAATAACCAGAAATAGTCTGGACTGAACTCGCGAGTAACCAGTACTCATAAAGTATTCTCACCTCATGGTTAAGCCGATTGATCCAAAGATTCAGTCTCGATTAATCCGCGACCTTGAACCAGCTGTCGCTAAAGAACTCGACCGCCACCTTACGACTACTAAGGACTGGTATCCACACGAATATGTTCCTTGGTCTGAAGGTCGTACATTTGCAGGGCCACTCAATGGTGATGCTTGGGAAGCAAAAGATTCTAAATTAACTTCTGTAGCTCAAGATTCGCTGGTCCTTAACTTAATGACTGAAGATAATTTGCCGAGCTATCACACCGAGATCGCGCTCTCTATGGGCCGCGATGGTGCATGGGGTACATGGATCAATCGTTGGACCGCCGAAGAGGCTCGCCACAGCATCGTTCTTCGCGATTATTTAATGGCCACTCGTGGCGTCGATCCCGAAGAACTTGAAGATTTGCGAATGGCACACATGCAAGTGGGATATGAAACCCCTTACGAGAATGACATGCTTCATACCGTTGCATATGTATCATTCCAAGAGTTGGCTACTCGAGTTTCACACCGCAATACCGGTCGAATTTCAAATGATGCCGTCTGCGAAGGAATGCTTGCACGAGTAGCGCTAGATGAGAATCTGCATATGCTCTTCTATCGAAATCTATTGGCTGAAGCAATCAGGCTAGAGCCAAGTGCTGCAATGCGTGCAATCACCGATGTGGTGACTAATTTCCAGATGCCTGGTGCAGGAATGCCAGGATGGGGTCGCAAATCAGTTCAGATTGCCCTTGCCGGAATTTACGATTTACCACTGCACCTCACTGACGTCCTTAACCCCGTCTTACGCGCGTGGGATATTTACAATGTTGATGGCCTCGATGATGATGGCAAGGCTGCACAAGTAGAACTCAAGAGTTTTATGGACAATATGGCGATTGAGGTCGAACGCTTCACTGAGAAGCGCGAGCATCACTTCGAGCGACTCGTTGCTCGCGGGCAAGATCCGCTCCGCATTAAGTAAGACTTTCAATGAATTCTCGGGTAAGGCAACTCACGCTAAATCCGTCGGGAATAATCTCGACACGCCGACTGTTGATTAGGTATATACCTCTGGAATAGGACACTATCCGCCCCATGGCAACTGATTACGACACACCGCGAAAAACGGATGAAGAGCTACACGAGGAGTCCCTCGAAGAACTGAAGGCTCGTCGTTCTGATGCTCAATCTGGTCAAGTAGATATTGATGAAGAAGAGGCAGCAGAGAACCTAGAACTCCCTGGCGCCGATCTCTCCGGCGAAGAACTCACGGTTCGAGTCGTTCCGAAGCAGGAAGATGAATTCACTTGCTCTAGATGTTTCCTGGTTCACCACAGTTCACAACTTGCAAAGGGCGAAGGCGCAAAGGCAGTCTGTAAGGATTGCGAATAACTAAAGTTTAATGTTCGGCGAGGTTAAGAATTTTCGCTAGTTCATCTGCTCGCTTTGAACTCACTAACCAATATGGCGTCGGATCTTTGGGATCTCGAATAGCGGCCTTAATTCCAGTCGGTACCCAATATCGAATAGCCAAGTAAGCGGCTGGATCTAACTCCACTCCTCTTGCCCTACGCATCGTTGGTGCATCCAAGATTTCAAAGCGATGAACAAATGCTCGTTCGATTGCAGCAGGCCCCACTAAAAACCAGCCCTTCGTTACGGTGATTTCTAAAGTGGTGGCGCGAACATATGACGCAATGATGAGAAGCTCGATCAGCGATAGGAGAAGAGTGGGGAGATTGCCTACCGCAGCCCATACTGCCAGGGAGAGCGAACCCATTAAGAAGAACAAGAAGGCAATCACCCAGATGGGAGCGCGCATCGACTCGTGAAAGAGGGCAACGCCATAACTCTTATCCTTATGCCGCGCTGACTTATTCATGGTGCAAGGTTACTCTTGGACGGTGAGCAGAGTTCCCAGCACTATCCCGCCCGAGGGCGCAATCATTCCGCCGCGCCATCCCAAAGCCCCTGAATCTGGGACAAAGATCCCCTCACATTTCGGCCATTGCTTTGGCTGCGGAGAATTACATCCCACCGGTTTGCATCTCGTTGCCCATGTCGGCAAAGGCCAAGACATCACCGCAGAATTTACTGTGACTGAAGATCATCAAGGAGCGCCTGGTCTTGCGCACGGAGGTCTGCTCTCGTTGGCCTTTGATGAAGCGCTCGGAAAATTGATGTGGTTGCTACGCGCACCTGCTGTTACCGCACGACTTGAAACAGATTTCATTTTGCCAGTTCCCATTGGCACGGTTTTATACATAACTGCAGAAATCACTGGCCAAGTAAATCGCAAGGTTTATGCCTCAGCCGTAGGTCGCATTGGTGGACCAGACGGTCCGATCGCAGTGCGCGCTGCCTCGCTCTACATCATCGTTTCGATGCAACACTTCCTAGATAACGCTCCTAAGGAATATATTGCCTATGTCACCAAGCATCCAGAGCTCTTGGCATTTGTAGATCCGGATTTCGAAATCAATCCATGAGTGTTAACGTACTAATCACTCGGTTAGACCCCAGTGTTCCACTTCCACGTTATGGCAAACCTGGCGATGCCGGCGCAGATATCTCCTCCCGCGTCGATATGGTGCTCAAGGCAGGAGAGCGGGCACTTGTCCCAACTGGCCTCTCCATTGCGTTGCCACCTGGTTACGTCGCACTCGTTCATCCCCGTTCAGGTTTGGCTATTAAGAATGGTATTTCTATGGTCAATACTCCGGGAACGGTGGATGCTAGCTATCGTGGAGAGTTACAGGTCATTCTGATTAATCACGATTTGCGAGAAGATTTCGTTATCAAAAAAGGTGACCGAATTGCGCAATTGGTTTTCCAGAAATTTGAAGAAGCTGCATTTATAGAGGTAGATGTACTGCCCGGAACGGGGCGTGGTTCAGGCGGTTTCGGTTCAACGGGGGAGAAGTAATGTCATACGACGGACATGACGAAGATCGCGACAAAGTTATAGGAGCATTGGGTGGAAAGCGCGGCCTCATCGACACCGGTGTTCCTTCATTGGTCTTTCTTGTTATTTTCAACTTTTCGCACAACCTCAACCGATCAGTAATCGCCGCCCTCATTGTTTCTGCGATTTTTACAATTGCAAGATTGATTCGCCGAGAAACTCTCCAACATGCACTCTCAGGCTTAGTAGGCATTGGTATATGCGCACTCTTCTCCCGACATTCTGGCGAGGCTAAGGATTTCTACTTGCCTGGTCTATTGACCAACTTGGGATATGGACTTCTCTATCTGATAACTAACCTTTTCGGTTGGCCACTTCTGGGCGTCATGCTTGGACCAATTCTCGGTGAAGATTTTAGGTGGCGTAAGGATCCACGCCGTAAAGCAGCTTATATCCGCGCTGGCTGGTTATGGGTTGGAATGTTTGCTGCAAGATTACTTGTGCAGTATCCGCTCTATCGCGCCAACCAAATCAATTGGCTCGGAACGGCGCGACTTGCGATGGGGTACCCACTATTTTTTGCAACGGCTTGGGCGAGCTGGTTGATAATTCGAAAAGTGCCAAGTACTAAGAAATAAAACAGCTCTTTAACTGATCTTCAGCTGCAGCGGTTGCGATAAAGAGAAGTTCATCGCCGGCCGAGTAGACATCGTGAGGCGCGGGAGTTATCACATGGTTATCGCGCAAGATTGCAGCAAGTGTTGCATCCTGCGGGAGCTTTAACTCTTCTACGGTCTTGCCTACACATGGTGCACCATCAGGAAGCGTGATTTCTACTAAATTTGCTTGGCCGGTGCGCAGTGAGAATAAACGAACAACATCTCCAACGCTGACCGCCTCTTCAACAATTGCAGCGATGATGCGAGGAGTCGAAACAGAGACATCGACGCCCCATGAATCATCAAAGAGCCACTCATTCTTTGGGTGGTTAACGCGAGCAACAACTCGCGGAACGCCATATTCAGTCTTAGCGAGAAGTGAAGCAACGAGGTTGACCTTGTCGTCACCGGTCGCGGCAACCAGAACTTGGCATTGATCGAGTTTGGCGTTGTCCAGCGAAGTAATTTCGCAACCATCAGCGAGCAACCATTCTGCTGTTGGCACACTCTCCATCTTGAGCGCCTTGGGATCGCGGTCGATGAGCAAGACGTTGTGACCATTACCAATAAGTTCTTTTGCGATTGCGCGGCCAACATTGCCTGCGCCAATGATTGCAACTTTCATGGCTGGTTATGCCTCCTCAGGGGATTTAGCAAGCGCGGCTTCGACTACTGCTAAATCACTCTCGTGAACCATGATGTGAACCAGGTCGCCTTCTTGTAAAACCGTATTCACATTAGGAATCATGCCCTCGCCAAATCGAGTAATAAATGCGACGCGGGCGGGAGTAAGACGTTGCACCATTTTCGAAGGATTTCCGAACCAATTAGCATGCAAATGAACCTCGACGAGAACAATCTTTCCTGATGGATCGCGCCATTCCGTGCGCGCACCTTCGGGGGTGAGGCGACGAATAATCTGATCTGTTGTCCAGAGCACAGTTGCAACGGTAGGAATTCCTAAGCGCTGATAAATTTCTGCGCGCGCAGGGTCATAGATGCGAGCAACGACGTTTTCTACTCCATATGTCTCACGAGCAACGCGCGCGGCCAAAATATTGGAGTTATCGCCATTAGAAACGGCGGCAAATGCATCCGCGCTCTCAATACCTGCTTCGAGCAAAGTATCACGATCAAATCCGACACCAATGACGGTGCGACCTTGGAAATCAGCCCCGAGCCGGCGAAACGCCTCACGACTCTGGTCAATAATTGAAACGCTATGTCCAGCGGCTTCGAGTTCTATCGCTAAACCTGAACCAACTCGACCGCAACCCATGATGACGATGTGCACGGAGTAGAACTTACACCCATAAGGTTAGCCCCATGGATACAACCACCCCTCTCGAATCAAAATCACCGAAAAAACTTGAGGTGGGGCAACGCGTAACCGTAGATATTGGACCAGTCGCTCACGGCGGCCACTTCGTCGCCAGACATGAGGGTGCGGTCATTTTTGTCCGCCATGCGATTACTGGAGAACGGGCCGTTGTCGAAATTACCTCGGTATCGGCAAAGATGGCTCGCGCCAATGCAGTTGAAATTCTTACTCCTTCGGAATTTCGCGTTCAAGCGCCTTGTAAGTTCGCCGTACCTGATGGTTGCGGTGGTTGCGACTTTCAACATGTTCAAGTTGCGCACCAACGAGAGCTCAAGCGACAAGTAGTAAAAGAACAGTTCTCCCGCCTCGGAAAAATCGAAGTAGATCTCGATGTGCTTGGTGTTGAACCCGATGATGGTTTGCACTGGCGCACACGAATGGATTTTGCAATTTCTCCAAATGGTAGAGCTGGCCTCTTCTCTTCCCGCAGTAAAGAGATCACTGAGATTGATAAATGTCTTATCGCTGCCGAAGAGATGGATAAACCTGAACTATTTGACCGTATCTGGAAGGGCGATGACCGTATCGAGATGGCACTTTCTAGTGCGGGCGAACTCAACGTATCTCGCGGGGGTCGAAGCATTTCTGGCCCCACCCAATTGCACGAAACTGTTGGCGAATTCACCTACGAAATTTCACCGAGCTCTTTCTGGCAGGCGCATAAGAACGCACCTGCTACTTTGATGAAACTCGCCATCGATCTGATGGCACTTCGTGCTGGAGATGTGGCGGCAGATTTGTACGGCGGAGTTGGTCTATTTACCGCGCCGATTGCTGCGCAAGTTGGAGATATTGGAAAAGTGCACTTAATTGAATCCAGCCATCGCGCAACTCTGGATGCATCGAAAATATTTTCATCCCAGAAAAATGTTGAGGTTCATTCTGGTCGCGTGGAACAGAAGCTTCCACTCATCCGCAAGATCGATGTCATCCTTCTAGATCCGCCGCGGACTGGCGCGGGGGAGATGGTCGTGAAATCTATGGTTGCAGCTAAGCCGCGAACAATTGTGTACGTCTCCTGCGACCCTGCATCCTTGGCGCGTGACGCACATCTCTTAGAGAAGGCCGGATACCACCTCGATTACCTAGTGGGCTTCGACCTATTCCCGATGACTCAGCATGTGGAATGTGTGGCTCGTTTTATCCGAGGCTAAGATTGGGCCATGAGCAAAAACTCCTTTAACGCAAAGACCACGCTAGAGGCCGCAGGCCAGAGTTACGAGATTTTCGATCTCTCACTTCTTGAAGGGTCAGAGACCCTGCCCTTTAGCCTCAAAGTTCTCTTGGAGAACTTACTTCGTACCGAAGATGGCGCAAATATCACAGCAGATCAAATCAAAGCTCTTGCACAATGGGATCCAAAAGCTGAACCAGATACTGAAATTCAATTCACCCCAGCTCGTGTAATCATGCAAGATTTCACTGGCGTTCCATGCATTGTAGATCTTGCAACTATGCGAGAAGCGATTGCAGAACTTGGCGGCGACCCCACCAAGGTAAATCCACTGGCTCCAGCCGAACTTGTTATCGATCACTCGGTCATGGCCGACAATTATGGCGCGAAAGATTCTTTTGAAAAGAATGTTGACATTGAATATGAACGCAATAGCGAGCGTTATCGCTTCCTCTCTTGGGGACAATCTGCATTCGATGAATTTAAAGTTGTTCCGCCAGGCACAGGCATCGTGCACCAAGTAAATATTGAATATCTCGCTCGAGTTGTTATGCCTCGCACGGTAAACGGCGTTCTGCGTGCATACCCAGATACTGTCGTGGGTACCGATTCACACACCACTATGGTCAACGGTCTGGGCGTCCTAGGTTGGGGCGTTGGCGGCATCGAAGCTGAGGCAGCACTTCTCGGCCAACCCGTCTCGATGTTGATTCCTCAAGTTGTGGGATTCAAACTTCATGGCAAGTTGCCAGTGGGCACGACGGCTACAGATTTAGTTCTCACTATCACCGAGGCGCTTCGCAAACTCGGAGTTGTTGGAAAATTTGTTGAGTTCTATGGTCCTGGAGTTACCGCACTTCCAATGGCTAATCGCACAACCATCGGCAATATGTCACCAGAATATGGATCCACCTGCGCCATCTTTCCGATCGATGACGAAACTATTCGCTATCTCGCACTGACTGGTCGCACGCCAGCACAACTAGAACTTGTCGAAAAATATGCAAAGCGTGTCGGTCTCTGGCACAACCCTGAAACCACACCGCGCTTCTCGCAATCCATCGAACTTGATCTCTCAACCGTCGTTCCATCTATTGCTGGACCAAAGCGACCACAAGATCGCATCGCGCTATCGGATTCAAAGAAGTCATTTGAAAAGGTGCTCCCTTCTTACTTCTCCGACAAAACTTCTCGCGAAAAAATTCCAGCAAGTGTTAATGGAGTTGCAACATCGGTAACGAATGGCGATGTAGTTATCGCCTCCATCACTTCATGCACCAACACCTCAAATCCATCCGTCATGATTGGTGCAGCGTTGCTGGCCAAGAAGGCAGTGGAGAAGGGTTTGACATCAAAGCCTTGGGTAAAGACGTCGTTGGCCCCCGGTTCAAAGGTTGTCACCGATTATTACGACCGTGCTGGACTCACGACTTACATGGAGCAGCTCGGCTTTAACTTGGTCGGTTATGGCTGTGTTACTTGTATCGGTAACTCTGGCCCGCTTCCTGTAGAAATCAGTAAGGCAATCAATGAGAATGATCTCGCCGTCTCTGCAGTTCTCTCCGGTAACCGTAACTTCGAAGGACGCATTAGCCCAGATGTGAAGATGAACTTCTTAGCATCGCCGCCATTGGTGGTCGCTTACGCACTTGCCGGCACCATGAACCACGATTTTGCTACAGATGCGATCGGAACGGATAAAGAGGGTAAGCCAGTCATGCTCGCTGATATCTGGCCAAGTGCGGAAGAGATTCAGAGTGTAATTGATTCATCAATTTCCTCCGAGATGTTCAGCAAAGATTATGCATCCGTCTTTGATGGAGATCATCGTTGGAAGTCACTCGATACACCAACCGGAAAAGTTTTTGAATGGGATCTCAAGTCCACCTATGTTCGCAAGCCTCCGTATTTCGATGGCATGCCTCGCAACCCTGAACCCGTTAAAGACATTACTGGCGCACGTGTAATGGCGATCTTGGGCGATTCTGTAACGACCGATCACATTTCACCAGCCGGCAATATCAAAGCTGATTCACCAGCTGGCGCATATTTGGCAGAGAACGGAATCGCGCGCTTGGATTTCAACTCTTATGGATCCCGCCGCGGCAACCATGAAGTAATGATTCGTGGAACATTTGCAAATATCCGTCTTAAGAATCTATTGCTCGATGGCATAGAAGGTGGATTTACCCGCAATTTTCTCCGCGATGGCGTTCAAACAACTATTTACGAAGCATCAATGGAGTATCAAGCCGCAGGAATTCCACTCGTTATCTTGGCGGGCAAGGAATATGGATCTGGATCCTCACGTGACTGGGCAGCTAAAGGAACAGCACTTCTCGGCGTGAAAGCTGTTATAGCCGAATCATTCGAGCGAATTCATCGATCGAACTTAATCGGCATGGGAGTGATTCCGTTGCAATTCGCTCCTGGTGTTAACGCGCAGACCTTGGGCCTTACAGGCGAAGAAGTTATTTCGATCTCCGGAATCCAAGCTCTTAATACCGGCGGAGCTCCTAAAACTCTAAAGGTCACTGCAGGGGATAAGAGTTTTGATGCAATCGTCCGTATTGATACACCTGGCGAAGCGGATTACTACCGCCACGGTGGAATCATGCAATATGTCTTGCGTTCACTTCTTTAATCGGTAACTAGGAATTAGACTTTAGATATGTTGGAATCTATCGGGGGGCCAAGCGATCTCCAACCTCTGAATTATTCAGAGTTAGATCAGCTCTCTTCTGAGATTCGCGCTTTCCTGATTGATAATGTCTCTAAAACGGGTGGTCACTTGGGGCCCAACCTCGGCGTCGTTGAATTAACAATTGCGATTCATAGAATCTTCAAATCTCCTCAAGACGTCGTGGTCTTTGATACCGGGCACCAGTCCTATGTACATAAAATTCTTACCGGGCGTGCGGGTGGATTTACGAAGCTGCGTCAACGTGGTGGCCTTGCTGGTTATCCCAACCGTTCGGAATCCGAACACGATGTCATAGAAAACTCACATGCCTCCACCGCGCTCTCTTGGGCCGATGGAATCGCACAAGCATTTAAGATTCAAGGAGTTAGCGAACGCACGGTCGTCGCAGTTGTTGGAGATGGCGCTCTTACCGGTGGGATGTCCTGGGAAGCACTTAATAACATTGCTTCGGCAGAGAATCTGCGACTGGTAATTGTCGTGAACGACAACGAACGCTCGTATTCTCCAACCATCGGCGGGCTTGCAACATATCTCTCGACTCTTCGCACTACCAGTGGTTATGAGAAGTTTTTGGACTGGGGTAAAGGTGTTCTTGAAAAGACGCCAGTTGTTGGAGCCCCAATTTATGAAACTCTCCACGGAGTAAAAAAGGGAATTAAAGATATTGTCGCGCCACAAGGAATGTTTGAAGACTTGGGCCTTAAATATCTCGGTCCAATTGATGGCCACAACATTGAAGATGTTGAAGAAGCACTTACCCAAGCTAAGAATTTTGGCCAACCCGTTCTCGTTCATGTCATTACCGAGAAAGGTCGCGGACACGCGCCTGCCGTTAATGATGAAGCTGAGAAGTTTCATGCGGTTGGAATCGTCGATCCCAACACTGGTGTTCCCATCTCTCAATCCGTTGAGAGCTGGACTAATGTATTTTCGGATGAACTCGTTAAGGCGGGTCGTTCGCGCAGCGATATTGTGGCAATAACTGCTGCAATGCTGGGTCCAACAGGACTAGATAAATTCCAAGAAGAATTTCCTGAGCGTACCTTTGACGTTGGTATCGCCGAACAACATGCCGTCACTAGCGCTGCCGGTATGGCCTTTGCGGGCTTGCATCCGGTTGTTGCGCTTTACTCCACATTTCTCAATCGAGCATTTGATCAACTACTTCTTGATGTCGCACTGCATAAAGCGGGCGTGACCTTCGTTCTCGATCGTGCTGGCGTTACGGGTGATGACGGACCTTCCCATCACGGTATTTGGGATATGGCTTTAGGTGGAATTGTTCCTACCTTGCATATTGCAGCGCCTCGTGATGGCGCCCAACTTCGCGAAACTTTTAACGAAGCGCTACTTATTTCTGATGCTCCCTCCCTTGTCCGTTTCCCTAAAGGAGCGGTCCAGAAAGACATTCCCGCCTTCGAACGTCGTGATGGAATTGATGTTCTCTACCGAGGCGAAAGTGCTGACGTACTTCTCGTCAGCATTGGCGCGATGGCCACAATCGCAGTTGAAGCAGCAGCTCAGGCATATCGCGAAGATGTCGGCGTTACCGTTATCGATCCTCGATGGATTAAGCCGCTGCCGAACTCACTTATTACTATGGCACAACGGTATAAATGCGTTGTCGTCGTTGAAGATGGAATTCGCCATGGTGGCATCGCCAGCACAATCTCGGAGATGTTTAGAGATGCTGGTCTTGAAATTCCGATTCATTCAATTGGAGTTCCGCTCTCCTTTATCGAGCACTCCAAGCGCGCCGAAATTCTCAATGATTTAGGAATGAGCGCACAAAATATCGCACGCGATTTAGTGTCGTGGAGTAGCGCTCTTAAAGATGGTGGCTTTACAGCAGAGAAGCAACACCTGGCGGATGAAAACGAGAACCGCCAGCAGCCTCGCTAAATCCTTCACGATCTAGATACGGCAAGATTCCACCCAAATGAAGTGGCCATCCGCAACCCAGCAACATACAGAGATCAATTTCAGCGGCTGTAGCAATAACGCCCTCATCGAGCATCATTCTTGCCTCTTGAGAGAGCGCAGTTAGCGCACGCGCGCGAACTTGCTCCACTGTCGATGGAGTAGTGCCATTCTCGAGCAGCGCAAGCGCTGCCGGATTAGCGCTAATTTTTCCATCTTCGCTCTTAATGTAGAACGTACGTACGCCCTCTTTAACAAAGCGTTGCATCGTAGGTGAAATCCGATAGCGAGGTCCAAGATTGTTGTGAAGTGTCTCGGCCACATGAAGGGCAACTCCAGGGCCAACTAAACCGAGTAATTCAAGTGAAGTCATAGGCAGACCCAGTGGCTTCATGGCTGCATCAGCAATCTCTGGCGGTGTTCCCTCATCAATGGCATCGGTGATCTCACCCATAAAGCGAGTTAACAAGCGGTTAACCACAAATGCGGGGGAGTCTTTGACAATCACCATCGTCTTCTTGAGTTCTTTACCGATAGCAACCGCAGTTGCAGTAGTTGCATCATCGGTGGCGGCGGTTCGCGCAATCTCCAAAAGTGGCATTACTGCCACTGGATTGAAGAAGTGGAATCCGATAACCCGCTCAGGATTAGTCAAACCCTCCGACATCTTTGTTACGGAAAGAGAGGAGGTGTTCGTAGCCAAGATGCATTCGGGGGTGACAATCTTCTCGAGTTCGGCAAAGAGCTGCTTCTTGAGTTCGAGCTCTTCAAAAATTGCTTCAATCACGAAACCAGCGCCCGCAAATACTTTCTTATCGGTTGAGCCGGTAACGATAGAGGAGAGCCAAGCAGCTGATTCTGGTGTCATGCGCTTCTTCTCGACGAGTTTGGTTAGCTCACCGCGAATATAGGCTAGGCCCTTATCTACTCGTTCTTGATCAAGATCGGTGATAACAACTGGGACTTTGAGATTTCGCAGAATAATAAGTGCGAGTTGTGAAGCCATCAATCCAGCGCCCACTACTCCTACTTTGGTTACTTTGCGAGCGAGCGCTGCTTTAGGCGCACCTTCCACTTTCTTTCGCTTCTTTTGGATGAGATTAAAAGCATAGAGTGAGGCACGAAGCGGGTTACTCATCGTCAAATCAGCGAGAGCTGCATCTTCTGCATCAAAACCCTGGCTTAAAGAATTAGTGCGTGAGGCAGCGATTAGCTCCAGCGCCCTATTAGGTGCGGTGATATCTGCTCCGCCATATTTCTTGGCGATAGCTGCTCTGCCAGTCGCAAGAGCTTTTTCCCAAGCGGCATCATCTTTAGAGAAATCGTTACGGACGATGGACTTAGAACCGTTAAGGATTTCTGCAGCAAACTTGATGGAGTTTTCCAAGAAATCTGCCGGAGCAAATACTGCGTCGACTACTCCGAGAGCCAAAGCATCTTTGGATTTCATCATTGTGTTGTTATTGAGAGCATTGAGAATAATGACTTGGACAGCGTTTTCAGGCCCGATGAGCTTGGGCAGAATAGTTGCGCCTCCCCATCCTGGCACCAGACCGAGGAAGCATTCTGGAAGTCCAGTAAATGAAGTAGTTGCAGTTGTGCGGTACTTGCAATGAAGGGCAACTTCTAGTCCGCCACCGAGCGCTAGCCCATTAACGAAGGCAAAAGTTGGTTTGGCACTCTCGTTAAAACGGCGAAATACATCATGACCTAATTTTCCGATAGCGAGTGCTTGCCCATGATCTTGGAGAAAACCGAGGCCAGAGAGATCTGCGCCAGCCGCAAAGATGAATGGCTTTCCAGTTATAGCGATAGCAACTGAGTCGCTCTCTTGCGCCGCTGTAATCGCTGCATTGAGCGCGACTAGTGATTGCGGACCAAATGTATTTGGTCGGTTGTGATCCATTCCGTTATCCATGGTGATGAGGGAGAGAGTTCCGGTATGGCCAAATGGAGTGAGGTCGATTTCGCGTACGAGCGATTGAGTAATGACTTCTTCGGGTGCGCCATCAGGCAACTTAATCTCGCTCATGGCTACGCCTTCTTTCCGTTGAAGTGAGGGTTCTCCCAGATGATTGTTCCGCCCATACCCAAGCCGATGCACATCGTGGTGATTCCGTAACGCACTTCTGGATGCTCTTCAAAGCCACGCGCCAAGTTAATGAGCAAGCGAACTCCAGAGGATGCGAGCGGATGACCAACTGCAATCGCCCCGCCATATAAATTAACGCGAGGATCGTTGTCGGCTATTCCGAAGTGATCAAGGAAAGAGAGAACTTGAATAGCAAAGGCCTCGTTAATTTCAAAGAGTCCAATATCCTCAATGGTCAGCCCAGCTTTTTTGAGCGCTTTAATGGTTGAGGGAACTGGTCCATAACCCATAATCTCTGGCTCAACTCCCGCAAATGCAAAGGAGATTAACTTTGCTTTTACCGGTGCTCCAATTTGTGCAGCCTTCTCCGCGCTAGCAAGAATTGCCGCGGTTGCGCCATCGTTAAGACCGGCGGCATTTCCCGCAGTAACACGACCTGCTGGTCTAAATGGAGTTTTGAGGGCAGCCAGCGCCTCGTAGGTTGTACCTGGACGTGGCGGTTCGTCCACCGTGGCCATACCCCAACCAAGTTCGGCACTTCGTACTGCAACCGGAATTAAATCGCGTTGAATTTTTCCGGCTTGGTAAGCCGCTGCGGTCTTGTTCTGTGATTCCAGTGCATATCGATCTGCTCGCTCTTTGGTGAGGTGCGGAAATTTGTCATGCAACCGCTCTGCAGTATTTCCCATCGCCATTGCATCGGGATCGACTAAACGCTCCGCCAAATATCGCGGATTGGGATCCATCAGATCTCCCATGGGATGGTTGCCCATATGTTCGACGCCACCAGCAATTCCTAAATCGTATTGACCCATTGCAATGGCAGCGCCAATTGTTGTGACCGCCGTAAGCGCACCGGCGCACCAACGATCAATGGAATAGCCGGGAACGGTATTAGGAAGTCCGGCGAGAATAGAAACAGAACGACCAATATTCATTCCCTGGTCACCCACTTGGGTGGCAGCAGCAATTGCAACGTCATCAATCTCAGAAGGTATGACTTTAGGGTTTCGCTCGAGTAAGCCACGAAGGCAACGAATCATGATGTCATCAGCACGAGTGCCGGCATACAGGCTGCCTGCCTTACCAAAGGGAGTGCGAGCTGCATCGATGAGAACTACATCGTGAAGTGTGTGCGAAGGCTGTGCCATGAAGAGTTCCCCTGTCGTGTGGGCGGGATTGCTCTCCTATGTTACTCGCGGGTAGCGAATATGGGAAGGTTTATTGCAGGATTTAAGCGGGAACTGCGACCTTGCGAGGGGCAGCCTTGAGATACCAGCGCAGAGTTGTGCCAAGGTAGATTGCCCAGACACCGAGCTGAACCCAGGTAATGCTTGTTCCAATTCCGATTGTTCCAGAGAGCAAGGTGTCGATAACCGAATCAGCTCCGCCCGTCCAGTTCCAGGCATACATGCCTTCACCAGGAATAGCGCCGAACTCTTGGAATTCATGCACTGCATAGGAGAGAACACCCGCGGCAATAACAATCAAAGCGGTGCCGGTGATCGTGAAGAATTTTCCTAAGTTAATTTTAATGCTTTGACGGTAGATGGTGATTCCTAAGATAACCGCGAGGGTCAAACCAATAACGAGTCCTAATGTTGGACCTGTATCTGATGAAACTGTCTTAAAGTTTGAGTAGATAAAGAGTGCTGTTTCAAGGCCTTCTCTAGCGACTGCGAAGAAAGCGGCTGCAACTAAACCAATATTTCCCATTGCCGCTGATGTATCTACCTTTGCATGGAGGGAGTCGCGTAGTTGGCGCGCGTTGTTTTTCATCCAGAAAACCATCCAGGTAACAAGCACTACTGCAGTGATCGAACTCGTTCCAGCAAATACTTCTTCGCCGGCAGGGGAGAGTTGAGTGGAAGTGAAGGTGAGGAATGCCCCAAGAATCAAGCTCAGCGCTACTGCCAGACCAACACCCAGCCAGAGAAATGGCAGAGATTTGCGTCGGTCGGTTCGCACAATGTAAGCGACCAAAATACCGATAATCAGAGAGGCCTCAAGGCCTTCGCGAAGGGCGACAAGTAGTGTGCTGAACATGCAAGAAGCCTACGGGTGGCTGGGGGAATTAAGCAACTTAAACGTTGCGTAATTCATCACTACGATTCACTCGCCTCGCTGGTCGAATCGGGCTCTTCGGCTACCTCCACGACCAGCGGAACGGCTTGGAGCATTGCCTGCGAAAGAAGGGGCGTTACAAGCTCAATTTGCCACTCTCTGGCGCCTAACTTGGCCAGTTCTGCCCCTAAATCACCCAGATCCGCCGGCGGCGCCCAGCTGACTCTGCGAACAAGTTCAGGGGAGATCAAGTTCTCGGTCGGCATGGAGTGGAGCTCGGCGAGATCAGCCATGGCTGCTCGGGCGTGAGTGACCCGGGCATACCCGAGTGGGTTGCGGGTACTCCAAATTTTGATGGGTGGAAGCCCAGTGGAAGGAGTGCGAAGTTCAGGTTGGTTTTCGATTGGAGTCAGGAGCGCGGCGCGATAAACATCAAACCATTTTTCGATGGGTTGGCCGGTGACTCGAGTGCGCTTAGTCAAGATGTGTGCAAAATCGTTGATCTCTGTTGGTCGCTTTGTAGCAAGCTCGACTAGCGCATCATCATTGAAAACTCTTCCGGCTGCGATATCAATCTCTTGCGCAAAAGCAGATCGCGCATCCCACATATCGCGGATGATTGACATGGTTAATCGATCGCGAACTTTGTGCATACCCGATGTTCGGCGCCATGCATCTTTCTTTGGTGGCGGTGGTGGTGCGTGGAGGATTGCGGCAAAGTCTTCCAGCGCCCAAGTTAACTTCCCATTCTCGGCGAGCAAGGCTTCGACTTTGTCGCGCAGGTCAATCAATACATCAACGTCTAAAGCGGCATAGTTGAGCCACTCCTCCTTGAGCGGTCGAATCGACCAATCCACGGCGCTGTGCTCTTTTGCCAGAGTGAGGTCGAGCAGTGATTCTGCAAGTGGACCAAGGCCTACCCGTTCACACCCGGCAATTCGCCCACCAAGTTCGGTATCAAAAAGAATCTGAGGTTCAAGACCAACATCTCGCAAACAAGGAAGGTCTTGGGTACTTGCATGAATAATCCATTCTTCATCGGCAAATGCCGAACCCATTTCCCGCCAAATTTCTGGTGAATCTGTCGCAATAGGATCAATGAGATGTAGTCCGCCACCTCGCCTAAAAATTTGAATTAAATATGCTCGCTGACTGAAACGGTAGCCGGAGGCACGTTCTGCATCGATTGCGATTGGCCCATGTCCACCGGCGAGTGCGGCAATTACCTCTCGTAAGCCAGCAGGAGTAGTAACAAGTGGCGATAGCCCGGCGCGCGGAGAGAGAAGTGGTTGCGGCATATAGAGATTAATTAAATCAATTGTGTCGAGAGAGTTGAGTTACGCCTTGTGGAATCGGCGGCATACCAGAGGCAATTTCAAGCAGATTTAACCAGGCTCGCACATGTGCGGCCATGTCATTGCCATTGATGGGCGTCCACGATGCCCGGACTTCCACCTCGCTGTCATTCTCTCTATTTTCGAGAGTGCCAAAAGATGCGCTGGCTACCCGCGTAACAGTCCCGGAAGGAGCGATAAATTCGCAACCCTCTTTCTTTAATGATTCGAGAAACCAGCTCCATCCCAAATCAATGAGCAACGGGTCATTCGCCATATCTTGATCAACAGCGGCGCGAACAAAAGTGACGCAGCGAAAATCGCCTGACCACCCTTCTTGTCCGGCTGGATCATGGAGAAGTACAAATCTTCCGGTAGCGGAATCCTCGTCATCGTCGGGGGAGAGCTCTACATCTGCAGTTAAAGCAAAGGCGAAAGGTGCTAATTTCTGTGGCGCTGGAACCTCTTCAAGAAAGATTTCATTGCGAGTACTAATGGCGCGAATCTCTGTGATGATTTGATCAAAGCTCTTTGTTCGCACACCCCAATGGTAAAGGTAGGCTTCGCAAATGGCTTCGATACTCGCCCTCTTCTCCAGTGTTTTATGGGGTACTGCAGATTTTCTTGGCGGCAATCTTGCCAAGAAGTTCCAATCCTTAGCGATTACAGGTGTTACTCAAGGCATCGGCCTAATCTTTGGAGTAGTCCTCGTTCTTAGCTCGGGGAGTTATATCGCTCCCACACTAAGTTGGAATGGATATTTCCTACCAGCAGTTGGGGCAGGTATCGCAGGATTCCTTGGTCTCACTGCATTTTATGCCGGACTCGCAACCGGACGCATGGGTGTTGTCTCTCCTATCAGTTCGCTGAGCGCGATCATCCCTTTAACAGTGGCATTCGCAACTGGCGAGCGGCCACAATCAATTCAATTTATTGGAATGGCAATCGCCTTTGTCGGCGCGTTCTGTGCCTCCGGACCAGAAATTGCGAAGGGCCTTCCCATTAAACCGCTCCTTCTGGGTCTCTGTGCTGCACTTGGATTTGGAACTGCCCTTACATTTATGGCGCAAGGTTCAAAGACAAGTTCGCTACTCACCATGACATCAATGCGCGTAACGACCGTAGCTTTCTGTATTTTGATCGCCCTTAAAGTTCGCTCCATCGGTGGATTTACGCGAATTAATATTCCGATTTTGATTGCGATCGGATGTAGCGATTTTCTAGCAAATCTGATGCTCGGCGTTGCCACCACAAAAGGATTGGTCTCAGTTGCAATGATTCTCGGTTCGCTCTTTCCGATAGTTACATCCTTGCTCGCCTTCAAAATTTTGCATGAGCGACTGCACAGAGTTCAATACCTAGGCATTATTCTTGCGGTTACTGGTGTTGCCTTAATCTCTCTTTGATTGCTACTTAATTTCTAGCGTAGTAAATGAAAGATTCCCCATCGCTATCTTCAGCACTTTCAATGACCATATTTTCGGTAATTGCTGCGATATCAATTATGTTCTCACCTTTATCAAAATTTGTGTGCGTGACGTAAATTCCATCTAATAAATTCTGAGTGCTCAACTCTTGAACGATGGAAGCGCCCGCCTCGACTAGAATTCTCTCCACGCCCTCGGAGCGTAATTTGGATATTGCTTGTGCGGGGGAGAGATTCCATATTTCGGCTGCTGGATTCTTCTTCACAAGCTCTGGAATCTCGCCGCTTTTGCTCAGCACAATTAGGCGGACTGGCGTTCTGCCATATGGCTCGATTCTGGCGGTATTGCCCCCGATCAGAATGGCCTGGCTCTGGCCCCGAATGGAATGAAATCTGGCTCGATCAAAGCGTGAACTCAGCGATTTTGAGGAGCCCTCAAAGGTGCTCTGGCCATCTGCGCCGAGTACGAGGTTTGCTCTAATCCACATGTCGCAAATCTACGACAGAACTCACGCCACTGTCAGTGCTCTGCCCTAGCGTTTAGCTATGAAGATCAACTGTGATACATGTGTCATGAAAAACCTTGCTTGCGGTGAGTGCGTCATCTCTGTACTTCTTGAGATCACTAGCGAGGGTGCGCTCGTGCAAGATATATCTGAGAATCAAGTTCAAGCAATATCTGTGCTCGCTGAGAATGGCCTCGTACCGCCACTTCGTTTCGCACAGTAAGCGGGGACTTAAGCGCAAAAAGCGTGGCTGGTACCCTAGGCCAATGCTTTCTGCACGGTTATTGCTTAGGTTATGCGCGGCGCCGCTCGCACTTGCGCTGAGCCTGCCTCTTGCAGGCGCTGTTCATGCCGCAAACCTCGCGCAGATTCGCGCACAGGTCATCTCGCTTCAGCAACAAGCAACGAGTATCGCCGAAAGCGCACAACAGGCTGGCTTTGAAATGAGCAGCCTGACACGAAAATTGGCGACAGTGCAGAATCAAGCAAAGGCCGATCAAGCAACCGTTGCTCAGTATTCCAAAACTTTAGGGGCGATAGCCTCAGAGCAATATAAAACCGGCGGTCTGGGTCAAGGCTTACAACTGCTCTTCTCTTCTGATCCCACCTTGTATTTAGAACAATCCTCCACCCTTGATTTGATCACAAAAAAGAAGGCATCAAAGCTGCGTCAGTACACCGTTGCCAAGCAACGTCTTCAGGCAACGTCATTGGTGGTAAATGACAAACTCTCACTAGTCAAAGCGGCTCACGATAAATTTGTTGCGCGCCAAGCACAGGCCAATAAGAAGCTGGCACAAGCCAAAACTCTTCTCTCAAAACTCTCTAAAGAGGAGCAAGCGCGATTGGCTGCCCTGGCCAAAGATGAGGAGAACGCGGATGCGGCCTACTCCCGAAAAGCAATTGCTAGCGCAAAGATTGGTTCTGGGCGTGGTGCGATAGCTCTTCGCTATGCAATCAAACAAATTGGCGATCGATATGTGTTTGGCGCTTCAGGTACAACGTATTGGGATTGCTCTGGTCTGACTATGCGCGCATTTGGTAAATCAGGCGTCTCTCTTCCGCATTCAGCTGCTTATCAATTCCGGTT
>WLRE01000089.1 GCA_009698045.1 Actinomycetota bacterium | reverse complement strand
ACTCTTTGCATATGTATTAGAGGGGGTGGAAGTGCATCCCGATAGCGCAACGATCACAACGATCGCAGCAGCCGAAGCCTTCAGCAAAGATTTCACGCAGGAAGTCTGCCCTATTTAGGTTGAATTTTCTCCGGTACAAAATCGACACCGGCTTCTCTGCGTTGTGGTGCTGTAATAGGAGTTGGGGCGCCAGTCAGTGGGTCCCCGCCACTAGCGGTCTTAGGGAAGGCAATAACTTCGCGAATAGAATCAGCTCCGGCAAGAAGTGCACATAGGCGATCTAGACCTAACGCGATCCCACCGTGCGGCGGCGGTCCGTAATTAAACGCCTCAAGCAAGAATCCAAATTTACTCTCGGCTTCAGCGGGCGAGAGACCTATAGTGTCAAAGACTCTCTGCTGCATTGAACGGTCATGGATACGGATTGAGCCACCACCAATTTCATTGCCATTGAGAACGATGTCGTAGGCATATGCCAATGCGGATGCTGGATCTTTATCGAATGTATCTGCAAACTCGGGCTTTGGTCCCGTAAATGGGTGGTGCACCGCGGTCCATCCACTGTCGGGAATGGTGCTATCAACTCTTTCAAACATCGGAGCATCTACCACCCAGAGAAATTCCCATTTGGTGAGATCGATTAAATCGCAACGTTTGCCGATCTCGAGGCGAACAGCACCAAGTAGATTGAGCGATGAAATTCTCTCACCAGCTGCAAAGAAAATGGCATCGCCCGGCTGGGCCGAGACGTGAGCGGCGATAGATGCGCTCTCTTTCTCTGACAGATTCTTAGCAACCGGGCCACCTAATGTTCCATCTTCACCAACTAAAATATATGCGAGTCCCTTCGCTCCACGAGCCTTAGCCCATTCCTGCCAAGCATCGAGTTCGCGACGAGCTGATGAAGCTCCGCCAGGCATAACTACTGCACCAACGTAATCGGCTTGAAAAACTCGGAAGGTTGTCTCTGCAAAAAATTCCGTGGCATCCACAAGCTCGTTGCCAAAACGAAGATCTGGTTTATCCGATCCGTAGCGGCGCATCGCTTCCCAATAAGTCATGTGCGGGATGGGAGTAGGAATATCGTAATTGATGACGGATTTGAAAACCCGAGTCAAAACTTTCTCAGCAACAGCAAGGACATCTGCTTGGTCCACGAAAGACATCTCAATATCTAGTTGGGTAAATTCTGGTTGGCGATCGGCCCGAAAATCTTCGTCGCGGAAACAACGTGCAATCTGGTAATAACGTTCCATGCCAGCAACCATGAGAAGTTGTTTGAAGAGCTGTGGCGACTGAGGTAGGGCGTACCAACTACCCGGTTGAAGTCGAACCGGCACCAAGAAATCGCGCGCACCTTCAGGTGTTGAACGAGTCAGATATGGTGTTTCAATCTCAAGAAAATCTTCGTCATCCATAACAGTGCGAATCGCCGAAGTAACCTTCGAGCGCAGGCGCAGATTCTTCGATGGGCCTTCACGTCGCAGATCGAGATAGCGATACTTCAGGCGAACTTCTTCGCTGATGTTGCTGACATCGCCACTATCAACCGGAAACGGTAATGGCGCGGCCTCACTGAGAACTTGTAGCGATTCGGTGATGATCTCAATCTCGCCGGTCGGAATCGCTTCATTAGAATTACCGTCCGGACGGGCTGATACTTTGCCAGTCAAGAGAATGCACCATTCGGCTCGGAGTGAACCTGCGAGTTTCTCATCGTGAATGACCGCTTGTACTGCCCCTGAAGCATCTCTCACATCGATGAATGCGACACCGCCATGATCACGACGTCTTGCTACCCAACCAGCCAATGTGACCGTGGAGCCAACATCGCTCTTGCGCAGAGTTCCTGCATCATGTGTGCGTAGCATCTAGATAAACCTATTTCTCTTCTTCTGGTGAGCGATAAAAAAAATCAGTGAAGCAGAGCGCCTTTCCAAGCGTTCAGATCGCCTAGTGTAATCGACTCCGTGCTTCCAGATTCCATATTTTTGACCTTGACTACCCCACTCGCAATCTCATCCTCACCGATCACAACGCTGAATCGAGCGCCACTCTTATCCGCAGATTTCATTGCCCCCTTAAGAGCCCTATCTCCATAGGCCATATCAGCGCGAACTCCAAGATTTCGTAATGAATTAGTCAGAAGAGCGACGCAATCTTTAGCGGCCGGAATCATCGCAATCAGAAAGATATCTAGTGGATCATGTGCGAGCTTTTCTTCACTGAGCAAGCCTTCTGCTTCGGCGGCGAGCAATACTCGATCAACGCCGAGACCAAAACCAATTCCGGATAGATTTGCGCCACCGAGATCGGCCATCAATCCGTCGTAGCGACCACCGCCACCAATTCCTGATTGCGCGCCAAGTCCCTCGTGAACAAACTCGAAAGTTGTACCAGTGTAATAGTCCAACCCTCGGACCATACGTGGATTGAGAGTAAATGGAATATCAAAAGAGCGGAGAAGTCTTTGGACCTGCTCGAAGTGAGCCGCCGCATCAGCATTGAGGTAGTCAACAAGTAATGGAGCGTTGCTCATCTTCGCACGTATCTCTTCGCGCTTGTCATCAAAGAGACGTAACGGATTGAGCGCCGCTCTCTCCTTCGTTGCCTCATCTAGATCTAACGTTTCTATATATGCAACCAGGTCTTTGCGATGACGCGAACGTGATTCTGAATCCCCCAGTGAGGTTAGGTCGAGTCTAAAATTTGATAAACCAATACTTGTAAATGCTCGATGTGCAACTGCAATAACTTCTGCATCAATTTCAGGATCATCTGCACCGATGGCTTCGATTCCGACTTGATAAAACTGTCGATACCGCCCGGCTTGGGGACGTTCGGCACGGAAGAATGGCCCGGAGTACCAAACCTTCACCGGTAATTGACCCTTATCTAGATTATGTTCTATCACCGAGCGCATGACCCCGGCAGTTCCTTCTGGTCGCAAAGTTATGGAGCGGCCTCCGCGATCTTCAAATGTGTACATCTCTTTGGAGACGACATCGGTCGACTCCCCCACGCCACGAACGAATAATTCGGTCTCTTCAAAAATTGGAAGTTCCATCATCCAATAGCCTGCGTTCTTCGCGGCTGCAATCATCGCGTTGCGCACATATTCAAAGTTTGCAGAACGTGGCGGGAAGTATTCACTCACGCCTTTAGGGGATTGAATTTTGCTCATTACTCCCCCTTCATGCTTGGTGAATCAAGAAAGCTTCTCTGCAAGTACGGATTGTTCTTGCGTTCACGTCCAATTGTAGATTGTGGACCATGCCCAGGAAGGACTATTAGCTCATCTGAGAGCGGCAAAATCTTCTTTTCGAGAGATTTCTTCATATCTGCCGAGGAACCAGACGGTAAATCGGTGCGTCCAATAGCACCAGCAAAAAGCACATCACCAGAAAGCAGATACTCATCATTGACGACAAAGACTGCCGAGCCTGTTGTGTGTCCCGGTGCATGGTGAACCGTAATATCAAATCCGGCGATAGAAAGGGTCAGCAAGTCGCTCACTTCTCGAACTTCACGGGGTTCGGAAAATTTCGTCACACCCATTTCCTTGAGAATTAACTCAATCGGTCCATTCTTGGTCAATATTCGAAAGGGATCTCCTAGCGTCTTGCGATCTGCGCTATGGATGTATGCAGGAATTTCATATTTGTCAGAGAGCGGTTGAACTGTAAAAGTATGGTCTAGGTGCCCGTGTGTAACCAAGGTTGCTATTGGCTTTAGGTTGTACTTACCAACAATCTCTTGAATTGGCCCCATCAGATTGGGAATAGCCATTCCTGGATCTACGATGAAACACTCCGAGTTTTTGGCTGGTGCGAATATCCAACAATTTGTACCGTAGTAAGGGGCTGGGATGGATTCCAGTATCAATTAACTCTCCCCCAGATATATGCTCAACCAGCGTGCGATATTCATGCCAAAGCGCACAATTTCGACTCGGATAGTGTCTTCAGGGTACCTTTATCTTCCTGAATTCAAGGTCATTTGGCCTTAACCATCAGCAGCTATATCCATAACGAGTTCGCCACCTCGGCGAATGACGCGCAACGAAGGAGCACCTATGGACGCAACACCACATCAGCCTGCAGAGCAGAATCCAATCTCAGCAGCATCCGCACTTATCGGAGATCCATCTCAATTCGGCCGAGTTGCCGAGGATGGCATCGTGTATGTCCGTACTCCTGAAGGCGAACGTTCAGTCGGTTCATATCCCGGAAAGAGTGCTGAAGAAGCTCTGACTTATTTTGTCCGTAAATTTGAATCGGCTGCCTCTGAAGTCGTACTACTGGCTGCCCGTATCAAAAATGGAGCACTCGTTCCTTCTGATGCGCACGAAGCAGTAAACAAATTGCGCGAACAAATCAAGAATTTGAATGGCGTAGGAGATCTTGCAACACTTGCTGCATCGGTCGACCAACTCCCTGCCCTCATTGAAGATCACCGCGCTGCATACCAAGAGCGAAAAGATCTCGAATCAGCAGTACGTGAGGCTAAGCGCGCTGCGACGCTTCTTGAGAAAGAGAAGCTTGTTATTGAAGCCGAATCTCTCGCTCTTTCTGAGAGCTGGAAATCCACTAGCGAACGATTGAAAGTTCTGATGGATGCATGGAAGGCTGCTCCTCGGCTGGACAAAACCACCGATACCGAACTCTGGAAGCGCTTCTCCGCCTCTCGTAATAAGTTTGATAAACGCCGCCGCACACATTTCGCGTCGCTCGAAAGTGTTAACGCCGAAGTTGCTGGCAAGAAAGAGGCAATTGTCGCGGAAGCTGAAAAACTTGCAACCAGTAAAGAGTGGCTCAATACCGCTCGCCGCTTTAAAGAGTTGATGGATGCCTGGAAGGCCTCTGGCCGGGGCAAGCAGACCGTCGATGCGAAACTATGGGCGCGCTTCAAGGCCGCTCAAGATCAGTTCTTCGCAGCCAAGAATGCCGACATGGGTAAGCGCACTGAAACAATGGCTGCAAATCTCGAGAAGCGCGAAGAGTTGATCAAGAAAATTGAAGCCATCCTTCCAATTTCTGATCTCCACGTCGCAAAGAAAGAGTTTCGCGCACTCATGGAGCAATGGAACAAGATCGGCATGACCGAGCGTGCTAAGCGTGCCGCGCTAGATGCCAGAGTCGAAAAAGTTGAATCAGAGATTCATACTCTTAATGAAGAGTTCTCTCGTCGAACCGATCCAACCGCTATCGCACGCGCCAACGACGT
>WLRE01000088.1 GCA_009698045.1 Actinomycetota bacterium | reverse complement strand
GGATTGTTAATGACAATCGTTCCAGAATGCTCGAGCACCTCAAGTATTGGTTTAACCAAGTGCATAAATTTTGCAACAGTGCGATGGAGAACAACTTGGGGATTAAAGGGCTGACCCTGATAGAAGACCTTACTGTCGTTCGGACTAATCATTAACGAAAGCTGCGTTGGTTCAATTTCTTTGAGATTAATTCCTTTGAGAGTTGCTGCTTGACGAAGTGAGGCAAGATTTTCTGGAAGTACCTGCGGAAAAGAGAGAAGTGCAATCTCCATTCGCTGCCTCCAGTGCTATTCTCAACTCAACGCTTCGGATGAGAGAGTCTATGACTTCACAAGATGTAACCCTGCACCATGCAGAGTGGGGCTCATGGAAAGAGCGATTAGGAACTATTCCGATACTTTTCTCGGCTCCCCATAACGCCGAACAAGTGCGAGATGGCTTACCCAAGGCGGCCGAACCAGGAAGCTTAGATTTAGCAATTGAGCTTGCTCGACTATTCGACGCTAGTGCAATCGGAACAATTCCACCGCTGCACTCTGATCCTAATTGGGATGCAGATCATCCATATGTAATTCGTGCGAAAGAGTTGTTACCGCATGGTTTTGCACTCGACTTACACATGATGCGAGACCGAGGATTCCCTGCCTGTATCGGAACCGGCACACACCCTGAACTTGTCGAAGGAATTTGGCAGAGCCTTGAAAGCAATTTGGAAAATGTGGGGTTAGAGACCTCGGTGGGATGGCCGTTCGGAGCAGGACCTCAAACTGTTACATCAAATTTGCAGAGTGCGGGAATAAAGGCGCTCCAACTTGAACTCACTCCTACGTGTTTTGATGTAAAAAGTGAGGCTTACAAGAAAGTGCGAGAGGCGTTAGAGAAATTTACTAGAGCCGTTATTAACGGCTCTTTGCTTTAACCATTTCAACATCTGCATCGACCATCAACTCTGCCAGGCCGCGCCAATCTGTTGCCGCTTTCCAGCCAAGCTTTTTATGTGCCTTTGAAGGATCTCCAATCAGGGCATCAACTTCAGTGGGGCGAACATAACGCTCGTCGATTTCAACATGATCTTGCCAATTAAGGCCAACGCGATTGAATGCAACTTCGCAGAAATCTTTTACAGTCGCACCGATACCGGTCGCAACAACGTAATCATCTGGATTATCTTGTTGAAGCATGAGCCACATGGATTCGACATATTCCTTGGCATAACCCCAGTCTCGTACAGCATCGAGATTGCCGAGGTAAAGCTTCTCTTTGCTGCCTTGTGAAATCTTGGCAACTGCGCGAGTGATTTTGCGAGTAACGAATGTTTCACCGCGACGAGGTGATTCATGGTTGAACAAAATTCCATTAGTAGCGTGCAATCCATAGCCTTCGCGATAATTCACAACACACCAATATGCCATCAACTTTGCTGCGGCATACGGGCTGCGTGGACGAAAGACGCTCTCTTCATTCTGTGGTGGTGGAGTTGACCCGTAAAGCTCTGAAGTGCTTGCTTGATAGAAGCGAGTGTTAACGCCAGATGCGCGGATAGATTCAAGAAGTGAGACTGCGCCAATAGCGTCTACTTGGCCGGTGTATTGCGGCATCGTGAATGAGACTGCAACGTGTGATTGCGCACCGAGGTTATAGACCTCGTGCGGTTCGATTTCGCGAATTAAGTTAGTGAGATTTACGCCATCGGTGAGATCACCGTAATGAAGTTTAAGTTTCGGATTTGGCGTGTGTGGGTCTTCGTAGATGTGATCGATGCGGCCAGTGTTGAATGAACTAGAGCGACGGATCAGTCCGTGTACTTCATAGCCTTTAGAGAGCAAGAGTTCAGTGAGGTATGAACCATCTTGTCCGGTAATACCGGTGATGAATGCGCGCTTGCTCATGGTTATCCCTTACTCATTTTGTTTGCTTGGTACCACTCTACCGTTTGGGCAATTCCATCTTGGAGAGATATCTCTGGTTTCCAGCCTAAAGCTTTAATTCGAGAGACATCCATAACTTTACGGGGGGTGCCATCTGGCTTGGTTGCGTCCCATTTGATTTCGCCAGTAAAACCAGTGGCCATTGCGATTGAGGTCGCTAAATCTTTGATTGTCACATCTTCGCCGCTACCAATATTGATATGTGAGTCAGAGTTATATTTTTCTAGTAAAACAGCAACTGCCTTAGCTAAATCATCCACATGGAGAAATTCGCGCTTGGGAGAGCCAGTGCCCCAGAGTTGAACCGCATCTCCTGATTGTGCGGCTTCACTAAATTTGCGAATTAGGGCAGGAAAAACATGGCTATTTTCTAAATCAAAGTTGTCATTAGGGCCATACAGATTGGTAGGCATCGCCGAAATCCACTTGTAACCGTATTGCTTGCGATAAGACTTAATGAGTTCTATGCCGGCAATTTTTGCAACCGCATAAGCAGAATTGGTAAGTTCGAGTGGGCCGGTAAGTAAATACTCTTCTTTGATGGGCTGCGCACAATCGCGCGGATAAATACAACTAGAACCTAAGAAGAGAAATCCAGGCACTTTGGCGGCATGAGCAGCATCCATGAGGTTGGTTTGGATCTGAACGTTATTGCTAAGAAAATCGACCGGATAAGAATTGTTTGCGCCGATTCCACCAACCATGGCCGCTGCATCAATAATTGTCTCTGGCTTGTGATCGGCAATGTAGGCAAAAGTTGCTTTGCGATCGAGCAGATCAACAACCTTAGAATTTACGACAAGGACGTCTACATTTCGCGATTGAAGTTCTCGGACGATGGCTGAACCGACCAGGCCGGTACCACCTGCAACAAGAACTGACATGCCCGTAAGTGTACGGGTTTACTTACTGAATTCTTGTGCGACGAGTTCTGCGATCTGAGCAGTATTTAACGCTGCTCCCTTGCGTAAATTATCTCCGCACAAGAATAAATCGAGTGAGTGATTATCATCGAGGCTGCGGCGAACGCGACCAACCCATGTGGGGTCAGTGCCGACAACATCGGCTGGTGTAGGAAAGATGTAATTTTCGGGATCATCGTGCAACTGCACTCCGGCAGCACTACGAAGAACATCTTGTGCTTCTTCGCGATGAACCTTCTTCTTGAAAGTCGCATGAACAGCTAGTGAGTGAGTTGTAAGAACTGGAACGCGCACACAAGTGGCAGAGACTTTAAGATCTGGCATTCCTAGAATCTTGCGGGATTCATTGCGGACTTTAAGTTCTTCCGATGAATAGCCCTTCTCTTTTAATGAGCCAGCCCAAGGAACAACATTGAGTGCGAGCGGTGCTGGGAAAGGCCCAAAATCTTTAATGATGGCGCGAGAATCTCCGGCGACATCACCAGCGTTAGAGCCAGCAACTGCAGAAATCTGCGCGCGCAAGGTATCGATACCAGATTGGCCAGCACCTGAAGCTGCTTGATAGGAAGAGACAACTAACTCTTTGAGTTTGTACTTCTTGTTGAGCGCACCCATAGCGACAATCATCGAAAGAGTTGTGCAGTTGGGGTTAGAGATAATTCCCTTAGGCCGCTTCTTCGCCTCTTTTGGATTTACTTCTGGAACAACAAGAGGAACTTCTGGATCCATTCGAAACGCGCCAGAGTTATCGACGACGACAGCACCGCGGGCTGCAGCAATTGGCGCCCATTCGGCCGAAATCTCATCTGGAACATCGAACATTGCGATATCGATGCCATCAAATGCTTCTGGCGATAGCGCAACAACAGTGAGTTCTTCGCCGCGGCACATTAACTTCTTGCCGGCAGAACGAGCGGATGCAATCAAGCGAATCTCGCCATAGACATTAGGTCGCTTAGTCAAAATATCGAGCATGACGGTGCCGACTGCGCCAGTAGCGCCAACAACTGCGAGTGATGGAAGTTTTGAATTCATCGTCCTGTACCCCCGTAAACAACTGCTTCTACTTGATCGGCATCGAGATCAAAGGCGGTATGTGCTGCGCGAACACCGTTTTCAAGGTCGGTCGCGCGGCAGATGATGGAGATGCGAATTTCAGAGGTTGAAATCATTTCGATATTCACGCCAGCATCAGAGAGGCAAGCAAAGAATTGTGCAGTAATACCTGGATGTGAACGCATACCTGCGCCAACTAATGAGAGCTTGCCGATTTGATCGTCGTATTGCAGCGAGGCAAATCCAACTTCGCCTTGAATCTTGGTCAAGATTTCGGTGGCTTTTGAGCCTTCAGATTTAGGAAGCGTGAATGAGATGTCGGTAAGTCCAGTTGCAGCAGCAGAGACGTTCTGAACAATCATGTCGATGTTGATCTGCGAATCAGCAATCGCTTGGAAGATGCGGGCGGCAGTACCAGTGCGGTCAGGAACACCGACGATGGTGATCTTGGCTTCGCTCTTGTCGTGCGCGATACCGGCGATGATTGCTTGTTCCATGGTGTCTCCTTCTGGATGATCTTTAACCACCCATGTTCCTTCGTTATTTGAAAATGATGAGCGGACATGAATAGGTAGATCAAATCGTCGTGCATATTCCACGCAGCGAAGGTGGAGAACCTTTGCACCAGATGCAGCGAGTTCAAGCATCTCTTCGTAAGTAACGGTCTTTAATTTGCGAGCGCTTGGTACAACACGTGGGTCGGCAGTGAAGACGCCATCAACATCGGTATAAATCTCGCAGACATCAGCTTCGAGCGCAGCTGCGAGTGCGACTGCAGTTGTGTCAGAACCACCGCGACCGAGCGTCGTAATATTTTTTGTATCCTGGCTAATGCCTTGGAATCCAGCAACGATTGCTATTGCACCTGCGTCAAGTGCATGCTGAATACGTCCCGGGGTTACATCAATAATGCGTGCAGCTCCATGTTTGGAGTCGGTGATAACACCTGCTTGAGAACCGGTAAACGATTGTGCTTCATGGCCGAGATTGCCGATTGCCATTGCAAGCAGCGCCATCGAAATTCGCTCGCCCGCGGTGAGCAACATGTCGAGCTCGCGGCCGTGCGGCATCGGTGAGACTTGATTAGCAAGATCGATGAGTTCATCGGTGGTGTCTCCCATGGCAGAGACAACAACAACCACTTTGTGGCCAGCTTTTTTGGTGGCCACGATGCGGTTGGCGACTCGCTTGAGCCCTTCGGCGTCAGCGACGGAAGAGCCGCCATACTTTTGAACAATTAAACCCATAGGAGAAATATCCCGCAATAGTTGGGGACGGGAAAGTTAATTAAGGAAATATCTCACATAATAAGATGCGCCAGCGTCTTACATATTGGGATAAATCAGAATCACGAACTATTCGACTGTACGGCGTCCTTCAAAGGCGCGACCGAGCGTGACTTCATCGGCATATTCGAGATCTCCGCCGACCGGCAGACCCGAAGCGAGCACGGAAATCTTGATTCCCATGGGCTTAATCAGACGAGTCAGG
>WLRE01000087.1 GCA_009698045.1 Actinomycetota bacterium | reverse complement strand
AGCGAGGTAGAAGCGATCGAGGAACTTCGCACCATGGCGAATAAAAATACCGCCGTTAAATCTTTGTTGGGCATGGGTTATTACGGAAGCATCACGCCACCGGTAATTCTTCGTAACGTTCTCGAAAATCCTGCTTGGTATACGGCATACACGCCCTATCAACCAGAAATTTCACAAGGTCGCTTGGAAGCCATTTTTGCATTTCAGACTGTTATCTCTGATTTGACTGGACTATCAATTTCTAATGCGTCAATGTTGGATGAAGCGACCGCAGCTGCTGAAGCGATGACATTAGCGAGACGGATTTGGAAGGGCTCGGATGAAGCAGTCTTCGTAATCGACGTTAATCTCCACCCTCATATTTCTGCGGTAATTCATACTCGCGCTAAGCCACTGAACATAAATATTATCGAGCATGATTTCAAATCAAGTTTAGTGAGCATTAAAGAAGATATCTTCGGAGCAGTAATTGCTCAACTTTCAACCTATGGTGATGTAACCAATCCAGGTCAAGCGATTTCAGAGCTACATGCTCGCGAAGCAATTGCAATTATGACCTGTGATCTGCTTGCAGCAACACTTATCAAATCTCCAGGTGAGTGGGGAGCAGATGTCGCTGTAGGTTCTGCGCAACGGTTCGGAATTCCGATGGGATTCGGCGGACCACATGCTGGCTTTATGTCCGTGCGTGTTGGGTTAGAGCGTTCAATTCCGGGGCGTCTGGTAGGACAGAGTATCGATTCTCACGGAAACCCGGCCTTCCGATTGGCGCTACAAACTCGCGAGCAACATATTCGTCGAGATAAGGCAACATCAAATATTTGTACTGCTCAAGTTCTGTTAGCAAACATGTCAGGCTTCTATGCGATGTGGCACGGACCTCAAGGATTGAGAGCAATTGCGGATCGCATACATGGATTTGCGGAGGCGCTGCGCGCTTCGATTGCCGCCGCTGGGGGAGTAGTAAACGCAAGCACCTTCGATACGGTGACGGTTTCGAAAGTAGATGCTGACTCCTTGGTAGCCCAGGCGCTAAAGATCGGTTTCAATATTCGTAAAGTTTCAGCAGATGTTGTCTCTCTTGCATTTGATGAAACAACAATCTGGAGTGATGTTCTCGCATTGGCAAAGATTTTTGGAGTAAGTGTTGGGGGAGCAGTCACCAATATTGCACCTGCACTCAATCGCTCAACGCAATTTTTGACGCATCCCCTCTTCCATACTTTTCACTCCGAAACATCGATGCTGCGCTACTTACGTGCACTCGCTGATAAGGATTTGGCATTAGATCGCACAATGATTCCATTAGGTTCTTGCACCATGAAGCTCAACGCGACTACTGAAATGATTCCCGTTACATGGCCAGAGTTTTCCGGTCTGCATCCATTCGCGCCGTTGAATCAGAGTTCAGGAATGCGTGAATTGATTGCACAGCTCTCTGACTGGTTAATCAAAATCACTGGCTATGACGCAGTTTCACTTCAACCAAACGCCGGTTCACAAGGCGAATTTGCAGGTTTGCTCGCTATTCGTGGCTACTTAGATGCCCGTGGCGAATCACATCGGACCATCTGTCTGATCCCTTCCAGCGCCCACGGAACGAATGCGGCTAGTGCAATTATGGCGGGCATGCAGGTAGTCGTTGTCTCATGCGACGACGCTGGCAATGTCAGCTTGGATGATCTAAAAGCCAAGATAGGGGAGTACGGCGATACGTTGGCCGCGTTAATGGTTACTTACCCCTCCACTCATGGAGTATTTGAGGAAGCTATCTCAGAGATTTGCGAGATGATTCATGCAGCAGGTGGGCAGGTTTATGTAGACGGAGCAAATCTCAACGCACTTGTTGGGCTCTCTCAACCTGGAAAGTTCGGCGCAGATGTTTCACACCTTAATCTTCATAAGACTTTCTGCATTCCTCACGGCGGCGGGGGACCAGGCGTAGGCCCTGTTATTGCTCGAGCGCACTTAGCGCCATTCCTACCCAATCATCCGCTAGATGCGAGTTGTGGCCCCACAACAGGACCTGGCCCGGTCAGCTCTGCGCCTTACGGCTCGGCAAGCATCCTTCCTATCTCTTGGGCGTATATCCGCATGATGGGGGGAGATGGATTAACAAAAGCAACTCAAGTTGCGATTCTCTCCGCTAATTACATCGCGCAGAAACTCGACCCGTTCTATCCAGTTCTCTACAAAGGTAAGAATGGCTACATCGCGCACGAATGCATTATCGACTTGAGAGAGATCACCAAGAACACCGGGGTGAGCGTTGACGACGTCGCTAAGAGATTAATGGATCATGGTTTTCACGCACCAACAGTTAGTTTCCCAGTAGCAGGCACCATGATGATTGAACCGACTGAATCTGAAGATATTCGTGAGATTGATCGATTCATTAATGCGATGATTTCGATTCGCGCAGAAATCTCTGATATCGAAAATGGACTACTGACCCATGAGCAGTCACCACTGGCATTTGCCCCACACACATCATCAGATTTGCTCCGAACCGAATGGGATCGTAAGTACACCCGTGAAATCGGGGCTAATCCTTCAGGTCTCACTCATGAAATTGGAACCGGTGGAAAGTACTGGCCATCAGTGGGACGCATCGACGGGGTTTACGGTGATAGAAACTTGGTCTGTGCCTGCACGCCGATTGAAGAGTTGGCTATTAATCGCTAGCGCTTGGGGAGGTGTTTACCTTCTTCTATATTAATAATTGACATAATGTAGATTATCGGCGATATATACCTATGCCGGCTAAGCGTGAAATACCCCATTTGGTGACCATTAGCGCTGCCTCCAGAGCAATAGCCCAGCTCATCTTGGATTTTCCTTCTCGTCGCTCAGTAAAGATGATCGGAACTTCAATGATCTCTACGTTTAATGCGCTGAGTTTGGCGATGATCTCGATTTGAAATCCGTAGCCATGTATTTGGATATCTCTAAAATCAACTCTCGCCAGGGCGCTACGGCCAATAACTCGGTATCCACTGGTTATGTCGCGCAATGGAATTTTGAGTGCCATTGAGGCGTATTTAGTGCCTAAGCGTGAGATTAAACGTCGGTGTGGAGCCCAATTCTCCACTCGACCACCGGGCATCCAGCGGGTGCCCAGAACGAGATTCTCAGTTGTGGCCCGCGCCAGGAGCCGTTCAAGATCCTCTGGTTGATGGCTGTTATCGGCATCAATTTCTACGAAAAGGTCGAAGTTTCTAGCTAAGCCCCAGGTAAATGCCTCGATGTAGGCCGGACCGAGTCCGATCTTCTTGGGACGAATTATCTGTGAGAAATTAGTTAGCCCTAATGTACGAACTATCTGCGCTGTTGAATCTGGCGAATTATCATCAATATGCAAGATTGTAATCGAATACATCGCCTCTAATGATTGCCGAACTGCATCTAATCGCGTAAAGAATTCGGTAACACTCTGCGACTCGTTGTATGTCGGAACGACAACCAAAATTGAAACTGGGTTATTCACGCTACCAACCTAAGGCAGATATCAGCCGGTCAACACTTGCCCCTAATCCATAATCATTTTTGTACTGATAAATCTCATCCATGTTATTCGGTCTCGTTGGTTTCGCAATATCAACTACAGGCAGATCGATATCTAGTGCGCAATGAACTAACCGAGGCGCAATCGCCGCATAATCAGCGCTCGCAATCAATTTCTTTCGGAGCAGCGGAGTAAGACGCTCATCAGAATCATCGCGTGCACTTTCCATTACTTCTTCCATTGATGTGAATTGATTTGCAATAATAGCCGCTCCTTTCTCGCCAATACCTCTGATTCCAGGTAGACCATCTGAGGCATCGCCACGAATCATGGCAAATAGAGCGTACCTATCCCCCGGTATTCCATATTTATCTGCAACATATTTAGTATCTACGAGATCGTGTTGTGAAATACCTTTAGCTAAATAGACAATCGAAACATCGCGCTTATCATCGACTAACTGAAAGAGATCGCGGTCTCCAGTAACCACTCGAATAGGGCCCTTCTCTCGAACCGCAAAACTAGCCATAACATCATCTGCCTCGTAGTTGTCGACACCGACCAGCGCTATTCCGAAAGCTTCAAGAACGTCTAGAAGTATCGGAATCTGGGGTGTTAAGAGGTCAGGTTCCTCTTCATCTCCCTCTTCATCCAACCTATTTGCCTTGTAGTCGGGAAAGAGATCTGTACGCCAAGTGGGGCGCCAGTCTCCTTCGAGACATGCCACGATGCGATTCGGGTTGTACATACCGATCAGACGCGCAGTCATATCCAAGTAGCCGCGGATTGCATTGACGGGCGTACCGTCTGGTCCCAATAACGTGTCGGGCATTCCGTAGTACGCGCGATACCAGAGAGATGCGCTATCTAGAAGCATCAAAGTCATACGACTGCTCCCGCATAAGCAATTACTCCGCGATCGATTCGTCGCAATGCCTCAGAGACGACCGGCTCTAAATCTGGAGATGCAATACCAATTTGACGCATTAGATCAATAATTTGTTTCATAGAACGGACAAAATCTCCTACCGTTAACTCGGTACCTTTGAGAATTGCACTCAGGGAGTGTCCAGAAGCCCAGCGATGGGAAGCCCAGCAAAATCCAAAGTCAGGATCTCGGAGCGGTTCTAGTCGCAAATCCAACTCTTCTTCGTGGATTTCGCGCCATTTCTCCATCACTTGAGTGAGAACTTCAGCAACCGCTCCCCTCGGAATCTTGGGCTCGGAATCTTTACGTGCTTCAAACTGAAAACAGGAGACGACAGAAACTAATTCGGCTGGTGACAACGCTTCTAACATACCTGAACGAATGACTTCAGCGACTAAGAAATCGGTCTCGCCATAAATCTTAGAGAGCAGTTTTCCGGCCGGGGTAATGAGCTGGTTCTCGATATAACCAAAGCGTTCCAACATGACCTTAATCAAATCAAAACGACGGGCAATTACGTGGGTACGATTATCAACGCGCTCGGAAAGTCCCTTGCTTTCACGACGAAGACGATCAATTCGTTCTGTCACACGAGCATGAGATTCACGCTCTGGACAATCATGGCAGGGATGATGGCGCATGGAATGTCGTAGGGATTGAATCTCAATTTCCACTGTTGCTCGAGTCTTCTTCGATTTAAAGTCAACGCTCGACTCTAGTTCGCGAATCTGCGAACGAATCTCTCCGTAAGAAAGAAAATCCCCGAGATGGCAATCCACCTCTAACTCCAGCTTTTCCATAGCCTCTTTGTTGCGTCGGATCTGTTTTGCGAGACCGACAACAGCTTTATCTGCTTGGAACTGCGCGAATGAGGATTCCAAGGAACTTCTTGCTCGCTCTGATCCGAACTGTGAAATCAGATTAATCGTCATGTTGTAGGTGGGCTTAAAAGAACTTTTCAATGGATATGTACGAGTGGAAGCCAAGCCAGCTGCCATT
>WLRE01000086.1 GCA_009698045.1 Actinomycetota bacterium | reverse complement strand
CAATGACTTAAGTGGGCGGTTGCCGGGACCAGTAACAGGGCGACCACGACGACCGTTATCGAAGAGTGCATCTACTGCTTCTTGCAGCATGCGCTGTTCGTTGTTAACGATGATCTCTGGTGCACCGAGATCAGCAAGACGCTTCAAACGGTTGTTACGGTTAATAACGCGGCGATAGAGATCGTTGAGATCAGAGGTCGCAAAGCGGCCACCATCCAACTGAACCATCGGACGTAGATCTGGTGGGATAACTGGAACGCAATCAAGCACCATAGATGCTGGATGGTTCGAGGTATTCAAGAATGATGAAACGACCTTGAGTCGCTTGATTGCACGAGTCTTCTTCTGACCCTTGCCATTTTGTGAGAGATCAACGAGCTTTACGTACTCTGCTTGAAGATCGAAGCTCTCGAGGCGCGCCTTAATTGCTGCAGCTCCCATGCTTCCTTCGAAATAGACGCCGTAACGATCGCGGAGTTCACGGTACAAACCTTCATCGCCTTCAAGATCTTGAACCTTGAGGTTCTTAAAGCGAGCCCATACTTCATCAAGACGATCGAGTTCGCGTTGTGCACGATCACGCATAACCTTAAGTTCGCGTTCTGCACCTTCACGTACTTTGCGCTTTACATCTGCCTTTTCGCCAGCAGCTTCGAGCTCAGCAGTATCTGCTTCGAGCTTCTTCTGACGAGCATCGAGATCTGCATCGCGCTTAGTTTCAATCTTCTTCTTATCGGAGAGCATGCGCTTTTCGAGTGAAGCGAGATCTTCTTCGCGAGCTTCAACATCGACCTTAGTGATCATGTATGCAGCGAAGTAGATAACCTTTTCAAGGTCTTTTGGAGCAAGGTCGAGCAGGTAACCAAGGCGTGATGGAACACCTTTGAAGTACCAGATGTGGGTTACTGGAGCTGCAAGCTCGATGTGACCCATGCGCTCACGACGAACCTTTGCGCGTGTAACTTCTACACCGCAACGCTCGCAGATGATTCCCTTGAATCGAACGCGCTTGTACTTACCGCAATAACATTCCCAGTCACGAGTAGGTCCGAAGATCTTCTCATCGAAGAGTCCATCCTTCTCGGGCTTAAGTGTGCGGTAGTTAATGGTTTCAGGCTTCTTTACCTCGCCAAAAGACCATCCGCGAATATTGTCAGTAGAAGCTAGACCAATACGTAGTTCATCAAAAAAGTTAACATCTAACATTTTTTATGCTCCTCACACTTCTTCTACTGAGCTTGGCTCAACTCGTGACAAGTTGATTCCAAGTTCTTCGGCGGCACGGAATACTTCTTCATCGGTATCACGCATTTCAATCGCTTCACCGGTTGAAGAGAGAACTTCAACGTTCAAGCAGAGAGATTGCATTTCCTTAACAAGAACCTTGAATGACTCTGGGATACCAGGCTCTGGAATGTTCTCGCCCTTGACGATGGCTTCGTAAACCTTTACGCGGCCAAGCACGTCATCGGACTTAATGGTGAGCAACTCTTGGAGTGTGTAAGCAGCTCCGTAAGCTTCGAGCGCCCAAACTTCCATCTCTCCGAAACGCTGTCCACCGAACTGAGCTTTTCCGCCCAATGGTTGTTGCGTAATCATTGAGTAAGGACCAGTTGAACGTGCGTGGATCTTGTCGTCCACCAAGTGGTGCAGCTTCAAGATGTACATGTAACCAACTGTGATGTGCTCCTTGTAAGGCTCTCCGGTGCGACCGTCGAATAGACGAGCCTTTCCATTAGGACCTACGAGGCGCATTCCATCCTTGTTTGGAAGGGTAGAAGAGAGAAGACCAATAAGTTCTTCTTCCTTCGTTCCATCGAATACTGGAGTTGCAACGCGAGAATTTGGAGCGACCTTGTCAGCGCCAATTGCGCGCAAGTTCTTCTGCCATTCTTCGTTGCCTTCTAATTGCCAGCCAGACTTTGCCACCCAACCGAGGTGAGTTTCAAGAATCTGTCCGACGTTCATGCGGCCTGGAACACCAAGTGGGTTCAAGACAACATCTACTGGAGTTCCATCTTCAAGGAATGGCATATCTTCGACCGGAAGGATCTTGGAGATAACACCCTTGTTACCGTGGCGACCAGCAAGCTTGTCACCATCTTGAATCTTGCGCTTCTGCGCGACGTAGACACGAACAACTTGGTTTACGCCAGCTGGGAGTTCGTAATCTTCAGAGTCAGCGATTGTTACAGCGATGACCTTGCCTGATTCACCGTGCGGAACCTTGAGTGAGGTATCGCGAACTTCGCGAGCCTTCTCACCGAAGATGGCACGGAGCAAGCGCTCTTCTGGAGTCAGTTCGGTCTCTCCCTTAGGAGTTACCTTTCCGACCAAGATATCGCCAGGTACAACATCGGCGCCGACGCGGATGATTCCGCGGTCATCGAGGTCTGCCAGAACTTCTTCGCTGACATTTGGAATGTCGCGAGTAATTTCCTCAGGTCCGAGCTTGGTATCGCGAGCATCGACTTCATACTCTTCAATGTGAATAGAGGTAAGTACATCGTCTTGCACCAAACGCTGGGACAAGATGATTGCATCCTCGTAGTTGTGACCTTCCCATGACATAAATGCCACGAGCAAGTTCTTTCCGAGCGCCATTTCACCCTTATCGGTGGAAGGACCATCAGCAAGTACTTGGCCTACTTCAACGCGATCACCTTGGGCAACAACAACCTTCTGGTTACGGCTGGTTCCTTGGTTAGAGCGAGTGAACTTCTCGAGGAAGTAAGTCTCGTTTGTTGAATCATCGTTCATGACTGAAACTTCATCAGCAGAAACTGCTGTGACAACGCCAGCCTTCTTAGCAAGAACAACATCGCCAGCATCAACAGCTGCTCGGAATTCCATACCGGTACCGACGAATGGAGACTCGGCGCGGATAAGAGGAACTGCCTGACGCATCATGTTTGAGCCCATCAACGCGCGGTTCGCATCGTCGTGCTCGAGGAATGGAATCATCGCGGTTGCAACAGAAACCATCTGACGTGGTGAGACGTCCATGTAATCAACTTCTTCACCAGGGATGTATTCAACTTCGCCACCACGACGACGTACAAGTACGCGCGCTTCTGCGAAGTGATTATCTGGCGAGAGCGGTGCATTTGCTTGCGCAATGATGTGCTCATCTTCTTCGTCAGCGGTGAGGTAATCGATCTGATCGGTGACCTTGCCCTTAACAACCTTGCGATAAGGAGTCTCGATAAATCCGAATGGTGTTACGCGCGCATATGTTGCGAGCGAACCAATAAGTCCAATGTTTGGACCTTCTGGAGTTTCGATTGGACACATACGTCCGTAGTGGGATGGGTGAACGTCACGAACTTCAAAGCCTGCGCGCTCACGAGATAGACCGCCGGGTCCAAGCGCTGAAAGACGACGCTTGTGAGTCATTCCTGACAATGGGTTGGTCTGATCCATGAACTGTGAAAGTTGTGATGTTCCGAAGAACTCCTTGATGGAGGCAACGACGGGACGGATGTTAATCAAGGTCTGAGGAGTAATAGCCTCAACATCTTGAGTAGTCATACGTTCACGAACTACGCGCTCCATACGGGAGAGGCCGGTACGTACTTGGTTTTGAATTAATTCACCAACAGTACGGAGGCGACGGTTACCAAAGTGATCGATATCGTCTGTCTCAACGCGTACTTGCTTGCCGTATTCCATAAGAGCTTCGCCCTTGTGGAGTGAGACCAAGTACTTGATTGTTGCAACGATATCTTCGATATTGAGCAGACCCTTAGAGAGTTCGAGTTCAACACCGAGCTTCTTATTAACCTTAAAGCGGCCAACCTTTGCGAGGTCATAACGCTTTGGATTGAAGTAAAGGTTCTCGATAAGTGTCTGTGCCGCTTCCTTTGTTGGAGGCTCACCTGGACGGAGCTTGCGATAGATATCAAGCAGCGCTTCATCTTGAGTATTAACGTTATCTTTTTCGAGAGTTGCGCGAATTGATTCGAACTCACCGAACTGCTCGAGAATCATCTCTTCAGTCCAGCCGAGTGCCTTCAAGAAAACGGTGACTGACTGCTTGCGCTTACGGTCGATACGTACGCCAACAAGATCCTTCTTATCAACTTCAAATTCCAACCAAGCACCGCGGCTTGGAATGATCTTTGCAGTGAGGATGTCCTTGTCGGAAGTCTTTTCGATGGTGCGTTCGAAGTAAACACCAGGAGAGCGAACAATCTGAGAAACAACAACGCGCTCGGTTCCGTTGATAACGAAAGTTCCGCGAGGTGTCATCAATGGGAAATCGCCCATGAAGACTGTCTGAGATTTGATTTCGCCGGTTGTGTTATTTGTGAATTCAGCGGTTACGAAGAGTGGAGCGCTGTAAGTGATGTCGCGCTGCTTGCACTCAGCCATTGTGTACTTAGGTGGCTCGAAACGGTGATCTCTAAATGAGAGTGACATCGTTCCTTGGAAATCTTCGATTGGTGAAATCTCTTCAAAGATCTCTTCCAAACCAGATGTCTTAGGGACTTCACCGCGACCGGCTTTCTCTTCAACAGAGAGACGAGAACGCCAAGCGTCGTTACCTAGTAACCAGTCAACGCTATCTAGCTGCAGTGAAAGGAGATTAGGAACTTCAAGAGGTTCACGAATCTTTGCGAATGAAACACGGGCAGGTGCAAATGACTTTGACTTCGATGCGGCCAAAATTCCTCCAGGTAATAACGCACGGCTACCGCCAGGTCTCAGCCGCTATATGCCTGACCACTGGGTGTTAAAAATTTGCGAACGCAAAGAGTAACCCGAGCCCCCCACTTCTGTCTAATCCGTGCTATAAGACCCCCGCCCTCCCCCGGCCCCGAGAAGCTTCAAAGTGCACAGGCTCCTTACAAGGAAAACCCTAAGTGGGCTGGGTCTCACGTCCGGAGGATAAATATATGACTCGAGGACCAAACCCATATTCGGCCTTAGATCATGAGTTTTGAACAACCTGGCGGGGTCTCAATTTACGAACAATTCTTTTCCCTGGAGCACCAGGGCCTCTATCCCACTTTACAAAAGACAAACATACGATGTTTAACAAGAGAAACATGCGCACCGTTTTATCTTCGGTGATTATAAAAACTAAAAGCAGCGAAAATTGAGAGATCAGAATTGTGTAATTGATTATATATTGCTTTCGAATTGTCATTTTATTCCTATCCTCTAGCGGCACTAAATAATGATACTGAACCAACAATTATCGAGGCGAGGTTTGCAATCTCGCCAACATTTCCTGGAACTTTGGAAGTTACAGCAATTAAAGCACCAATACTTATCGAAAGTGGAGAATTTACAGGAACCTTCTCTGCATAGGCTGCTAAACCGGTAGCCGCCGCAAGTGCAATTGTTGCAACTGTGTTAAATCCACTTAATGTAATTTTTATTCCGCCATTATCTTTCTTTTCTTCTACGGGCGGTAACGTTTTTACCGGCGTTGGAGTCAGAGT
>WLRE01000085.1 GCA_009698045.1 Actinomycetota bacterium | reverse complement strand
GGGGCGGTAGCTCAGTTGGTTAGAGCCCCGGACTCATAATCCGGTCGTCGTCGGTTCGAGCCCGACCCGCCCCACCATTAGTTAAAAAGCGCGCACTGGTCGAATGTACGAATAGTTGTACTTATATGAAGACGGTTGAGTTCCATCGGCGAAGACTTGGGCGAATGCCATGCTTGCGACGTACTCAGAGGAAGACCAATAGTAGCCAGCGCTGAATCCACTTGCGCCTGGACCAGAATTGAGAGCTCCAGAGTTGTTACATTGAGTGGCATCACTTACCCACGCTTGGTTTCTGGCCCACTTGCACATTTGATTTAGCTCATTCTTAGATGGCAAGTACCAATCAGCATAGACAACTCCTGACAATGTAACGGTATATAAATCTGCAATGGGAGAAACCGACGTTGAAGGATCTGTATTTCCTTGAGCAACTATTGCTCGGGTATTTCTATATCCCCAACCTATTGCAAGCGAAGTTGCCGTGTCTCCTCCACTAGAACCAACCGTTGCAGTGTCATATTTGATCGGCGTTTGTTGCGCCCAACGGTTCTGTGGATCAGATCCTCCATTCCAGCCGCTTGGTGCCGCCTCGAGATAATTGCAGGTGGAGGCAAGGGTTGGGCCACATCTAAATCCTGCTAGAGAGTAATAGAAAATGGTTCCGCCACCTGGACCAGCATCTCCAACGATTAAGGCGTGAGCGCCACTTTCTATAGCAATTTTAGCGACCGAAGATGCAAGTGCAACTGGTGATGTAAAAGTAATCGTAAATGTTCCAGCACTGCTGCTCACTGTCGCACCAGTGCTACCAACTCCAGCCTGGAATGTTCCACTATTGTTATAGACGACTGCGGCAGTTGATGCGGTGTTAAAGAGGGCAAGCGGTGTGCTGCTGCTATTTCCGTAGGCACGAATAGTGAAATCGTCTCCGTAGCAACCAACCGGAATATTGGAGACCTTAACCGATGAGAAGTAGAAAGCACCGCCACCGGAGGCATTAGTAAATGTGGAGTATGGAGTCACTGTTAAGTTTGTGATTCCAGAGCATGCAACAGCCTGTGATATTCCTTGGCCGAATTCCACGGGGCCAGAGTTAATTGAGATATTTGCAGCAAGGGTTGTCTGAACGAAAAATACGCCACCAATTAAGAGCAGCAGCGAGCCGAGAATCGCTGGGGTCTTTCGCCCGGGTGGGCGTGCATCTATTTCTACAGGATCGTCGCTGTAGTGCGCGTCGTTATCGAGGGGCTCGGAGTACTTAACCATTTCCTGCCCTCCCGCACAGAATTTGCTCTAGATCCAGACCGAGTAGGTGGTTCTAGAAATTGAAATCGACAAACCAATGGTACGGGTCTGACGTTGCGACAAGCGTAAGACTTCGGACTTGGCAAGTAAATGACTTGAGCCCGACCCGCTCCACCACTAGTTAGTACAAGAAATATGCACCTCTCGGCTTTGGCTTAGCTCTTGCAGCAGAGACGAGAAGGAGAGACTCCCAGCAATATCGCGAAGAAAGACTTTAACTGCGTTTGCGCGGAGCAGGGCTATTTGGTCGTTGAGTCCGCCCGGCTTGTTGTCATGAGTCCCGGTCAAGGAAATTTTTGTGCACCCAAGTCCGACCATAGATTTCGCAATAGACACCAGCTGCTTTCGATCTTCGGCATCAAGGAAGTACTCGTCTTTATTGAAACTGATTGCTTTGAATGTGCGCGACACAGGAATGCTGGGAGGTATAGATGTGTCAATCTTTTCAGCTGCCGTGGATGAAGAAATCAAAATTTCGACTCTTCGGTTTATTGCAAGTGAAGCAGGGTCTAGTCCGATGGCAATAGGCCGGGTGGATGCGTACCACGCCTTAATAATATTTCGGCTCTTGGAATATTTTGAAAACAAATTTGCCACGGCCTCGGCTCGTGCTCTTGAAAGCCACACATTATCGACGCCTCGTTTGATATCCGTATTTCCCTGAACAATTACTTGATTTTGACCGGAGAGATTAAGTTTATTCGCAGCAGCAATAATTGCCTTACGGTCGCTGGCATCTAAGAAATATTCGTTGTTGTTGAACTGGATTTTGGATATAAGCTTCAGAGATTTTGATGTGACGGTTTGCGGTACCTGGATATCTTCCGAAGTCTCTTGAGGTGCGGGCTCTGGAGCCACAGAGGGGGTCCGAACTTGTATAGTTCTTGAAGTAGAAATCGCATAATAGTTAAGTGTGTCCGTTGGCTTAAACGAGAGAGTTATTATGAATTCCCCCGCTTTTGGAACAAGTCCAGCTTCCACGGAATACGTAACACCGCCAGCGACTGAGAATTCTGCATTCAATTGATTCTTGGCACTGATTGCCTCGCCAAGTTTTAAATCAGTCGGATTCCAGATAATCCCCGGATACTTCGGTGCTACGAGCAGATTTGTTTGTGAGTTATTTGAAGGAGGGTTCCCGTTCGTTGGAATACTTATCCATTGTGCAAACATCTGCACGTCAGAATTAACCGTGATGCTATCTCCCGGGTTGAACGCAATTCCTAATCCATCGCTCTTAGTATTCCAACCATTAAACGTGAAACCCGCCTTAGTCAATGAACCAGAATTGCTTAGTGCAGTTGCGGAATCCCCCGGCGCATAAGGCGAATTCACATCAATGGGGACTGATCCAGAGTCACTTGTATTGCTGTCATAGGTGACGAAATAGATTTCTTGATTAGGGTCCAGGTTCTGTGCCTCGATACCTTGAACATAAACTAATCGAGGATTGACTGGAACGCTGCTCCGACTAATGGTGAGATTGTCGATTTCAAAGCCCGCACCGGAGAACCTAATTCCATCAAAATATGCTCCATTTGTAGCAAAGGCGTGTATATAAACATAAGGCTCGTCATATGCAACAGAGCTTGGACTTGTTGGAATGATGGAGGCGTAACCATTTGGATTTCCGTAGTAATACTTCTTGGGGTAGGTATTCCCATCAAGAGACTGAACCGAATCCGTCGCGCCCGCATAGTCTGCGGGAATCCCACCAAAGACTCCGAATAGTTGGTTGACATTGATTTCTGCGACAACACTTGACCCGGAGAGAAATTCCACATAATTTCCAGGACTGCCAGCTGCCCACCAAAATCCCACATATTTTTGATTATCGCCAAAATTAACTTTGTAGACACTTGGTGCCGGATAATCCGTTGCATAGTTGCTACCTACACCACCGAAAAATGGATCTGAAAGCGTGGTTGAAGCGCTCAGAGCACCAACATTGTCAATCGTACAATTGCCGACAACGCTACCGACGTTAAGTTGTCCAGGTGAACCGACAGTGCCACCACATGAATTAATCCCTACGGTCAAGGTATCGAAAGTCTCCGTTTTAACCTTTGGACCCGTTGCATACGAGGCTTGAACAAATGGCGCATCCATATAGAGTGAAATCTGGGCCGCTCCCTTGGAGATCCATTGGGCATAAAACTCTTTTTTCCCAGTGACTGTTATATTCGTAAAGGGGCTATAGGAAGTTCCACTTCCATTTGCCAGAGAATTCCAGGATCTAAAAACCAGATTAGCCGTTTCGCTCACTTTAGGGAGTTGGAAAACGGTGTTGAAGTTAACAATAGTCGTACTGTCCGATATTCCATTGGAATAGTGCAAAGTTACTGTAGATGTAACGACCGTATAGGTTGAAGAATTTACCTCCCAAGCTACGCAACCAGTAATTGCATTCCAGTCATCACATGTATCAATATGAAAAAGAAAGGTCTGGATACCGCTGGGGATAAAAACTTGGATAGTAGCCGAATCATCCGGGTTATTTCTTACATCTCCCGATGCAAAAGCTATCCATCCCCCGCTGCTTGCATTCTTGTAATAGACAGTTTGGTAACCAGAAAGCCTTACATTCGCTGGATCGTGAGAGAGATTTGCCCCTAGTAACGTGACCCAAGTTTGATCGCTTCCGGTTGCAACTGCCACTCCGGTATATGTAGGTGTATCTACTGCATTTGCTTGATCAATCCAGGGAGAAAGTGGAAGCGCTATCAGAAGTGCTGCAAGGAATCGAATAAGAGCTTTCCACGAACTTGAATTCACCGAGAAATTATACTTATTGAATAAATATAGTTAAATCTGGCACTTCGAAGAAGTGAGTAAATCACCCCGATACCTCATGCAAGAACTCGATTTCAGTGCCAAAGGAGCGGACTGGATTACTCCTTTAGAAGCGGTCTGCTTCCATCACCTTTGACCATGCGGCAGCAAAGTCGTTTACAAACTTCTTCTTCGCATCCTTAGAGGCGTAAACCTCGGCAAGTGCGCGAAGAACTGAGTTTGATCCAAAGACTAAATCAGCGCGAGAAGCGACCCACGTAACGGTCCCCTTCTTCACATCGTGCGCCTCATACAAGTCCTTGCCCTTAGTGGATGGAGTCCATTCAACAGTGGGACTTAAGAGATTGACGAAGAAATCATTGGTGAGCTTGCCGGAATCAGTAGTCAATTCTCCGATTGCTGACTTATCAAAATTAGTTCCGAGTACACGCATACCACCAACCAGAACTGTCATCTCTGGTGCAGTGAGATCAAGAAGCGCAGCCTTATCTACTAACAAGAACTCTGCAGGAGTAGTAACGCCCTTCTTCACATAATTGCGGAAGCCATCTGCGACGGGTTCTAGGTGCGCAAAGGATGCAACATCAGTTTCAGCTTGTGAGGCATCAACACGACCAGGATAGAAATCAACGGAGACTTTCACGCCTGCCTTATCGGCTGCCTTTTCAATCGCTGCGCATCCACCGAGAACGATGAGATCTGCAAGTGAGACCTGAACCTTGCCAGATTTTGCATTGAACTTGCTCTGAATTTTGCGAAGAACATCTAGTACCACTGCAAGTTCAGCAGGGTTGTTGACCTCCCAATTGCGCTGTGGCTCAAGTGCAATGCGAGCACCGTTTGCTCCGCCACGCTTATCTGAATTTCGATAAGTGGAAGCAGAAGCCCATGCAGTTGTTACCAACTGAGAAATAGTGAGTTTGCTCTTTAAGATCTGTTCTTTCAGAACTGCAATATCTTTCTTGCCGATAACACGCTTTGGCGCAGCAGAGAGTGGGTCCTGCCAAATGAGAACTTCGGATGGAACTTCTGGTCCGAGGTAACGGGCCAGTGGACCCATGTCGCGGTGAGTTAATTTGAACCATGCGCGCGCAAATGCATCTGCAAGTTCTGCTGGATTTTCCAGGAAGCGACGAGAAATCTTTTCGTATGCTGGATCCATACGAAGTGCGAGATCGGATGTCAGCATGACGGGTGTGTGCTTCTTGCCAGCGACGTGTGCATCTGGAACATAATCAATAGCCTCAGTCTTGGATGGAATCCATTGCGTTGCACCAGCCGGGCTCTTGGTCTGAACCCATTCGTACTTAAAGAGTGTCTCGAAATATTCGTTATCCCATGTTGTTGGGTGGGGAGTCCACGCGCCTTCAAGACCACTAGAGATTGTGTTCTCGGCATTGCCAGAGCCCATCGTGTTCTTCCAGCCAAGACCCATTTGCTCAATAGGTGCGCCTTCTGGTTCTGCGCCAACAAATTGGCCAGGATCGCCTGCACCGTGGG
>WLRE01000084.1 GCA_009698045.1 Actinomycetota bacterium | reverse complement strand
GCAGTAATCAGTGCCTCTGATCCATTGGATGCAGTACGAACTTCAAAACCTACAAAACGTAAACTGGTAGCAATAAGTTCAGAGATATTAGGTTCATCATCAACAACAAGGATGCGTTGGGTAACAACCGCGCCATCTACTTCAATCGCGCTCTTCTCTTTTACTGCGTTCATCTCTTAGCCCTTCATCTAGTTAGTAGCTGCAACCTGGGCGGTTGCTTAACTGATGGAAAGAATTCTCCCATTGGCTGGGAGGTTCCTGAGAATGAGCAGGGAGGGACCTTCTAATGACGGGCGGGCTTATCCACAGGTTTTATCCACCATGTGGAGAATTACAAGCGTGTTATTTAGAGTAATTCCAGCGTTAAATTATCTAGATTGTTTAGCGCCACTGCGTTGCCAGGCTAAAGCCCAGTGCAATAAAGCCAAAACCAACAACCATGTTCCAGGCCCCAATATTTGGGATGGGATAGGCGGTAGCTGAGACGTAGAAAATAACGATCCAGATGAGGCCAGCGATAAAGGCGCCAACCATGACTGGGGCTAACCACTTAGGGCTCTCGGTCGGAACCGGAGCGGCATGAGCTACAGATTCAGGAATATAAGGCTTTTCCTTCTTGCGCAGAGGTGATTTAGGCATGCGAGAAGGTTACACCACCCACGCCTTTAGATAAAGAAGAGGGAAAGGGAGAGAATGTGGCGGTGAAGAGTAGGCCCCGAATATTGGTTATCGATAACTACGACTCTTTTGTTTTTAATCTTGTCTCATACCTCCAAGAGCTCGGTGCTCAAACAGATGTCTACCGCAATGATGAGATCACCGCCGCCGAAGCATCTAATTTCGACGGGGTGCTGATCTCACCCGGGCCGGGCAGGCCGGAAGAGGCTGGAGTTAGCGTGGAGATTGTTAAGCACTGCGCGAATCAATCCATTCCACTTCTCGGAGTCTGCCTGGGACATCAAGTAATTGCAGCTGCATATGGCGCTCGCATAATCAACGCTCCAGTTTTGCTACACGGAATGACGTCATCAATTAACCACAATAAATCAGGAATTTTCGCAGACCTGCCTACTCCTTATAAAGCTACTCGCTATCACTCGCTTCTTGTTGAAAAGAGTTCGCTACCAGAAGAGCTCACTGTTACTGCCGAAACAGAGAGTAAGGATGTAATGGCGATTGCACATAAGAGGCTGCCGATATATGGAGTGCAATTTCACCCAGAGTCTGTTCTAACCGAACACGGTCACGCATTATTACAGAATTGGCTCAATCTAATTTATTAATTGTCACCGTGACTGAAGAACCAATATTTTGAGTCGAACCGACCGCTGGCGCTTGAGCTAATACTGTTCCGGCCTCTTGCGCGGGATCACTTGCATAAATCACATTAACTAAGAAACCTGCTTGAATAAGAATTGTTCTTGCTTGAATTTCAGATAATCCCATCAACTCCGGAACTTCAATATTGCCTGAAGAAATTTGTAATATAACTCCGCTTCCTGCAGGAATAGTTGTCCCAGGCAAGGGAGAGACACTAATTACAATTCCGGGAGCTTGATTAGAGTCAACTGGAATTGCCTGTCTAATAATGAGACCTACTGATGCAAGCAAATCTCGCGCCTGTGCCAGGGATTTACCAATGAGATCTGCCGGAATAATCGTGTCTCCAGGGCCATCAGAGATCGTGAGCGTGACACTGCTTCCCTTTTGAACTTTTGATGCTGCTAGTGGAAGTTGGCTAGCAACTCGATCCCTAGGAATTCGTGAATCAGGTGCCCGCTGAATATTGATAGTAAATCCGCCCAATAAATTACTCGCTGCCTCTTGCGTTAAACCAACGACGTTAGGGAGTTCGTATTGAGTTCCGCTATTAACGCTTGCGCCCCTACCTAAGAAAGTTGCAGTAACCAAGAGAGCAACAAGTGCGAGTGTGGTTGTTGCTAAGACGAGAAAGCGCTTGCGGGGAATTACTCGGCGAATTTTGGTGGTAATTCCTTCGCCTTTCATTACGCGCCTAATATCTGCAAGCATTAACTCTGCATCTTGGTACCTATGCTCTGGATCCTTTGCAAGAGCAACCGCAAGAATGGTGTCCAAACCAGCATCTAGATTTGGGACTAGTTCGCAAGCCGGCACGAATTCTGCCGAAACATGTTGGTAAGCGATGGAGACTGGAGTATCGCCTGTAAATGGAGGGCGACTAGTTAAAAGTTCGTAAAGCAAGCAACCAACCGAATAAATATCGCTGCGCGCATCAGCAACTTCTCCGGTTGCTTGTTCAGGTGAGAGATATTGGGCGGTACCAACCACATTCCAAGTGTTAGTCATCGTTGCGCCGATATCATCCATCGCGCGCGCGATTCCGAAGTCCATGACTTTCACATCACCGGCATCCGTCACCATTATGTTTCCTGGTTTGATGTCGCGATGAATAATTCCATTTGCGTGGGAGTAAGCCAGAGCATCGAGGATTCCGGCAACAATTTCAAGTGAAACATCGACGTTAGGAGGGTTCTCACTATTGAGAAGTTCGCGGAGAGTTTTTCCAGTGACAAGTTCCATCACAATATAAGAGTTGCTACCTTCTTCGCCGGAGTCATACACAGAAACGATGCCCGGGTGGTTTAGCCCTGCAGCAGCAAATGCTTCTTTGCGAAAACGCGCAACAAAAGATGGATCCCTAGCTAAGTCGCTGCGTAAAACTTTTACCGCGACGTCACGAGCTAATCGAGTATCGCGGCCAAGATAAACATCGGCCATTCCGCCCGTGCCGATCATCTGGGCAATTTCGTACCGTCCGCCAAAAACCTTATTCATTCGCTGCACCCAAAAGATAGGTTGGAGCCTGAACGCCTTCGCTTACAACTTCTGCCCAAATAATCGTGACGTTATCTGGCGCGCCAGCGCTCTTGGTCGCCACAAGTAGAGCGGTAAGTAGGTCTTGGCCCTCATTAGATTCAATAATTTCTTTAATTTCGCGATCCGAGAGCACGCTACTGAGGCCATCACTGCATAGAAGAAAGAAATCTCCCTTTTTCACGGGATAGACCATGAGGACTGGATCAATCCCAGAATCACCCATTAGTACTTGTGTGAGTATTGAACGTTGAGGATGGGTGTGAACTTCTTCAGGAGTTAATCGACCTTGATCTATAAGTTCCTGCATGACTGTGTGATCGTAACTCAGCTGCTGAAGTTCGCCATCTGCATAGTGGTAGCAGCGAGAATCGCCAATGTGTAAAAGTTCGACTGTCTTTTCATTAATGTGCAGCGCCGTTAGAGTCGTTCCCATCCCTGAATACTCTGGATGAAGATCGCTTTCACTCAAAATTGCTGAATCAATTTGATAAGAAACACCGAGCAAAATATCTTGGCGTGAATCTTCATCGATGGTTGCGTCATTAAGTACCGGAGCCAACTCTTGAAGTGTTCTGACGGCAATCTTCGATGCGACTTCACCTGCGGCATGACCGCCCATTCCGTCGGCGACCGCGATTAATAATGGTGAAACAAGACCGGAATCTTCATTGCCGTTGCGGACCAAACCCACATCAGAGATAGAGAGAGAATGAAAAGCTAGCGCCATTGACTCTCCAATCTTTATCGGTAGCGGGAATGCGGAAGAAAGTTATATGGCGGTAGCCTAATCCCACATGAAAATCTATGCACACAGAGGCGCACATCTAGGCCTGATTGAGATGAGTTTGCCCGCCTACCAGGCTGCTATTGCGCAAGGCGCAGATGGCTTTGAATGTGATGTCCGATTAACAGCAGATCAAGAAATTATCTGTTGGCATGATGCTGACACCACCCGCATCACGGGGCGAAAAGCAGTTATATCTAACACTCGATTGGTAGACCTTGAATTTGCCTCACCTCTTCGCCTGGAAGAGTTGTTGCAATTGGCGATCACGGCAAAGAAAGACTTAGCCATCGAAACAAAACACCCGGTTGCAACAGGAGGTTTAATTGAAAGAGAAGTTTTAGCTCTTCTTTTCTCATATGAAAAACAGATTGATGAGAGCGGAATCAAGATTTCGTTAATGTCATTTTCCTGGCGTGCAATGCAACGGTGTAAAGAGACCGCCTTTGATACAACCTTCCTCTCAAAAAGAAAGAGCCTCGTCCCTTATGCGATGACTCCGATTGTTGGACCCAGCATTACTCTCTTGCGTGCTCATCCAGAAATTGTGAGAGAAGTGCATCAAGAAGGAAAGCGAATTTTTGTATGGACGGTCAATCAAGAAGCGGATATTGAACTCTGTTTACGCTTAGGAGTAGATGCAATAGCTACAGATAATCCGGCTCTAGCACGCAAGGTGCTCGGTTAGACTTACCCAGTGAGTAGATATGCATACCTTGGTCCTTCAGGAACATTCACTGAAGCTGCCCTAAAGGCGATTACTACTCCAGCCGACCAGCTCATTGCTTGCGCGAACGTAACCGCAACTCTCGATGCAGTTCGAAATGGTGCAGCCGATAAGGCGTTAGTTCCTATCGAAAACTCGGTCGAAGGCGTGGTTGCTCGCACACTGGATGAATTAGCTACCGGTGACGCTCTCGTGATCGTGGCCGAAACGACCCTGCCGGTCTCTTTTGCGCTAATGGTTCTACCAGGGAATGTCGGCAAGCCAATTCGTAGTATTGCAACGCACCCACATGCTGAAGCACAGTGTCGAACATACGTTGCACGAGAGATTCCTGGCGCCGAAATTATTGATACGCCATCAACTGCTGCTGCTGCACAAGGCCTTGCATCAGGGAAATGGGATGCTGCAATAGCTTCTGAAGTAAACGCCGAAAAACTTGGTTTAAAAATTATTGCGAATAACATCGGTGATAATCAAGGAGCAGTTACCCGCTTCGTCGTCGTTGAAAAACCCGGCCCGCAGTCACACCCGACCGGGAATGACCGCACCTCGTTGGTGGCATTTATCGGTCGCGACCACGCAGGCGCACTCTTAGAAATTTTGACAGAATTCGCAAAACGCAGTGTGAACCTCTCCTTTATTCACTCTCGCCCAACTGGTAGGGGCCTCGGCGATTATCACTTCATTATTGATGTAGAAGGCCACATCGAAGACGCCAATGTTCATGAAGCGCTCGAAGCAGTGCGCGGTATTTGCGAAGATATTCGCTTCCTTGGCTCCTACTCCCGCGTCGATAATAAAAAGTAATCGGTAGAATAAGCACATGATTGATCTCAAAGTATTGCGCGAAAATCCTGAATTGGTTCGCCAATCTCAGAGCGTTCGCGGTGGAGATCCAGCAGTTGTAGATTTGCTTCTTGCCGCCGACGAATCTCGCCGAATTGCGGTCACTGAGTTTGAAACCATTCGCGCAGAACAGAACGTTCTCTCTAAATCTGTTGGATCTGCTAAAGGCGATGAAAAGAGCGCGCTTCTGGAGAGCGCTAAAGATTTAGCAACGCGAGTCAAGGCTGCGGACGCTAAGCGCGCCGATCTAGAGGAAAAAGCACACCAGCTCTTACTTCAGATTCAAAATTTAATTGACCCAGCAGCGCCAATCGGTGGCGAAGAAGATTTTGTGGTCTTAGAACATGTTGGCACACCACGTGATTTTTCTAAGGATGGTTTTGAACCTAAGGATCACGTTGAACTCGGCAAAATTCTTAAGGCAATTGACACCGAGCGCGGAGCGAAAGTTGCGGGCTCTCGTTCATACTATTTAACCGGCCCCGGCGCGCTATTGGAATTTGCCCTTGTTCAATATGCAATTGCATCAGCAGTTAAAGCTGGCTTCATTCCAGTAATTCCGCCGGTCCTTGTACGCCCGGCTGCCATGGAAGGTACGGGATTCTTAGGCCAGGCGGCAGAG
>WLRE01000083.1 GCA_009698045.1 Actinomycetota bacterium | reverse complement strand
ATTTGGCAGTCGAACAAGTGATGGCTGTTGAAGGCGAACTCTTTCGAATCGCACTTGAATCCGATGAGGCACAAATCGCCTTTATGAAATTCCTAGAGAAGAAGGGCAAATAAATGTCACTATCTGGAAAGAGAATATTCATTACTGGCGGTTCCCGCGGAATTGGGCTAGAGATTGCACTTAAAGCTGCGGCCGATGGGGCGATGATCGCAATTGCCGCAAAGACCACAGAACCTCACCCAACTTTGCCGGGCACCATCTTCACGGCTGCTAAAGAGATTGAGGCAGCTGGTGGAAAGGCACTTCCTATTCAATGCGATATTCGCGATGAAGAGCAGATTGAATCTGCGATAGCTACGACCGTTGCCGAATTTGGTGGTCTCGATATTCTGATCAACAATGCCAGTGCAATTCAACTCACGCCAACAGAAAAAACTCCAGCGAAGCGATTCGACCTGATGTTTGATGTCAATGTCCGCGGCACTTTCCTCACCAGCCAGGCTGCGATTCCTCATCTTCGGGAGAGCGCTAAGCAAGGGCGCAATCCTCACATCCTTACGCTTTCACCACCGCTCTCCATGAAACCAAAATGGTTTAAGAACCATGTTGCTTACACCATGGCTAAATATGGAATGAGTATGTGCGTTCTTGGAATGGCGGAAGAATTCAAGCGAGATGGTATTGCTGTCAATGCGCTGTGGCCACGCACAGCGATAGATACTGCAGCCTTAGCAATGATCCCGGGGATTGATACCGACTTCTGCCGTACGCCAGCAATCCTGGCAGATAGTGCTTACATCATTCTTAACCGCAAGAGCGCGGAAACAACGGGCAATTTCTTCGTAGATGATGAAGTTCTTGCCTCAGAAGGTATTACAGATCTAGATAAGTACGCAGTCGTGCCGGGAACAACTGACTTCTTGTTGGACTTCTTTCTCGACTAAATCTTGAAATCTGTGTGTTGATGGTCGGTCTCTACGATTCCTGAGGAGTACTTCTCTTCGTAGCGACCATATTTCCAAATCAGAACCGAGCCAATCCAAGTGGCTACAAATGAGCCCACGATAAAGAAGCCCAGCCCATTGATATTTATCTTTGATATAAGGGTAAATGGCTGATAGTTATCGATATTTGTCTTATCGGAGAGTACGCCAATTAATTGAATAGATCCGATGAAGAGGGCAACAAAGATTGAAATACCAGTAGTTGTTAAGTTGTAATAAATCTTGCGTAATGGCGATGTAAAGGCCCATGCATATGCCTTGGTCATAAAGATTCCATCTGCCGCGTCCATCATCGACATACCTGCTGCAAAAATAATAGGAAGTGCAATGATGGCAAGTGGTGGAAGCGTGCCGCCAACTGTTCCGACCGCCGCGGTTGCGGATAGCGCCAGCAGGCCAACTTCAGTAGCGGTATCAAAACCTAATCCGAAGAGAACTCCAATGGGATAAAGCTGCCAGGAGTGATCGAAGCCCTTCTTGAAGAAGCCGCGGAAGATCCGATTCATCAATCCACGTTCATTGAGAAGTTGCTGTAAATGTTCGTGACTGAATTTTCCAGATTTAGCTTGCTTCCACACTTTTACAATTCCAATGAGAATTACGAGGTTGAGAATTCCTACGAGATAGAGAAAGAAGGTTGAGACGCTTGCGCCAATAATTCCACCGGTATCCCCAAAGCTCTCTTGAAAAGCAACCGCCTTCTTTGCGGCAAAGGCGATACCTACCGATAGTGCGAGAACTATTGTGGAGTGGCCGAGTGAGAAGAAGAGCCCGACGCCAAGAGGCTTCTTTCCCTTCGCCAACATCAATCGAGTGGTGTCATCAATCGCTGAAATATGATCAGCATCGAAAGCATGACGAAGACCAAAGGAGTATGCGAGCGCTCCGGCACCGGCGTAGACGAGGGCATTGCCATTGGTGAGCGAGTGATATTGCGGCATAGAGTTGTAATGAATAAATAGGCCCCACCCAAGGATGTGGAGTCCTACAACTGTGCCCAGCACGCCGAGGAGAGCCGGGATCTCTTCGCGAGAGAATTTGAGATGGTCGCGCAGGGAGGGCTTAGTCATCTGTGAATATTACTGCAAATCATTCGCATCTGCATATAAAAGGCATTACTTCGGGCTTACGATGGGGCAATGAGAATGCGCATTGGATCGACTCTGCTTTTGACCTTCTTGCTCTTGGCCCCAATTCCCGCCCAGGCACATACCGATCTGGTCTCTGGCACACCAGAAAATGGGGTGGTGGTGAGCACTTGGCCCGCAGAAATAACTCTGACTTTTAATGAGCCGCTTCAAGTTGTGGATGGCAAGAATTCAAATGCAGTCACAGTTCATAATGCAAATGCTGAAGAATTAAGCGCGGGCGATATTTCTGTCGAAGGGCCAACAATCACCGTTCCCGTGAAAGCGAATACAACTCCTGGATTAGTACTCGTCAGCTATCGAGTGGCCTCGGCTGACGGACATGTTGTAGAAGGGGAGTACACCTTTAGTTTTGGTGAAGTCAGTGCAACACCAGTTCCATACACGGTGAAGAAAAATTCTAATACCGCAATTTATGGTGCATCAACTGTTTTGATCGTACTTACTGGCCTTTTTGGTATTTGGGCCTATCGCCGACGCAAGGAATAAGTAAAACTAGAACTTAGTTAACTTAGTCGCGTAGCTCTTGCGGTCAACTTCTAGATAGTGATGATTAGGAATCTGCTTCCAACCAGGTTGATTCCAGCCAGAAGATGCAACTAGAACCCCTTCAGCACTTTCACGGTAATAAAGGTCATAATATTCGGGGCCTTCACCCTCGGGAATACGTGAGTAGTTGTGTTCGCTAATTGTTATATACATATCCGGGGTCATAATCATCGCATTTAAGCTAGAGAAATCGCAGTGGGCAGTAATCTTCTTGATGCCTTGATGGATACCTTCATGTATTCCTAAAGTATCGATAAAGCTAAGCAGCAGATAGAAGTACCGTTCGCTATCGGTAGCGCCACGAAGTTTCTCTAAGTATTTGCTATCGATATAAGGATCGAGGGATTCAGGTGGCTTAATTGATCCGTTGTGAATAAAGGAGAAATCGCCATGAGTGAAGGGGTGCGTGTTTCCTTCAGTAATTGCCAGATTAAGTGTTGCCCAACGCAGGTGCAATAAACCACCAGTGCTCTTAACGCTCTTAGTAAGTTCTAAATATTTCGCACTCTCTTTCGCGCGTGCTACTTCTACAGTGAGCGATTGATCTTGTGCAGAATTGACTTTTGCGTAACCCCAGCCATCGCCATGTTTGGCCGATAGCGCCGAAAATTGGTCAAAATCAGGACCTGCAATTTCCGAGACGCTGACCTCGCGTGGCGAGACGTAACCCATTAAGCGACACATGTTTTTATCCTAGAACCTTAGCCTTGGGTATCGAAGAAGACATTCTTCGTTTCAGTAAATGCATCTAAGGCATCAGGGCCAAGCTCGCGGCCTAGACCAGATTGTTTGTAGCCACCAAACGGTGTCCAGTATCGGACGGAGGAGTTGGAATTTACCGAAAGATTGCCGGCTTCAACTGCGCGCGAGACGCGGACTGCGCGAGCTAGATCGCGAGACCAGATAGAGCCAGAGAGTCCATATTCGGAGTCGTTCGCGATGCGAATCGCATCAGCTTCATCCTCAAAGGGGAGTACAGATACGACTGGACCGAAAATTTCTTCGCGGTAGGCGCGGTCCTTCGAATCCTTAGGCGCTAAGACTGTTGGAGCGAACCAATATCCAGGGCCGGTTGGCTTTGAGCCTTGGAAGGCGATGGGAGTTCCTTCGGGCAAAAATTCGGAGACGCGCGCATATTGAGTAGATGAAATCAGTGGACCCATCTCGGCGGTATCGAGCGATGGATCTTCAACTCGAAACTTCTTCACTGCGACTTCGAAGAGTTCCATAAATTTGTCATACGCAGAACGTTGAATCAAAATGCGTGAACGAGCACAGCAATCCTGTCCAGCGTTATCAAAGACAGCGCCTGGTGCTCCGGCTGCCGCCTTCTCGATATCAGCATCAGCAAAAATAATGTTGGCGCTCTTGCCGCCGAGTTCAAGAGTTAAGCGCTTTACCTGATCCGCGCATCCGCGCATGATCTGCTTTCCAACACCAGTAGAACCGGTGAAGACAATCTTGCGCACAAGTGGATGTGTGACAAAGCGATCTCCCACAACACTTCCCTTGCCAGGAATGACGTTAAATACGCCTTCCGGAATTCCTGCTTGTAATGCAAGTTCTCCCAAGCGAATTGCAGTTAGGGGAGTGAGTTCGGCAGGTTTGAGAACAACGGTGTTACCGGCAGCTAGTGCGGGACCAAAACCCCAGCCAGCAATCGGCATCGGGAAGTTCCACGGAACAATGATTCCGATAACGCCGAGCGGCTCCTTAAAAGTGATATCGATTCCATTTGGTACTGGAATCTGACGACCAAAGAGGCGTTCTGGTGCGGCGCTGTAATAATTAAGAACGTCACGAACATTGCCTGCTTCCCAGCGTGCATTGCCAATTGTGTGACCAGAGTTGAGAACTTCTAGTTGTGCTAACTCTTCAATATGAGAGTCGACCAGCGATGCAAATGCCCGAAGGATGCGTGCCCGATCTCCTGGATTGACCTTTCTCCAACTCTCGAATGCGTGGGCCGCTTTGAGAATTATCGCGTCGGTCTCTGTGACATCAGCAAGATGAATATCCTGTACTGGCTTTTCAGTAACGGGGCTGATGATGGTGTAGTTAGACATGAATCTCCTGAAGTAGTGGTTCGGTAAATTTACATACGTTCGAAGCTGCGGACGCGCTCCCAGTCGGTAACAGCGCGACCGAATGCATCGAGCTCGGTATCGGCCATATGGGTGTAATGATCTTGGACGTCTTTACCAAAAGTCTCAGTAACCCAAGTGCTATTTGCCCAGAGATCGCGCGCTTCCTTGAGCGAAGTTGGGATGCGCTCTGTTTCGAGGGCGTAGGCATTGCCAGTAAATATTGGCTCGAGCTCTAAGTTCTTCTCAATTCCATCGAGTCCTGCTGCAACCATGCCTGCTACTGCGAGATATTGATTTACATCTCCACCTGGTACTCGGTTCTCAATCCGCAGAGCATGTCCCTGTCCAACTAATCGCAATGCACATGTGCGATTGTCGCGACCCCATTTGATAGCGGTAGGAGCAAATGTTCCTGCTTGATAGCGCTTATAAGAGTTGATATTTGGCGCAAAGAGAAGAGCGAGCTCGCGCATATGTGCTTGTTGCCCTGCAACGAACGAACGTCCAAGTTCCGACATTCCATCGCCGGCATCGCCAGCCATAACTGCATTGTCTTTCTTGTCGCGGAATGAGAGGTGAATATGGCACGAGTTACCCTCGCGTTCATTGAACTTAGCCATAAAGGTTAAAGAACAACCTTGAGCTGAGGCAATCTCTTTAGCGCCCATCTTGTAAACAGAGTGGTTATCGCAAGTGCGAAGCGCATCTTCGTAACGGAATGCAATTTCGTGTTGACCTAAGTTGCACTCACCCTTTGCCGATTCAACAATGAGGCCTGCCTTATCCATAGATACTCGAATTTCACGGAGCAACTTCTCGACCCGAGCAGTGCCACCTAACGAGTAATCCACGTTGTACTGATTGGCTGGGATTAAATCTTTATAACCCTTGTCCCAGGCCTCTTCATAGGTATCTTTAAAGACAATGAATTCAAGTTCAGTGCCACAGAGTGCGACCATTCCTGCTTTATCTAACCGCTCTAGTTGTCGCTTCAAAATTGTTCGAGGAGATACTGAGATTCCTACATGGTCGTGGTCCACAAAATCAGCGATAACAAAGGCCGAACCCTCTTGCCAGGGCAGGTAGCGCAGAGTGTCGAGATCAGGAGACATTCCCATATCGGCATATCCGGTCTCCCAAGAGGAGACGGCATACCCTTGAATGGTGTTCATGTCGATATCAACAGCGAGAAGGTAGTTACATCCCTCTGTTCCGTTCTT
>WLRE01000082.1 GCA_009698045.1 Actinomycetota bacterium | reverse complement strand
TGCTTGCAGACCGGCCAGACCAGCACCAATAACTATGGCCGATTTCATCGAATAGAAACCTTCTCCGCCTCTTCGATAATTCTTGCTACGGCAAGTGCTTCAGAAGTCGAGACTGGCCAATCACCTTCTCCCTTAAGTGCATTAGCAACCAACGTGTAGAAGATTGAATAATTTCCGGGTTCAACGCTAATTTCAGTAATCAACTCTCCTTGATGGAGAAAAGCTTTCGTTGCTGTGTGCTCGGTCCATACTCCCCCTTGCGGAAATTTGCCGGCCCGAAGCAGCGCCTCTTGTGGATCCAAATCGTGAATAAGTAATGAGCCTTTACTTCCCGAAAGACGAATGCGCGGTCCATGCGCACCAATTACTTCACTGGCCGATAGGTATGAGTCCACTCCAGAATCATGTTTGAGAACAAGTACCGAATCATCGTCAGCCATATTGCGAATGGAACGTACGGAGGCGTATTTGAGTTCGGCCGGACCAAACCAATCTAAAGCCAGTGAGATGAGGTGAGGTTGTAGGTCGAGCAGTTTCCCGCCGCCTTCTTCGTAGGTCATGAATTCACGCCAGGAATGAGGATTTCCTTCAGGTCTAAAGCGTTCGAATCTTGAATCCAATCGGAATATTTCTCCGAGCAATCCTTCGGAGAGAACTCGTTTAATGGTCAGCGATTCAGAATCCCAACGACGATTAAAGTAGGTTGTTACTGGAACGCCAGTCTCTTGCGAGACATCGATAATTTCTTGCGTCTGAGCAAGATGGAGTCCCATAGGTTTGTCGACTACAACTGGAATCCCAGCGCGAAGTCCAGCAATCGCTTGCTCTGCATGAACAATATTTGCTGATGCAACAACCAAGAGGTCGATCTTGAGTGCAATCAATTCAGCAAGGTTTGAGACAGCTTTCGCATTGGGGAAATCTTGGTGCAGGTGCTGGACTCTTTCGTTATTAGCTGTGAGAGCTCCCACAACCTCAAAGCCAACTCCCTTAAGAAGAGGAGCATGGAAATAGCGTCCAGCAAGGCCATATCCCGCAATACCAACACGTAAACCATTACTCATGAGGTAAATCTATCGATTCCAGGCTCTCAAGTCGCGCCGTATGACACAAGTGGAGATGGAGCTTGCCGAGGATTAGGCTATGACAATGTTCAGCAACGCCACGGTAACCCCCACAATCGCACTTTCGCGATTGGGTTTGGTTGATTATCAAAGTGCGTGGGAGAACCAGAAGAAAATTCAAGAAGAAGTTATCGCAGGTACCCGACCACATACCGTTTTGCTTCTGGAACATCCTTCGGTTTACACCGCAGGACGTCGCACGCAGCCTCATGAACGTCCATTAGATGGGACGCCGGTTATAGATGTCGATCGAGGGGGCAAAATTACTTGGCACGGCGAAGGTCAACTCGTTGGCTATCCAATAATTAAATTGAAGAACTCCAACGATGTTGTCGGTTTCGTCCGTGAAGTTGAAACAGCTCTGATAGCCGTCTGTAACGAATTAGGACTAGATGCCGTCCGATATTGTGAACGTTCGGGAGTCTGGTTACGTGACGCCAAAGGCGATCGCAAGATTGCTGCTATCGGTATCCGAGTTGCCAAAGGTGTGACGATGCATGGTTTTGCCATCAATGCTAACCCTGACCTCAGCGCCTTCTCGCGAATTGTTCCGTGTGGTCTGCCTGATGCCGATGTCACTTCCTTATCGGTCGAACTAGGACGCGATGTCAGCGTTGCCGAGATTTTGCCAATTGTAGAAAAACATTTATCAGAAGCCCTAACGAGAGTAGCCATATGACAATCGCACCCGACGGGCGCAAACTACTGCGCATCGAAGCTCGTAATGCCGAGGTTCCGATTGAGCGCAAGCCTGAATGGATTAAGACTCGCGCAAATATGGGTCCCCAATACACAGAGCTTCGTTCGCTTGTTACCCGTGAAGGATTGCACACCGTCTGCCAAGAGGCTGCTTGTCCAAATATTTTTGAATGCTGGGAAGATCGTGAAGCGACATTCCTGATTGGCGGCGAGCGTTGTACCCGTCGCTGCGATTTCTGCAATATCGACACCGGAAAGCCAGAGCCGGTCGATATGGATGAACCTCGTCGCGTTGCCGAATCTGTTCGCGCGATGGAACTTCGATACGCAACTATTACAGGCGTTACTCGCGATGACCTAGAAGATGAAGGCGCTTGGTTATATGCCGAGACTATCCGCAAGGTTCACGAACTCAATCCTGGTACTGGAGTCGAAATGCTCGCCCCTGATTTCAGTGGCCACGCACATCTGCTCAATCAAGTTTTCGAGACTCGCCCTGAAGTCTTTGCCCATAACCTCGAGACTGTTCCACGCATCTTCAAACGTATTCGCCCAGCCTTTAACTACGATCGTTCGTTAGATGTTATTTCACAAGCCCGCGCATTCGGATTGATCACTAAATCCAATCTCATTATGGGAATGGGCGAAACCCGCGAAGAAGTAAGCCAAGCGCTGGTTGATTTACATGCTGCTGGTTGCGATCTCATCACTATCACCCAATACCTGCGGCCAACTGCAAAGCACCATCCAGTCGAGCGTTGGGTAAAGCCACATGAATTCGTAGAACTATCTGAAGAGGCTACCGCCATTGGATTTGCCGGCGTTATGAGCGGTCCACTTGTTCGTTCTAGCTATCGCGCAGGACGTCTCTATAAGCAAGCGCAGGAAAAGAAGGCAGCTCTCAGCAATGGCTGACCTGGTCTATCCCCCAGTAGTCGTCACGTTAAAGACACTCTGGAAGTATCTCGGGCTGCAGTTCGATTTCTCTGGCGATGAGAACCTGCCTAAGAATGGCGGCGCAGTTCTTGCAATGAATCACATCGGATATTTAGATTTCGCTCTCATTGGCACCGCGGCGCTTCCCGTAAATCGATACGTTCGTTTTATGGCTAAGAAAGAGATCTTCGACCACAAAATTGCTGGCCCATTAATGCGCGGAATGCACCACATTTCAGTAGATCGTTCCAGCGGATCGGCATCTTTTGTTGCCGCACTTCGAGCGCTGCGTTCTGGTGAGATAGTTGGGATCTTTCCTGAAGGCACAATCTCACGCTCTTTTGAAATTTCACATATGAAGACTGGCGCAGTCAGATTGGCGATGGGAGCGGGTGTTCCTATTATCCCGACTGCAGTTTGGGGCAGCCAGCGCATCTACACCAAGAAGATTAAACCTGACTTCAAACGCAGCAAGCATCCGATTCATGTGAAATTTGGCGCACCATTCCATGTTGATAAGAGCATGGATGTGGAAGCGGCAGAGGTCGAGCTTCGCCGCCGAATGATCGATTTATTGCACGAAGTTCAACGTTCATACCCTCACCCACACCAAGGTCAATGGTGGGCACCTGTTCGATTAGGTGGAACTGCTCCAACCCCGGAGCAAGTCCAATTAGAATGGGAAGCACATCAGCGCGAGAAGGAGCAGAAGTAATGGCACTATTTAGACGCAAGAAGAAGGACTCACCAGCTGCCGGTGAAAAATCCAACTCACAACTTCAAACTCTCAAAGATGCCTTTGCGCTTACTCGCAAGGAAAAGCCACTTGCCATCATCTACATGGCCCTCATTTTTATTGCAGTTGTAATCCTTGGAATAGTTTTGGGAACTGTCTTTGGGCATCCCATTTACTTCGGAATTATTTCAACGCCACTTGCTTTTCTCGCGGCATTCTTCTTCTTCACTCGCCAGGCAAACTCCGCAGCATTCGCCTCGATCGAGGGACAAATCGGAGCTGGCGCTTCAGTTCTCATGGCTATTCGCCGTGGCTTCACCACAACTCCAGCGGTTAATGTCTCCCGAAATCAAGATATGGTTCATCGCTGTGTCGGTCGAGCAGGAATAGTTCTCGTCGGCGAAGGCGGCCAAGGCGTAAACCTGCTTCTGCAAGATGAAAAGAAGAAGATGGAACGATTTCTTGCTGGTGTTCCAGTTACTGAAGTCGTAGTCGGAAATTACAGCGGCCAAGTCTCTTTGAAGAAATTACAGCGCCATCTCAAGAAATTGCCGAAGAAATTATCTAATAATCAAGTTCGTGAAGTTCGCAATCGCCTTAAGGCAGTGGGTGGACTCAATATGCCGATCCCTAAAGGACCAATGCCTAAAGGCGTTCGGATGCCGAAGCGCTAATCACTTACGATTAAAAACGATTACTGCGCTTCGATTGAGAATGTCGTGATAACCACGACCCTCGTGCGAAAATAGAGCGGGCAGAATCAAGACTAAAAGAAGTGTTCGACTCAACACGCGTAGCGGTGGTAACCGCCCGCCAGTATCCGCATCGACAACTTTGATCGAGAAAATCCGTTGACCAATCGAGGATTGCGTTAGATAAGTCATCAATAAGATGACGCCAAAGAAAACAGCATGGCGAAGTAAAGCGGTAGTCATGGTTAAGCCTTGGCTGAAGAGATTGGTGATGCCGACTGCTAGTACCCAATCGGCCATAATCGCGCCGAGCCGACGTCCAAATCCAGCTTTTTCCATGGGCTCAGCCTACGGCTGTGCCCTCTCTCACCCCTCCATCTAGATTGTGAAACATATCTGTAACACGCCAGTTATGGCTTTTTCATGCTGGGGACCTATATTTTCACTCATCAACCACCCTTATTGGCGGGCTCGAAGAAGCGCCTCTCCATGCAGGTCTTAAATCAGGAGACACATGTTTAAGAGTTCATCTGAAATTTTCGACTTCATTAAGAAGAATGATGTAAAGCTGATTGACGTTCGCTTCATCGATCTTCCCGGCATTCAACATCACTTCAACGTTCCTGTTGAATCATTCGACGAAGCAGTATTTACCGACGGACTAATGTTCGATGGTTCATCCATCCGTGGCTTCCAAGCAATTCACGAATCAGATATGAAGCTTCTTCCCGTGCCAAGTTCAGCATTCGTCGATCCTTTCCGTAAGGAAAAGACACTCATCATTAACTTCTCCGTGCACAACCCAATCGATAACACCCCTTACTCTCGTGACCCACGCGGTGTTGTAGGTAAGGCAGTCGAGTACTTGAAGAGCACTGGTATCGCAGATACCGCATTCTTCGCTCCAGAAGCTGAGTTCTATGTATTCGATGCAATCCGATTTAAGACCGGCATCAACGAGGCTTACCATCACATCGATTCATACGAAGGTGCATGGAACACTGGTGTTGAAACAGATCCAGATGGAACACCTAACCGTGGTTATCGCACTCGCGTAAAGGGTGGATATTTCCCAGTGTCTCCAACCGATCAATTCGCAGACCTTCGCGATTCCATGGTCATGAAGCTTCAAGAAGTTGGTCTTCTTGTTGAGCGCTCACACCACGAAGTGGGAACTGCAGGTCAGATGGAAATCAACTATCGCTTCTCCGACATTTTGACTGCTGGCGACGATGTAATGAAGTTTAAGTACGTCATTAAGAACACCGCGTGGCAAGCTGGCAAGACCGCGACATTTATGCCAAAGCCACTCTTTGGAGATAACGGCTCAGGAATGCACGTTCACCAATCACTCTGGAAAGATGGCAAGCCATTGTTCTGGGGCGAAGGCTACGGAGATCTCTCCGACATGGCTCGTTGGTATATCGGTGGACTCTTGAAGCACGCACCTTCGCTTCTCGCATTCACTAACCCAACAGTTAACTCGTACCGTCGCTTGGTTCCAGGCTACGAAGCACCAGTTAACCTCGCATACTCAGCACGTAACCGTTCTGCATGTATTCGTATCCCAATCACTGGTTCGAATCCAAAGGCAAAGCGCATTGAGTTCCGTTGCCCAGATCCATCATCCAACCCTTACCTAGCGTTCGCCGCAATGTTGATGGCTGGACTCGATGGAATCCAAAACAAGATTGAGCCACCAAAGCCTGTCGATAAAGATATCTACGAGCTCGATGCAGCTGAAGCAGCGCAGATTGCTCAAGTTCCAGGTTCTCTTGATGAAGCACTCGATAACCTCGAGCGCGATCACGAGTTCCTTATCCGTGGTGGTGTCTTTACTAAAGACCTCATCGATACTTGGATTGCATTCAAGCGCAAGGAAGAAGTGGACTACGTTCGCTTGCGTCCACACCCAGCGGAGTTCGAGCTTTA
>WLRE01000081.1 GCA_009698045.1 Actinomycetota bacterium | reverse complement strand
TTGAGCCAGTCCCGGACTCAAAACCACTCGAGTTTCCGATTGAAGAGGATTTCACGGCCGGCGTAATTGGTTTTACGTGGGATGCATCGATCCAGCGGGTTTTCGTTGAGCTACAGGCGATTACTGAGATTTCCGAGCAAGAACTTCTCAGTTTCGATGCCGACATCTCTGACATAGAAGATCCACCAGATTTATTAAGGGTCTCGCTGCGAATTTTCCAAGTTCGAGGATTTTGCGATAGAGCGCAAGCTCTGGTTGCGGCAGGAAGACAGCCGTGTCCTTTCTGTGGACTTCCGATAGATCCAAATGGGCACCTCTGTCCGCGCGCTAATGGTTATCGACGTTAATGCGCAAGCTCTGCTCGACACTGCAGAGCTCACAGTTGTTGGACGGTTAGTGGATGCCTCTAATGCCACTCTTCTCTGCTCCATCAACGAGGAGATTAGAGTTATCTACAAACCAATTGCTGGGGAGCGGCCTCTCTGGGATTTTCCAGATGGAGATCTCGCCTCCCGTGAAGTCGCTGCCTACTACATCTCAAAGGTGGGGGGTTTTGATCTTGTCCCTTATACAACTCTGCGCGACGGTCCATTCGGAAAGGGTTCGGTTCAGCATTGGATCGATAACGATGAATCTATAGACATTGCAGTTTATGGGCAGAGCGATGATCTCCAACTTCGCGCTCTCGCACTCTTTGACGCAGTCTTGAATAATACCGATCGCAAATTCGGCCACCTATTACTGACAAAAGAGGGCAAACTATTTGGTTGCGATCATGGCGTCACCCTGCACACCGATCCAAAACTTCGAACCGTTCTGTGGCAGTGGAGTGGGGATGCATTGACGCCACAGGAAATAGAACAACTCAGAAATTTGCGTAGCGTTCTAGATACTCAATATCTCGGCCAATTAATTTCGGCAGCTGAAATAGATGCACTGACTTCACGGATAGATGAATTGATACGGATTCAGCGGATGCCCACTCCGAGTGATGAATGGCCTGCGGTTCCTTGGCCTCCCTTCTAACCCCACTCCATTAAGATGGAACAATGAATAGTTGGCCAACCACCTACCTGCCACCTTTGGATGCGCGGTTCAACGTTCCACCACTTCTTATTGAGGCAGCTCGCGGTTCCGGACTACTTTCGCAATCTAACGGCGAGAAATTCGATATGTATGTCTGTGGGATCACTCCGTACGATGCAACACACCTAGGTCACGCTGCCACCTACTTAACTTTTGATTTAATCAATCGTTATATGCGAATCCGAGGTTGCGAAGTTAATTTCGTGGAGAACATTACCGATATCGATGATCCACTTCTCGAGCGTGCGAAAAGAGATAACGTGGACTGGAAGGATTTAGCGGCTTCTCAAATTGCGCTTTATGAGGCGGATATGACCGCGCTTCATATTCTTCCTCCAAAAGATTTTGTTCCAGTTACAGAAGTAATGCCGCTCGTTGAAAGCGCAATATCGCAACTGGTAGCTCGAGGTTTCACTTACACCATAGAGAACGATCTATATTTCGACTGTTCAAGTTTCATAACGGACTTGCCTATCTCCTACGAGCAGGCACTAAGTATTTTTGCAGAACGCGGGGGAGACCCGGAGCGATTGGGGAAACGTGATGCCCTGGATCCAGTTCTCTGGATCGCACACCGCGAGGGTGAGCCGAAGTGGAATTCTGTGCATGGCGCTGGTCGACCTGGATGGCATATCGAGTGCTCGGTTATTGCACTTCGATATTTGCTCGGCGAATCTTTTCTCAAGCAAGATCGAACCAAAGAATTTCTGATCACCTTACAAGGAGGCGGAAGCGATCTTATTTTTCCGCACCACTTTATGTCTGGAGCCCTCTCCGAGGCGCTTACTGGAATCTCCTTCGCGGAACATTTTGTGCATACTGGAATGGTTGGTCTTGATGGCGAGAAGATGAGTAAGAGCAAAGGCAATCTGGTCTTTGTATCTAAATTGTTAGAAGAGGGTAGAGAAGCCGTCGCAATTCGTCATGCGCTACTTACTTCCCACTATGCATCCGATCGGATGTGGAGCGATGAAATCCTTAAGAAGAGTGAGGCGTCGATAGATCTCATTCGAAAAGCACTTGCTAAAGATGGTGTTGCGGGCACGCATTCGCTTATTTCCGAGATAATCCTTGCTCTTGCAGATGATCTTGATACCCCACGGGCTCTTCAATCGATTGAAACATGGGCGCTTGGCAATCACAATGGAGATGAGACAACTGGCGAAATCGCCCGAGCCCTCGATCTTTTGTTGGGGCTAGCACTCTAAGGTAGCCTTCTCACAATGAAGACTCACGCCAACCGCTCATCTGTTGGCGAATCCTCTCTTCGCAAAGCTCTTGCTCATCGAGTTGTTATTGCTGATGGCGCTATGGGAACTATGTTGCAAGCAGAAAATCCAACGCTCGAGGATTTTCAAGGCCACGAAGGTTGTAATGAAATCCTCAACGTCTCGCGTCCCGATATTGTAAAAGCGGTTCACCGTAAATATCTCGAGGTTGGCGTTGATTCGATTGAGACGAATACCTTCGGTGCTAATTGGGCCAACTTGGCTGAGTATGGGATTGAAGATCGAATCTACGAGCTTGCCTACGCCGGAGCACTTCTTGCCAAGGAGGTAGCGCAGGAATTCTCAACTCCCGATAAACCACGTTGGGTATTGGGTTCACTCGGACCAGGGACGAAGCTACCTACTCTTGGCCATACCGAGTATTCACATCTTAAGGAAGCATATTTTATCGCCTCATGTGGACTGCTTGATGCTGGATCCGACGCTCTGCTGATCGAAACGACGCAGGACTTATTGCAAGCCAAGGCAGCAATTAATGGTGCACGTGAGGCGATTGATAAGTCGGAGCGCGATGTAATTCTTATTGCACAAGTAACAGTAGAGACCACAGGAACCATGTTGCTCGGTTCTGAAATCGGAGCTGCTCTCAATGCGCTTGAACCTCTCGATATCGATCTAATCGGTTTAAATTGCGCAACGGGTCCTGCTGAGATGTCAGAACACCTGCGCGTGCTATCGAAGAGTTCTCATGCTGCTATTTCGGTCATGCCCAACGCTGGTCTTCCAGAACTAACTGCAACTGGTGCAAGTTATCCACTGCAACCGGAGGAGCTTGCAACATTTCTATCGGACTTTGTCGATGCATATGGGATTTCGCTTGTCGGTGGTTGTTGCGGCACGACTCCTGCTCACTTAGCGGCCGTTGTCCAGCGTCTTGATCGTCGTGAGGTAAAGGTCCGTACGCCTGAGATCGAGACCGGCGCATCATCGCTCTACCAGTTCGTTCCATTTCGCCAAGATTTGACGTACATGTCCATTGGTGAACGGACCAACGCCAATGGATCTCGTGCTTTTCGTGATGCGCTGCTTGCTGAAGATTGGCAGAGTTGTGTTGAAATTGCGCGCGATCAGATCCGCGATGGTGCACACATGCTCGATCTCTCAGTTGATTATGTAGGACGAGATGGCGTAAGAGATATGCGCGAGCTCGCTTCAAGATTTGCCACAAGTTCAACCCTTCCTATCGTCCTTGATTCAACTGAGCCAGCAGTTCTTAAAGCGGGTCTCGAATCACTTGGTGGCCGCAGCGTTATCAATTCTGTTAATTATGAAGATGGCGATGGCCCGACTTCTCGATTTGCTCGCATCATGCCCCTTGTACAAGAACATGGCGCTGCAGTTGTCGCGCTCACTATCGATGAAGAAGGACAAGCACGCACCTCGGAGTGGAAGTTGCGCGTAGCTGTTCGACTCATCAAGGATTTGACCGAAAATTGGGGAATGCAAGTAGGGGATATTCTCATCGATACGCTCACCTTCCCGATAGCGACCGGGCAAGAGGAGACTCGAAAGGATGCTATCGAAACTCTTTCTGCAATTAGAGAACTGAAGAAAATCTACCCCGGAGTTCAAACAACCCTTGGCGTCAGCAACGTCTCCTTTGGACTTAACTCGGCGGCACGAATAGTTCTCAACTCAGTATTTCTTTCAGAAGCAGTCGCTGCTGGTCTTGATTCAGCGATAGTTCATCCCTCGAAAATCATGCCCATGGCCAGGATTGATGAGCGAGCTCGTGAAGTTGCACTCGATCTTGTGTATGACCGTAGAACTTTCGATGATCAAGGCAACTGCACTTACGACCCACTTTCAATATTCCTCGAACTCTTTGATGGTGTCGAAGCAGCCTCCAATAAACTCACGCGAGCAGCAGAGCTCGCTGCGCTTCCACTGGCTGAACGTCTAGAACGCAGAATTGTGGATGGCGAAAAAGTTGGTTTAGAGGCAGATTTGGTTGAAGCAATGACGAACGGGATTGCACCGTTAGCGATTATCAACGATCACTTGTTAGCTGGCATGAAAACAGTGGGAGAGCTCTTTGGAAAGGGCGAGATGCAGCTTCCATTTGTTTTGCAGTCGGCGGAAGTCATGAAGGCGGCAGTTGCAATTCTTGAACCCCACATGGAGAAATCTGATTCAGAAGGCAAAGGAAAAATTCTTCTTGCCACCGTGAAGGGCGATGTTCATGACATCGGCAAGAATCTGGTCGATATTATTTTGAGCAATAATGGATATCAGACCGTGAATATCGGTATCAAACAAACGATCAACCAGATTATTGATGCCGCGCAAGAGAACAACGTTGATGTCATTGGCATGAGTGGACTTCTTGTAAAGTCGACCGTCATTATGCGCGAGAATCTGGAAGAACTTACCTCTCGCAAACTGGATCAGAATTGGCCAGTAATCCTTGGGGGAGCAGCCCTGACTCGTACCTTTGTCGAGCAAGATTTAGCTGATGTGTATCCCGGCACTGTTCGATATGCCAAGGATGCTTTTGAAGGTTTACGTCTCATGGACACCATGATGGCCATTAAGAAAGGCGTCGAAGGAGCAGAACTTCCACCTCTCAAAGAGCGACGCACACCGAACACGCGACTCAATCGCTCTGAAATCATTGACACGGTTCGCAGCGATGTATCTGCTGTTAATGACCTCCCGCAAGTTCCATTTTATGGTTCGAAGATTATTAAAGGCATACCCATCGCAGATTATCTGCCCATGCTCGACGAACGCGCTCTCTATGTCGGTCAATGGGGTTTACAAGGCAAACGTGGCGAATACGAATCGATGGTCGAAAGTGAGGGTCGCCCGCGCCTTCGCGCAATTCTCAATGAGGCGCAATCTCAAGGTTGGTTGAGTGCCGCTGTGGTTTACGGTTATTTCCCATGCGTCAGCGAGGGCAACGATCTGATTATTTTGCATCATGAAGGTCCGCACAAGGGTAACGAGCGAGTGAGATTTACTTTTCCGAGACAGAGTCGCGATCGTCGCCTCTGCTTAAGCGATTTCTATCGACCAAAATCTAGTGGGGAAATTGACACTGTGGCATTCCATATCGTGACTATGGGTCAGAGTGTCAGTGAAGCCACCGGGAAGTTGTTTGCGGAGAATAATTATCGTGAATATTTGGAGCTGCACGGCCTCGGTGTTCAACTCACAGAAGCTCTTGCAGAACACTGGCATGCACGCGTTCGCTCAGAGATGGGCTTTGCTAATGAAGATTCATCAGAGATCACTTCTATTCTCGACCAGGGCTATCGTGGCTCGCGCTACTCCTTTGGTTATCCAGCCTGCCCGGACCTCGCTCAACAGATACAACTCTGCGAACTACTCGAACCAGAGCGTATTGGCGTGAATCTTTCGGAGGAGATGCAACTGCACCCTGAGCAGTCCACCTCTGCAATTATTTCGCACCATCCCGAGGCTAAATACTTCAACGCGAACTGATGCCCGCCTCACCTTTTGCCGCAATCCTGTTTGATATGGATGGCACCTTGATCGACTCTGAGCCAATCTGGCTAGGCCAGGAGCGACTGTTGATGTCTGAGTTTGGGCATGAATGGACCGATGCCAATCAACAGTATTGTCTTGGGGGACCATTATCTAAAGTTGGTCGCTACATGTCACAGCTTGTTCTTGGAGCACAAGAGCCAGAATTCTTTGAGGAGCAGCTAGTCAGTCGCGTGACCGAAGAATTGAAACTTGGTGTCAGTACCGTACCGGGTGCACTTGAGCTTGCTCGGGAAATATTCGCGGCACAGATTCCAACTGCCCTTGTCTCGGCCAGCCCTCGTTCGCTTATGAATGCAGCTCTTAATGGTTTTTA
>WLRE01000080.1 GCA_009698045.1 Actinomycetota bacterium | reverse complement strand
TTCCCATCCTGCTGTGAAAATAACTTGAACAACTGTCACATCTGTTCTCTTATTTGCTCTATCTGCGCACCCTTCCCCACATTCAGGCTCAATCCAACTATTTTCTCCCATTAATAGATGCAGTCGGCACATGCGTAATTTAAGGAGAGAACCCGTGATTATTGATTTTGATGATGTTGACGGATTTGACGATTCCTCATCCCCGTCGCGATCTCGACGAATGATTTCTATGCTTTCAATAGTTGTCATGGTCATTACTGGCGGATACTTCTTGCAGACAACTCTTGCTGCAAATATCACTATCAACTCATCTGGCAACGTTGAGTTCGGTCAAGGAATGACACTTACTGCTGCCTGTTCTGGTTCAAGTGTTCTCACCGTTACACCAAATGCCAGCTTTACAAATTCATCTGGCGCGGGTGCTTTCTATTTAAATACCATTACAGTCTCTGGTATTCCCGGTGGATGTGCAGGTGTGGATTTTAATATCTCTGTTTATGATTCAACAACTTCAACACCGCTCTCAATGTTTAACACTAGTTCTAAAGTTGCCACTGTTTGGAATAACGCAGGCACTTTCCAAGCCGGCACTGGCAGTACAGGATTAAGCGTGTCAAGTGGATCTGGAACTTTCACCGTGACATTCACAAATCCAGTTGCACTTGCATCAAATGTGGCAAAACTTTCCTTGCAGAGTTCAACACATGCCCCATATGTCTGTGCGACTGATGGGGTCTGTGCAGTCGGCGATACAAGCGCCAGCGGCGGAACCATCTTCTATTACTCAGTAGCGGCATTTACCGAAACGGGCACTGCCTGTGCAAGTAATTGTCATTATCTTGAGTACGCACCATTAACTTGGATGGGAACAAGTGCTGAAGGTCCATATAACTTCTTCCAGACAGTAAGCAATACTTACGCCGGTTCATTGATCTCGGGAACCTTCGATAACTTTGGATCCGGATATAACAACACAGCGGTGCTTATAGCTGCTGGAGATACCCAAGGTGCGCCATCGCGCGCGAAGGCCTATACCGGACCGAATGGCGACACAACCGGACAATGGTTTGTGCCTTCGCGATTTGAGTTAAATGCTCTCTATGACTCAGCTGCTAAATCGTTAACTACATTTAATCCAAGTGATTACCACACCTCGACAATGGCATCAGCTGGGCAATGTAAGTCACTTAACTTCCAAAACCGTTCCAACAATGCGCAGAACTGTTCAGTGAACAACCCTTACCGTATGCGTCCAATCCGAGCCTGGTAACTGGGTGAACCTGTAACCTAGGCGAGTGCCTCAATACAAGATTGCAGTCGTCGGTGCTGGACCTGCGGGCTATTTCACTGCGCAGGCACTCCAGAATTCTCAAACTGAAGAGCTAACCTTTGCCATCGACATGATCGAACGCCTTCCAACTCCATGGGGTTTGGTTCGCTCCGGTGTCGCACCCGATCATCCAAAAATTAAGACAGTCTCCAAGGTATTTGAAAAGGTCGCTGCAGAACCCGGATTTAGATTATTTGGCAACGTTGAACTCGGCAAAGATATTGAACTCAAAGATTTGGCTGAGCGTTATGACGCGGTCGTAATGTGCACTGGTTCTTCAATCGGCAAGAAGCTTGGCATCCCCGGCGAAGACCTTGCAAACTCGCTCTCAGCTGCAGAATTCGTTCCTTGGTACAACGGCCACCCCGATTACTCAGATTTAGATATTGATCTCTCAGGCAAAGTTGCAGTTGTCATCGGCGCAGGCAATGTTGCGATGGATTGCGCGCGCATGTTGGCGCTTAATCCCATCGAACTAGATACAACTGATACTGCAGATCACGCAGTCAATGCTTTGCACGCAAGTTCAATTCGCAAGGTCTATATCGCAGGCCGCCGCGGACCAGAGCATGCAGCATTTACTAGCCCTGAACTTCGCGAGCTACCAAAATTAGAACATACCGATGTCTATTTTGATTCTGACCTAATTGAAGATGCGCATAAGCGTGCAATTTCGCAAGCTGAATTTGGTGAACTCGAAAAGCATTTGGCAAGCAATCTTGAAGCGATGCGCCTTATTGCTGAACATCCCCATGCGGGCAATGAGCGCTCTATGGAATTCAAATTCCTCTCAGCACCCAAGGAAATCCGCGGTGAAGGTAAAGTTGAAGAAATTATCTTTGGAATCAACCAAGTTGTAGACGGAAAAGTTGTTGATACGGGCGAGACTTACTCCATTAAGTGCGACTTAGTTATTACGGCCATTGGCTACGAATCACTTCCCATCCAAGGCGTAAATTTTGTTAAGGGCAAGATTGATAACAACGAAGGACGCGCAGGAGGGAACATCTACACCGTCGGTTGGGCCAAACGCGGCCCTTCGGGAGTAATCGGCACTAATAAGAGCGATGCATCAGATGTAGTAAAATTACTTATCGAAGATTTGAAATCTCCTAAATCAACTAGAGATATCACTGAACTAATTTCGTCGGGCCATCACATCGTCGCTCAGAGTGAATGGCAACGCATTAACGCCGCTGAAGTTGCGGCAGGGGAGCCACTCGGAAAACCTCGTGTAAAAGCCACTTCTGTCGCTCAATTACTGAGTTTGGGGCAGGGATAATCAACAGGTAGGATTGCCCAGCACTACATAGAACGCGCCTGTAGCTCAACGGATAGAGCATCTGACTACGGATCAGAAGGTTAGGGGTTCGAATCCCTTCAGGCGCACACAGACTTTTCTTTCAAGATCAAGACGATTGAATCAGAGAGTTGATTACACAATAAGATTGGCTAATGCCCACACGGTCAACAGAAGTAGTAATTGCTGCCCACAACCTTAAGAAGGTCTATGGGGATTTTGTCGCGGTAGATAGCATCGATTTCAAAGTGAGAAAGGGCGAGTCTTTTGGACTCTTAGGCCCCAATGGTGCAGGCAAGTCCACCACGATGCGGATGATGTCGGCGACCATGGAACGCAGCGAAGGTGAATTAATGATTCTCGGATTGGATCCGAAGCAGGATTCACCACAGATTCGCGCCCACTTAGGCGTTGTTCCTCAGCAAGATAATTTAGATGGTGAACTAACTGTTGCCGAAAATCTCTATATCTATGGAAGATATTTTGGACTATCACGTGCTTACTTAAAGCCGAAAGTTGAAGAACTTCTCGATTTTGCACAGTTACAAGAGAAGCGCAACGAGAAGGTAGAAGCGCTTTCTGGTGGAATGAAACGTCGTTTAACTATCGCGCGCGGCCTCATCAACCAGCCTGAAATCTTGATGCTCGACGAACCCACAACTGGTTTAGATCCACAAGCCCGTCATATTCTCTGGGATCGCCTCTTTAGATTGAAAGAAGAAGGCGTCACGCTCATTCTGACCACTCACTATATGGATGAGGCAGAGCAACTCTGCGACCGCATCATTGTCATGGATAACGGCAGGATTATGGCTGAAGGGTCCCCTGCAGCATTGATTGCAGAATATTCTTCTAAAGAAGTTCTTGAACTCCGCTTTGGTTCCAATAAGAATGCAGAATCGGCTAAAAAATTGGCAGGCTACGGAGATCGACTTGAAATTTTGCCAGATCGGATTCTTATTTACTGCACTGATGCCGAATTAGTCCTTGAAAAAATTAATCACGATGGTATGAAGCCATTGACTTCACTTGTTCGACGTAGCTCTCTAGAAGATGTTTTTCTGCGCCTTACCGGACGCACTCTGGTGGACTAATGAGCTCCATCAATCGCCAAGTAAGTCGTTGGACTGTACTTAGAGCCGTAGAACATAGGCTCTTGATTCAGAAAAAATGGTTTGCATCAATTCTTATGTTTGGGATTGGTAATCCCACCATCTATTTGCTCTCTATTGGGCTGGGAATTGGTTCGCTTGTAGATTCCAATACAACCGGGGTCGATGGTGTTAAATACTTAACATTTCTCGCGCCAGCATTACTCGCAAGCGCCGCAATTCAATCTGCAATGACAGAGACTATGTTTCCGGTGATGGCTGGTTTTATTTGGGCTAAGACTTTCTTTGGGATTCGCTCTACGCCTATATCTGGCAAACAGATGGCTAATGGAGTCTGGATTTCAGCAATTCTGCAAGTAACTTTTACGACCGGAATTTATTGGATAATTCTCTGGCTCTTTGGCGCGATGGACCATAAAGGATCCTGGCTATCTCTATTCACTGCTTGTCTGGGTGGCTTAGCGGTGGGCGCTGTTTTGTTATGGATTGCTTCAGTAATTGATCACGACGATGGATTTCTAGCAATAATTAATCGCTTTGTACTGATGCCTATGTTCTTATTCTCCGGAACGTTTTACCCTCTCGCTGTACTTCCTCTCTATGTCCGATGGCTCGGATGGATTTCACCACTTTGGCACTCAACAGAGCTAGGTCGTTGGGTTAGTTATGGTCACTCAGTTTCTGGTCGCTTAATCGTTATTCACTTTCTCTATCTTTTCCTCTGGATTGCTCTGGGATTGAAACTAGCTCAAGCCCGATTTGAGAAGAGGCTGGCAAAGTAATGATTCTCAATGCAGCTGTAGATTCAGCGATTGCAATCGCTGAACGTCGTATCGGAAAACCTGGCGAGCAAGTATTTGCCGGGCGTCCATACGTCATGATTCAACGCGCATTTCTGGCCTTCAAAGGTTCTTCTTGGTTTGTCGTACTCTCTGGATTTGTAGAACCTGTTCTCTATCTCGCCTCCTTTGGATATGGACTGAGCAGCCTTGTCGGCCCTATGACTAGCTCGGGTGATTCAATTTCTTATGCCGCGTTCATTGCTCCAGGTCTTCTAGCCACAAGCGCCATGAATGGTGCTATTTATGACTCCACTTTCAATGTCTTCTTCAAGATGCACCATGGCAAGGTTTACAACGCAATGCTTGCAACATCTCTTGGACCGCTCGATGTGGCAATGGGAGAGATCGGTTGGGCGCTGTTGCGTGGATTGACTTATGCAATTGGTTTCATGATTGTTGTAGCGCCATTTGGATTGATTCCGAGTATTTGGGGCTTACTTGCCATACCTGCAGCAGTTCTTATTGCTTTCGGTTTTGCATCAGTGGGCATGGGAGTCACGTCCTACTTGAAAGACTTTCAGCAACTCGAATGGATCAACTTCATTATGTTGCCGTTATTTCTATTCTCAGGAACTCTGTACTCCACCGACGCATTTCCACGCGCTCTTCAAATAATTATCGAAGCGCTGCCACTTGCCCAAGCAATCGCGCTCGTCCGAGATCTCACTCTTGGCCAAGTGCATTTAGGAACTCTGTGGCACATTCTCTATTTTGCGGTAATGATTGTTGGCGGATTATTTTTCACCACACATAGATTGCGAAGTCTCTTCCAGAAATAAGAGCTAAACCCGCTTACCTCCAGGAACGACCCTTCTTACATACATTGCCGAAATTATTGTTAGTAGGGCCGGGAGGAACATAGCTTTTCGGAGCGATGTGAGTTCAGCAATCCATCCAATAAAAGGCGGACCGACCAAAAATCCAAAGTAGGCAATTCCCGAGACCATCGCTATTGCTTGCGATGGAGCAACTCGTGACTCATAAGAATCTTTCGCAATATCTCCGGCTGCACTGAACATCAACGGTAAAACTATCGATACTCCGATGCCTACACAGAACCAACCGAAGGTAATTCCTAGTGGGCCACCTATGAAAAGTCCTATAGATAGACCGGTGCCAGCAATCAGCCCGAGCACGGTAATTGAATTCTTTACGCCAAATTTGTGGGCAATATGGTCACCAGAGAGGCGACCAACCACCATCATTGTGGCGAAAACGATGTAAGGGAGAGTGGCGATAAATGGAGATGCACCAAATGTTTCACGGAGAAGAATTCCACCCCAGTCACCGGAGGCTCCTTCCGCAACCGCTGCACAGAAACCAATGAAACCCATTTGCCAAAAAATAAGTGGCGGGCGTGCACGAGTTTTTGATTCCAAGGAATGTTGATCGGCCGAGGCAGGAAGAAGATTTCTGCCAATATATAGATGGAGAAGCAGATTAAAGGCTGAAATAGTGAGCAAGTGAATCAGTATTGGGATGTTTTGCTGCGCAAAAAGACCGCCAAGTGAACCTCCTAATACTGCGCCAATCGACCACATGGCATGAAACCTGCTCATAATTCTCTTATTAGAGCGTAACTCGATTGCATGAGCTTGCGCATTCATAGATAAATCT
>WLRE01000008.1 GCA_009698045.1 Actinomycetota bacterium | reverse complement strand
GGAGCTTCTTATAGGTAGCAGCAGTTGGGAAGATAAGTTCGTTCTTTGCTTGTTTAGCATCGAACTTAGCCATCTCTTCTTGTGCACCCTTCACTGGGCAGACATAGGTTGTGTAAGCAGAGAGCTTGGCTGCAACTGCAGGCTCGTAGTAATAGTTAATGAGCTTTTCAGCATTTGCCGCGTTCTTTGCTGTTGATGGAATCAACAAGTTATCAGAAGAGAATGTGCCGCCAGACTCAGGTACAGCAAATCCGAATTGATCAGAACCTACTTGGAGATTGAGCTGGGCGATATCGCCTGACCAACCAATTACATGGCTGACGTTGCCGGCTTGTAGATCTTGGGCATAAGACTGTCCCTTGATCTGACCGATGTAGCCATCCTTCACTAGTTGTTCAAATTTATTAACAGCGTTCATAAATTGGGCCTCAGTAAAGTTGCTTGCAACATCTACGCCTTGCCACATCATGATTAAACCGATGGTGTCGCGCATCTCGGAGAGAACCAAGATGGAACGCTTGCCCTTGTACTTCTTATCAAAGACTTGATCCATGGTCTTGAAACCGCCAGGAACCTTCTTCTTGTTCCAGGCAATGCCAGCGATAATTCCCGCGTAAGGGAGTGATTGTTCGCGCTTAGGATCGAGCGGACGATTAGCGAGAAGATCAATTACATTCTTCTTATTAGGAATTCCGCCTGCTGAAAACTTCTTTGTAAAACCACTAGCGATCCAGCGAGCGGCCATCCACTCGGTTGGTGTTACTAAGTCATAACCAATATCTTTTTTCAAACGAAGTTGCGGTGCAACCTTCGCGGTGAATGTGTCGTTGTCATCGATAGCTTCTTGGTAAGTGACTTTAATGCCAGTCTTCTTAGTGAATGCTTCGAGAGTTGGATACTTGTTGGTCTTCTCATCGAAATCGATGTAGTAACCCCAGTTTGCCCAGCGAACTGATCCTCCGGCTGCTGATGCTGCTTCTGATGACGCAAGATTCACGCCGAGGAGCGAAGCTGCTCCGATTCCGCTCGCACCTGCAAGTAACGCACGGCGAGATACTGCTGACGAAAGTGCGGATTCTGCATCTGGTGGAATGGAATGATCCATCTTGTTTGATGTTTTAGACAATTGGATACCTCTTTCTACTTTCTAATCGGAATCAGCGGTCCGGCGACTACTGAAGAGGAGACGGGAACAGGGAAATCTTAGAGCCTTGCCGTGGGTTTTGGAGCCACGGGCACCAATGGATTATCTGAGGGAGATTAGAGGTTGAGATTTGTCATGACGTGCTTGATGCGGGTGTAATCCTCAAAGCCATAAGCCGAGAGATCCTTGCCGTAACCGGAGTGACCAAAACCGCCATGAGGCATCTCAGCTACCAATGGGATGTGGGTATTTATCCAGACACAGCCAAAGTCAAAGGCCTTGGCCATGCGCATTGCCCGGCCGTGATTAGATGTCCAGACGCTAGAGGCCAAACCGTAAACAGTGCCGTTCGCCATCCGAACTGCCTCGGCTTCATCGGTGAATTTTTGCACTGTAATGACTGGTCCGAAAATCTCATTTTGAATCATCTCGTCCTCTTGGCGAAGACCGGCGATAACTGTGGGAGCGAAGTAATAACCAGGACGGTCAATAATTTTTCCGCCAGTCATCACTTGCGCATGCGATGGGGTGCGATCGACAAATCCCTGAACTCGAGCGAGTTGTCCCGCATTATTGACCGAGCCATAGAGCACATCTTCGGTCGGTCCACCTGTTGAAATATTATCTTTTGCTTGAGCGGTCAATAGCGCTACAAAATCATCATAGGCGGCCGCTTCGACCATAACGCGAGTTGCTGCAGTGCAATCTTGACCAGCATTGAAGTAACCAGCGATAGCAATTGCTTCGGCTGCTGCTTCTAGATTCGCATCAGCAAAAACAACGACCGGCGCTTTACCACCGAGTTCGAGGTGGACCTTTTTTAGATCAGTTGCTGCAGACTTTGCGACTTCCATTCCTGCACGAACAGAACCGGTAATAGAGACCATAGAAGGAATCGCGTGTTCGACAAGTGCGCGACCGGTATCGCGGTCACCACACACAACATTGAATACGCCATTCGGCAAGAATTCTGACATTACTTCAGCCATCCACACCGTCGATGCCGGCGTCGTATCGCTCGGCTTGAGAACAACAGTGTTTCCGGCAGCAATTGCAGGAGCCCACTTCCAGACGGCCATCATCATCGGATAGTTCCACGGCGTGACTTGCGCACAGATGCCAATCGGTTCACGACGAATAAAAGAGGTCATTCCTCGCATGTACTCCCCCGCTGATTTGCCTTCAAGATTTCTGGCAGCACCAGCAAAGAAACGAATCTGATCAAGCATGGGAGGAACTTCTTCGGAGGCGGTAAGCGATAGCGGTTTACCGGTGTTCTCACTTTCAATAGCAATTAGCTCTTCGCTCCGTGCTTCAATCGCATCGGCGATTTTGAGTAGTGCGCGTTGGCGTTCAGAGGGAGTGGAATCGCGCCAATCGACAAAAGCTTTCGATGCAGCTTGCATCGCTTGATCTACATCGGCTGCGTTAGATACAGGAACGGTGGCATATGCAGCGCCAGTTGCAGGATTGATTACATCGGTAGTTGCGCCGGATTTGGATGGTTGTGATTTTCCATCGATAAAGTTAGAGAGCTTTTTCATACCTCAGAGATTATCTCGGCAGCGGCTAATTGACCACATGCGCCATCAATTTCTCGGCCGCGGGTATCTCGAACTGTGACGGGAACGCCATAATCTTCCAGGATACGGACAAACTCTTTTTCATCATGGGGCCGGGAGGCGGTCCACTTTGAACCAGGTGTTGGGTTGAGCGGAATTAGGTTGACGTGAGCGTTGCGATTCTTGAGCAAGCGACCTAGAAGATCTGCACGCCACGATTGATCATTGATGTCACGAATGAGTGCGTATTCAATGGAGTAGCGGCGACCGGTCTTTGCTTCGTATTTATCGGCAGCTTCTAAGACCTCTCTGACATTAAAGCGATTGTTGATGGGGACCAAGGTGTCCCGTAGCTCATCATCAGGTGTGTGCAGCGAGACCGCCAGGGTTACTGGGATGCCCTCTTGAGTTAACTTCTCAATTCCATTAACTAGTCCAACTGTAGAAACCGTGACCGAACGTGCGCTAATCCCTAAGCCATCTGGTTGCGGCGCAGTGATATTGCGAACGCTGCGCATGACCGCGTTGTAGTTGGCCATGGGTTCGCCCATGCCCATGAAAACAATATTGGAAAGTCTGGTCGGCCCACCTGGCAGCTCACCTTGATCGCAGGCGCGAGCAGCCGCAACTACTTGTGCAGTGATTTCGCCAGCCGTCAGGTTACGAGTTAAACCACTCTGGCCGGTAGCACAGAACGGACAGTTCATTCCGCACCCGGCTTGGGAAGAGATGCAGACGGTGGTGCGATCGCTGTAACGCATCAAGACGCTCTCGACGAGTACGCCATCGTGCAATTTCCAGAGATCTTTGCGCGTCTTCCCATTATCTGTGGTGACACTACGAACGAGTGTGATGAGAACTGGCATAAAATCCTTGGCGAGAGAATCACGCATCTCTTTGGGAATATCGGTCCAGGTCTCTGGCACATCGTTGTAGTGAGTGAAGTAGTGAACTGCCATTTGATTAGCGCGAAAGGCCGGAATCCCTAAATCAGCAACTTTAGCCTTGCGCTCTTCGGGAGACATATCCGCAAAGTGATGAGGTGGCTTGACTCGTTGCTTTGGCTCATCAAAGACGAGTTTGAGTTCTTTCGGAACCTCACTCATAAGTTGAAATGCTTAATCGCTTCGAGCACGAACCACACTGCAGGACCAGTAAAGAGAGCGGAGTCGATACGATCCAAGATGCCACCATGTCCTGGCAATAAAGTTCCCATATCTTTGATAGATAAATCTCGCTTTACTGCGGACTCGATGAGATCGCCACACGTAGCAGTGACAACTGCCATCAAGCCAATTGCAGCGCCAATCCACCAATCTTTTTCAAGGGCGAGAGTAAAGACCAGGGCAGAGCCGATAGTCGTTGCTAAAACTGAACCAATAAAACCTTCCCAAGTTTTCTTTGGGCTGATGTGTGGGGCGAGGGGATGGCGTCCGAGAAGGACTCCGAAGATATAGGCGAAAGTATCGTTGCATGCAACCAGGACTACTAACGTCAGAATTCGTTCTGGGCCATTATCGACATGTGAGAGAAGAAGAATGAAGCCAGCAAGAAATGGAATATAGAAGATTGCAAAGGCGGCAGAAGCACCACGACGAACAAAATCTTTTGGATTTTGGAAGAGCATAAAGACCAGAACATTCGGGATTGCAATTGCCATCGCAACAGCTAAACCAGAGATGCGACCATTCCATGCAGATATAAGTAGCGCGGTACCGGCAATTTGCAGTGGAATTTTAGGTAGATCGATTCCGCCCTGCTTGTAAGCATCGACAAGTTCACGAGTTGCGAGCATGACCGCGACCCAAATAAGAAAAGCGAATGCGACCGGAACGAAATAGACGGTAGAAAAGACGGCTGCCAAGAGTGCGAGCGAGACTGCGATAGAAGGCAAGAGCTTGCGCCCTGCGCGCTTATTTATCGCCTCATTTAAGGCATGCAAGTCATCCATTGGATTTAAACTTCGAGAAGTTCGACTTCCTTATGCTTAAGTAGCTCATCAATTTTTGCCACATGATCTGCTGTAACTTTCTCTAAATCCTTTTCGGTGCGGGCAACATCGTCCTTGCCGGCAAGACCATCTTTCTCTAACTTCTCCATTGCCTCTTTTGCGGTTCGGCGAATGTTGCGGATAGAGATACGGGAATCCTCTGCTTTATTTCGAGCAACTTTGATGTAATCCTTGCGGCGTTCTTCGGTGAGCTGAGGGAAGTTAACTCGTATAACGGGGCCATCGGTCTGTGGATTAACGCCCAAATCAGAGTCTCGAATCGCCTTTTCGATAGCAAGAGTTGCACTCTTATCGAAGGGAGAGACTAATGCCATGCGCGGTTCGGGAACTTGGATGGATGCAAGTTGTGAAAGAGGCGTGTAAGTACCGTAATAGTCCACATTGATCTTGTTGAACATCGATGGATGAGCACGGCCAGTGCGGATTCCGCCAAAGTCCTCTTTAGCAACTTCGACCGCCTTATCCATCTTGGCAGTGGCTTCGCTAAGTGCTGAAGCTAAATCCGACATCGTTCTCCTCTTATCTTTTTAGTGGCTACGCAAAATTATGAAACTAGAGTTCCGACCGCATCGCCCTTAACAGCGCGAGCAATATTTCCCTTGTTCTTGAGGTCAAAGATGACAATAGGAAGCTTGTTCTCACGACATAAGCTAAATGCTGCAGCATCTGCAACGGCAAGAGATTTAGAGAGAACATCATCATACGAAACGTGGTCATACTTGGTGGCAGTTGGATCCTTCTTGGGGTCGGCGCTATAGACACCATCTACACCTGACTTAGCGAGTAGTAACGCTTCTGAACCAATTTCGAGTGCGCGTTGGGCGGCGACTGTATCTGTTGTAAAGAATGGCATTCCAGCGCCAGCACCAAAAATCACAACTCGCCCCTTCTCTAAGTGGCGAATAGCGCGGCGCGGGATATAGGGCTCTGCGACCTGACCCATAGTGATTGCAGTTTGAACTCGAGTCTCGATGCCCTCTTTTTCAAGAAAATCTTGCAGCGCTAAACAGTTCATGACTGTTCCGAGCATTCCCATGTAGTCAGCGCGAGCGCGATCCATGCCACGAGTTTGAAGCTCGGCGCCACGGAAATAATTTCCGCCACCGACAACGATTCCGATTTGAGTACCCGTGCGAACAACATCGGCAATCTGATTTGCTACATCGTGGACGACATCAGGATCAACACCAATGCCTTTTTCGCCACCGAATACTTCGCCAGAAAGCTTAAGGAGCACTCTCTTATAACCTTTGCGGGCCATAGATTGTGCTCCTCTCGCTCGTACTGCTGAATAACTATTGGTGTAAGACTACTGACCAACCTTGAAACGGTGAAACGCAGACACGGCGGTCTTTGCCTCATCAACAATTTGCTGAACGGTCTTCTTCGCATCCTTAGCAAATGACTGCTCCAGCAAGCTAACTTCCTTGACGAATCCAGTCAGACGACCTTCAACGACCTTGGCGATTGATGCCTCTGGCTTACCCTCATTGCGGGCAGTCTCTTCAGCAATACGTCGCTCAGAATCAAGCTGATCTGCAGGGATATCTTCGCGGCGAATAAATGATGGTGCGAATGCAGCGATGTGCTGCGCAACATCCTTTCCGGCCTCGAGCGCATCAGAAGCTAGCTGAACGAGAACGCCAAGTTGTGGTGGCAAGTCCGGGCTAGTGCGGTGCAGGTAGAGAGCGACTGGTGAGCCATCGAGAACTGCAATACGGCGAAGTTCAATCTTCTCGCCGAGTGTTGCATTGGCCTCATCAATTACCTCTTGAACACTCTTGCCATTTGAGAATTTAGTGGCAGAAAAAGTTGCTACATCAGCAGACTTAGTTGAGATAAGTTGTTCGAGAAGCTCTGCGGCAAGTTCTTGGAAACGATCTCCCTTAGCCACGAAATCTGTCTCGCAGTTGAGTTCGAGCATTACGCCAAGGTTGCCCTCAGTCTTTGCAATTACTAGACCATTTGAAGTCGTACGACCCTCGCGCTTGGTAACTCCTTTGAGTCCCTTAACGCGAATGATTTCAACGGCCTTGTCATAATCGCCATCAGCTTCATCAAGAGCCTTCTTGCAATCGAGCATGCCAGCAGCAGTTGCTTCGCGCAGGCGTTTTACATCTTCAGCTGTGTATGCCAATTACTTGTTCTCCTCAGTTGTCGCTGGAGCAGCGGCTTCTGCAGCTGCAGCTAATTCGTTGGTGACTTCTGCAAGAGCTGCATCTGCTGGAGTTGTAGCTGCATCGCTCTGTTGTGCTGCAGCAGCGGCTGTAGCAGAACGTGCTTGAAGTCCGGCAACTGCTGCATCAGCAATAACGCGAGTCAAGAGTGCGATAGAGCGGATTGCATCATCGTTGCCAGGAATCTTGTAATCCACTTCATCTGGATCGCAGTTAGTGTCCAAGATGGCCACAACTGGAATTCCAAGCTTGTGAGCTTCTGCTACTGCAAGGTGCTCCTTCTTGGTATCGACTACCCAGATTGCTGAAGGCAACTTGGTCATGTCGCGGATACCTTGGAGGTTCTTAGTGAGCTTCTCGCGTTCGCGGCGAAGTACCAAGAGCTCCTTCTTAGTAAGAAGTTGATCGTTAGTGTTCTCAAGAGCTTCGAGCTCCTTGAGACGTTGGATGCGCTTGTAAACGGTTGGGAAGTTAGTCAACATTCCACCGAGCCAGCGCTCTGTTACGTAAGGCATTCCGACGCGAGCAGATTGTTCGATGATTGGAACATGTGCTTGCTTCTTAGTTCCAACAAAGAGGATATGGCCGCCCTTAGCGACTGTGTCTCTAATGAACTCGTAAGCGCTATCAATCAACGCTAGTGATTGTTGGATATCGATAATGTAGATGCCATTGCGCTCTGCAAAAATAAAGCGCTTCATCTTTGGATTCCATCGACGAGTCTGGTGTCCGAAGTGGACTCCGCTGTCGAGGAGTTCTCGCATTGTTACAACTGCCATGACGGCATACTCCTTCATTGCATTTTCGCGCAGAACTAACTGCAGGAAATGCACTCGGTTGATGATCAAACAATTTGTTCGATCCCTAGCCACTCAGTACCGACTAATTCATTCGAACTAGACCGAAATGGTTATTCAGATTGCTCTGAATGAGGGGCGTGAAGTCAGAGGACCGGAGGTCTTCTGCTGGGGTAATCCTAAAGGTTGGCCTAGATAGGTCAAAATCGGCCAGAACCAATCACGCTCTAGGGTGCGCCTGCTTATATGCCTGGCTCAATCGTTCAGGTGAAACATGTGTGTAAATCTGGGTGGTGGCCAGGGAAGAGTGTCCCAAGATTTCTTGTACGGTGCGAAGGTCTGCTCCCCCTTCTAACAAATGTGTTGCTGCAGTGTGACGCAGACCGTGCGGTCCCATCGTCGAACCCACGGCTTTCATCGCTTCGTAGACGACCTCGCGGACAGTGCGCTGATCGATGCGCTTTCCACGAGAACCCAGAAAAACTGCGTTAGCGGAGTCATTCGTTACAAGTTGCGGACGCGAAAGAGAGAGCCATTGTTGGAGTGCTTTCATGGCAGGAATTCCTAGTGGAACAACTCTCTGCTTATTTCCCTTGCCAATAACTTGAAGAGTATTTCTCGATGTATCTATATCTCCCAGATTTAATCCGCATAACTCGGAGACCCGAATTCCACTGGCATAAAGAATTTCGACCATCGCAAGATCTCGACGATGAAGATCGGTAGGGCTTTCGGCTAATTGTGTTTCTAGTGAGGCGATAACGTGAGCTGCATCGACTACGTTAAGAATTTCAGGAAGATGGTGCTGCGGCTTCGGGATCGCCAGGTTTGCACCAATGTCATTCGGAATCCAGCCTTGCGATGCGGCCCAGTAAGTAAAGGCACGAATGGAGACGATGCGACGTGCCATGCTTGAACGAGCAGCCCCTGTGCTCTGCAGATTAGCGAGCCATGAGCGAATATGAGTGAGTTCGAGTTGAGAGAACTCTTCGATATTGAGTTTCTCAATATGCGCCAGAAAGGATTGAAGATCAGAGACATAACCGCGAATAGAGTTATCGGAGAGGTTACGGACAAGTGCCAAATGCTCTTCGTACTGAGCAATGAGTTCGGCGGACATGACAGGAGTTTAGCCCCGAAAAGAACTATTCGGGCTTGCGGCCTTGGCGAAGAAGTCCATAAGTGATTGCATCTTCGAGTGCCATCGCTGAAGCAGCGATGACGTTTTCGTGAACTCCAACAGTGTTCCATTCACCGTTTCCATCACTTGTTTCTACGAGTACGCGAGTAATCGCGCCAGTTCCTTGGCGACCCTCGAGAATTCGAACTTTGTAGTCAGTTAATTCAAAGATTGAAATCTCAGGATAAATCTTCTCTAATCCTGAGCGAAGGGCGGTATCAATTGCATTAACAGGTCCGTTGCCGGCACCGTCGGAGAAGATGATCTTTCCGCCAGCGTTGATTGCAACAGTTGCTTTCGAAGTTACTTGGCCGGATTGATCGCGAACAACTTCGGTCTCCCACTTTTCTATCGTAAAGAAGTGCGCACGCTTTCCATCCATCTCTTCGCGGAGCAAGAGTTCGAAAGAGGCATCGGCAGCTTCAAAGGTAAATCCGCGTGATTCCATCTCTTTAACTCGTTCGATAACGCGGCCAAAGACCTCTTTATCGTTGATATCAATACCTAGTTCTTGAGATTTCAACTCAATAGATGCTCGTCCAGCCATATCGGAGACAAGCATTCTCATATCGTTGCCGACAGATGCTGGATCTTCATGCTGGTAAAGATTGGGGTCAACTTTAATCGCAGAGGCATGCAGCCCAGCTTTATGGGCAAATGCAGATACGCCAACATATGGTTGGCGAGGACTTGAAGAAACATTGGTTACTTCGGCAACAGCATGCGAGATTCGAAAGGCTTCGCGAAGTGCTCCGTCAGGAAGAACTTTCTGATTCTTCTTTAGCTCCAAGTTTGCAATGATGCTCACTAAATCTGCATTTCCAGTGCGCTCTCCATACCCATTGAGAGTGCCCTGAACATGAGTCGCACCCGCAGCAACAGCTGCAAGGGAGTTGGCGATTGCGCATCCAGTGTCGTTGTGGCAATGAATGCCTAAGCGAGCAGATGTGGAACTTAATACTTCATGAACAATATGAGAGAGTTCATCGGGCAACATACCGCCGTTGGTATCGCATAGTGCTGCAACGTCAGCGCCAGCTGCCATAGCAACGCGAATAACTTCTAGTGCATATGACTTGTTAGAGCGATAGCCATCAAAGAAGTGTTCGGCATCAAGAAATACTCGCTGTCCCCCAGCACGTAAGAACTCAACTGAATCCTTAATCATTGCAAGGTTCTCATCTAAATTAGTCTTAAGCGCAAGATCGACGTGGCGATCGTGACTCTTGGCCACCAAGGTAACTACTGGAGCGCCGGAATCTTGAAGCGCGCGAAGAAGTGCATCATCTGCTGCTTTAACATTAGGGCGACGAGTCGCACCAAATGCAACAAATTTCGCATTCTTTAATTTCAATTCGGTCTGTGCTCGCTTAAAGAATTCTGTGTCCTTGGGGTTGGCTCCCGGCCAGCCGCCTTCAATAAAGCCAACACCCAAATCATCCAAGTGACGAGCGATTGCTAGCTTGTCATGCACAGAGAGATTCAAACCCTCTTGCTGAGCTCCATCGCGGAGAGTGGTGTCGTAGATATGAAATGCGTCAGAGATTGCCATTTAACAGACTTTCACATTCCAACCGCGGGTATCAGGAATTAATCCATGTTGGATTCCAAGAAGAGTTTCACGAATCTGATTGGTGATTGGACCAGGCTCACCATTGCCAGTCACCCATGTACCGAAATCGCTCTTTGCTGCACCGACTGCAGAAACAACTGCTGCAGTGCCACAAGCAAAGACCTCAGTAATCTCACCTGAAGCAATCCCGTCGCGCCAATCATCGATAGAGAACATCACTTCTTCGACTTGATATCCAAGATCCTTGGCTACGGCGAGAATTGAATCACGTGTAATTCCAGGAAGAAGCGTTCCAGTTAGCTTAGGCGTAATAACACGTGCCTCTTTTCCGGAACCTTTAACAAAGTAAAGGTTCATTCCGCCCATCTCTTCCACCCAGAATCGCTCTTTGGCATCGAGCCAGACAACTTGTTCGCAGCCCTTTGTTGCCGCTTGCTTTTGCGCAACGAGTGAGGCCGCATAGTTGCCACCACATTTTGCTTCGCCGGTACCGCCGATTGCGGCTCGAACATATTCAGTTGAAATCCAGACGGTAACTGCCTTCGCAGCGTTGAAGTAAGCACCGGCGGGTGTAGTAATTAAATAGTAAGTCGCTTTATTGGATGGGCGCACACCTAGACCCACTTCAGTTGCAATCATGAAAGGGCGAATATAGAGCGCTTCGCCAACTTTTTGTGGAACCCATTTGCGATCTTGTTTGACTAACTCTTTGACAGTATCGATAAAGAAATCGATGGGCATCTCTGGCAGCGCAAGTCGCTTAGCGCTACGAGCAAAACGTTCGGCATTTGCTTCTGGGCGAAACAAACTGATGCTGCCATCTGGTTGTGAATATGCCTTCATGCCCTCAAATATTTCTTGGCCGTAATGAAAAACCGCAGTTGCAGGATCGAGCGTGATAGGACCATAAGGAACTAACTCGGCATCCTTCCAACCATCAGCTTCACTCCACTCGGCAATAACCATATTGTCGGTGTAATACTTGCCGAATCCGCCCGCAGCAAGTTTTGCCTCGCGATCAGCATCGCTGACAGGGTTAGGGTTGGGATGAAGGCTAACTTTCATTTACTTCACCAACGCTGCAATCGCAGTGCCAACTTCAGCAGTAGAACGCTTGGTGGTTCCGCGCGTGAGCAAATCTTGCTCCACCGCCTTCTCTACATCCTTAGCTGCATCAGAAAATCCAAGATGCTCGAGCATTAAGACAATAGACATGATGGTCGCGGTTGGGTCAGCAAGTTGCTTGCCTGCAATATCTGGCGCTGATCCGTGAACCGGTTCAAACATCGATGGGAAGGTACGATCAGGATTGATATTGCCTGAGGCAGCTAATCCGATTCCACCACAGATTGCGGCGGCGATATCAGTCAAAATATCTCCGAACAGGTTATCGGTAACGATTACATCAAAACGTTCAGGATTAGTCACCATAAACATAGCTACAGCATCCGCATGTAAATATTCAGTAGCAACTTCTGGAAACTCTTTACCAACTTCGTGCATCACGCGGGTGTAGAGCTCACCAGCATGAACCATCACATTGCTCTTATGAACAACGGCAAGTTTTTTACGAGGGCGAGCTTGCGCACGGACAAATGCATCGCGAACCACGCGTTCTACGCCATGGCGAGTATTGAGGGACTCTTCGGTAGCTACCTCATGTGGAGTGCCCTTGAAGAGAAATCCGCCGGCACCTGAATATGGACCTTCGGTTCCTTCGCGTACAACCACAAAATCAATCTTGGGATCGCCCGCGAGTGGAGATTTGGTGCCGGGCCAGAGTTTTCCGGGACGCAAGTTAACGTAATGGTCAAAACCAAAACGCATCTTTAGAAGTAGACCGCGCTCAAGAATTCCAGAAGGAACAGATGGATCTCCTACTGCGCCAAGAAGAATTACATCGGCCTTTCTAATCTTTGCCATGGTCTCATCAGTCAAAGTTTCACCGGTCTTGTGCCAATGTGCGGCACCTAAATCGTATTCAGTGTTATTGAAGGTAAGACCATGCTTTGCAGAAACAACTTTAAGAACTTTAAGTCCTTCGGCAATAACTTCAGGTCCGATGCCATCGCCAGCGATGACTGCCATATTAATTGTCTTTGTCATGATCTTTCCTTACTTATTCTTGAGTTGATTACGAGATGAGAGTAAGTGCGCGAACGAGTTCGGCTCCGGTCTCCTTAGCGACGGCTGCAACCACTTGTGCTGAGATAGATGAATCTACGTTGAGAGCCATCAACGCCTCGCCGCCTGCGCGGTTGCGTGCAACCTGCATGCCAGCGATATTTATTCCTGCTTTACCTAAAGCATTACCAACAGTTCCCACTACACCTGGCTTGTCGGTATAGCGAAGGAAGAGCAGATTTTCTGTTGGTGGAAGATCAAGATCAAATCCATCTATAGCAATAATCTTCTCTGCTAAACGAATTCCCATGAGCGTTCCTTCAACCACAATCGAACGACCATCGCTGAGCGCACAGTGGAGCGCAATCATGCTGCGGTATTCCGGTGATTCAGGATCAGTATTGACCGAGGAAGTAACACGACCTTCAGCAAGCCCAGGTGCATTGACGTAGGTAACATCTTCAGCGCCGGTGGCGATGAGTGCGCCCTTCATGGCGCTGGTACCGAGAATTGAACTGTCATGGCCTGCAATGTCACCTCGAACTTGAACTTCGATGGAGACCGGAAGTTCGCCAGCAAGAGAGGTTGCGATCTGTGCCATCTTTTCAACGAGTGAAAGGCTTGGGCGAATATCTTCGTGGATTACTCCACCCTTAACATTTACTGCATCTGGAACGAGCTCGCCGCCCAGGGCTTTACGGACCGAGACGGCAACTGCGATTCCGGCACGCTCTTGCGCTTCATCTGTTGATGCACCAAGGTGTGGAGTGGCAACTACGTTATCTAGAGTAAAGAGTGGCGAATCGGTGCAAGGTTCAGTGGCGTAGACATCTAGTCCCGCACCTGCAACACGACCAGAAGTAAGTGCTTCAAATAGCGCTGTTTCATCGAGCACGCCACCACGAGCAGCATTAATAATGCGAACTGATGGCTTAACTAATTTGAGAGCGTCAGCACCGATGAGATTTGCTGTCTCTTTGGTTTTTGGTAAGTGAATAGTGATGAAATCTGAACTCTTTAGAAGTGTCTCGAGATCAACGAGCTTTACGCCTAATTGTGCGGCGCGCGCTGGCTGAAGGTAGGGATCATATGCAATTACTTCCATTCCGAATGCCTGCATCCGAGAAGCAACAAGTTGACCAATGCGACCAAAGCCAACGATACCGAGAGTCTTTTCAAAGAGCTCAGCACCCGTGTATTTAGAACGTGCCCACTTACCATTTCGAAGTGCTGCGTGCGCTGGTGAGATAAAGCGAGCTGATGCAAGAAGGAGTGAGATTGCGAGTTCTGCTGCACTAACGATATTTGAGGTAGGTGCATTAACAACCATCACGCCAGCAGCAGTTGCGGCAGGAATATCTACGTTATCTAGCCCTACACCTGCGCGAGCAATAACCTTAAGGCCCTTACTTGCCGCAATTGCTTCTGCATCCATCTTCGTTGCAGAACGGATGAGAACCGCATCGACACCCTTGGCAAGTTCTACCAAGAGTTCAGTGCGATTTGCGCCATCACAATTACGTACTTCAAAATCAGGCCCCAGCGCTGAAAGCGTTGCGGGACTGAGTTCTTCAGCAATTAATACAACAGGTTTAGCCACGCGCAGCATTGCCTTCCTGATAATCATCTTTGTTTCCAGCTTTAACCCATGACATCATCTTGCGAAGTTCACGGCCAACAGCTTCGATTGGATGAGTTTCACCCTTTGCGCGAAGCGCTTTAAATTCAGGTGCGCCTGCCTCTTGATCATCAATAAAGCGCTTTGCAAAGCTTCCGTTCTGGATATCTGCAAGAACTGCCTTCATGTTCTCCTTCACGCGTGGATCAATAACGCGTGGGCCAGAGATGTAATCACCATATTCTGCTGTGTCAGATACTGACCAACGCTGCTTAGCGATTCCGCCTTCGTACATAAGATCAACGATTAACTTGAGTTCGTGTAAGCACTCGAAATATGCAACTTCTGGTTGGTAGCCCGCTTCAATCAGAGTTTCGAATCCATATTGAACGAGCTGTGAAGCGCCACCGCAGAGAACTGATTGCTCGCCGAATAGATCGGTCTCGCACTCTTCCGTAAAGGTAGTCAAGATTCCGCCTGCGCGAAGTCCGCCGATGGCCTTTGCATAAGAGAGAGTGAGCGGCCAAGCATTGCCAGTTGAATCTTGTTCGACTGCAACAAGAACAGGAACTCCACGACCAGCTGAGTACTCACGACGTACCAAGTGTCCGGGGCCTTTTGGGGCAACCATTGCAACATCAATATTTGCTTCTGGCTTGATGTAACCAAAACGAATATTAAAGCCATGACCAAAGAAGAGGGCAGAGCCTGGCTTCAAATTTGGCTTAATAGAATCGTTATAGATGTGACGTTGCACGTGATCAGGTGCGAGCAACATAACGACATCTGCTTCTTTAACAGCATCAGCGACCGAAAGAACTCGAAGTCCTTCTGACTCTGCCTTTGCGCGAGATTTTGAACCTTCAGCTAGTCCTACGCGAACATCAACACCACTATCGCGAAGGCTGAGGGCATGTGCATGGCCTTGAGAGCCATAACCAATGACTGCAACTTTCTTAGATTGAATGATGGATAGGTCGGCATCTTCGTCGTGATACTGGGTTGCCACTGTGTTGCCTTTCTCGTAGGTTAGTTTTTCGGTGATCCGGGTTTGAGACCGCGTGACATTGCCACGAGTCCCGATTGAACTAGTTCCTTAATTCCGTAAGGTTCAAGAACTCGAAGGAGCGCTTGAATCTTCTCGGCATTTCCGGTCGCCTCGATAGTGACGGCATCTTGTGCAACATCGACTACTTTGGCGCGGAAAAGTTGAACGGTCTCTAAGACCTGTGAGCGAGTATTCGCATCTGTCGATACTTTAACAAGTAAGAGCTCACGCTGAACTGAAGAGACTGGATTGAGTTCGGTGATGCTGATGACATTGATTAACTTATCGAGCTGTTGAATAACCTGAGCAAGCCCATGCTCTTCCACATTAACGACAATAGTCATACGTGAATAGCGCTCATCTTCGGTAGGACCAACAGCGAGTGAGTCGATGTTGTAAGCGCGTCTGGAGAAGAGTGAGGAAACTCTGGCAAGTACTCCGGGACTATTCTCAACGAGTACGGAAAGTGTGTGAGTCGAGCGAACTGAATCAGTCATGGATATCAGAGCTCCTGCGAATCCCAGACAGGCGCGAGCGAACGCGCAACAACGATGTCATCATTGGAAGCACCGGCAGCAACCATTGGCCATACCATCGCATCGCGATGAACGCGGAAATCAACGACAACCGGTTGGTCATTAATAGACATAGCCTTTTCGATGGTGGCATCTACATCTTCTGGACGCTCACAACTTAATCCGACGCAACCCATGGCTTCACCTAATTTTGCAAAGTCAGGAATTCGCTTGGAGTGAAGATCAGTATTGGAGAAACGCTCGTTATAGAAAAGTGTCTGCCACTGGCGAACCATGCCGAGGCTTTCGTTATTGATAATCGCAATCTTGATTGGAATGTTGTTGAGCGCACACGTTACTAATTCTTGGTTAGTCATTTGGAAACAGCCATCACCATCGATAGCCCAAACTGTCTTATCTGGTGCCCCTACCTTTGCGCCCATCGCAGCTGGAACCGCGTAGCCCATTGTTCCAAGGCCGCCAGAGTTCAACCAAGTGCGTGGGTGTTCATAAGAAATAAATTGAGAAGCCCACATCTGATGTTGTCCCACACCAGCAGCAAATATCGTTTCTGGTCCAGAAATCTTTCCAAGACGTTCGATGACATATTGCGGTGAAAGTGAACCATCAGATGGTTGGTCGTAACCCAAAGGGAACTTAGCGCGCCAAGAATTGAGTTGGTTCCACCATGCGGTGAGATCGGGTTGGCTCTTCTTAAATGCTGCCTTAATTTCTGGAATAAGCGCATCAATGGTTAGACGCAAGTCTCCAATGAGAGCAACATCAGCGTGCTTGTTCTTACTGATTTCGGCTGGGTCGATATCTGCGTGAATAACCTTTGCGTGTGGAGCAAAGGTAGAGAGCTTGCCAGTAACGCGATCATCAAAGCGCGCGCCTAAAGTAATGAGAAGATCTGATTTTTGAAGAGCTGTAACTGCAGCAACAGTTCCGTGCATACCAGGCATACCAAGATGGCTGGGATGGCTATCAGGAAATGCACCACGTGCCATCAATGTGGTTACGACTGGCGCACCTGTTAGCTCAGCAAGTTTAAGAAGTTCTTTGTGCGCAGCAGACTTTATTGCGCCACCGCCAACATACAGGACTGGTGAAGTTGATTGAGCAATAAGAGCAGCTGCATCTCGAAGCGCAGAAGTTTCTGCTTCGTAAACTGGTTTGTATCCCTTGAGATCAATCTTTGTCGGGTAATCAAAATCGGTCAGCTTCTGCAGAGCATCCTTCGCAACATCGACAAGAACTGCGCCTGGGCGACCAGTACTAGCAATATGAAATGCCTCAGCAACTGCGCGGGCAATTTCAGAGGGATCTGTAACAAGAAAACTGTGTTTGGTAATTGGCATGGTGATGCCGCGGATATCTGCCTCTTGAAACGCATCAGTACCAATTGCATCAGATGAGACTTGGCCAGTGATTGCAACCATGGGAACTGAATCCATCTGTGCATCGGCAAGTGGGGTAACGAGATTTGTTGCACCAGGACCAGATGTTGCGATACAAACGCCAACTCGACCAGAAGCTTGTGCGTAACCAGTTGCGGCATGGCCTGCACCTTGTTCGTGTCGAACCAAAATGTGTCGAATAGGACTATCGAAGATCGGATCGTAAGCCGGAAGAATTGCGCCACCAGGGATTCCAAACATGACGTCAACGCCTGCATGCTCAAGTGATTTCACAAGAGCTTGCGCCCCTGTCATCTTCTCTTTACTCATGTTCATCTCCCTTCTCGCACTCGGTTTAAGTCTTCACTTAAAACGTTTTACGTAAGTTGATTCAGCGGTTAAATGCGAAACCCCTCAGTTTCCACTGAGGGGCGGCGCACGTTCTAGATTTCTCTAGATCGCACGCTGACCAATTACTACGACTGATGTCATGTCCTAATTGTCCCGTGCTCGCGCAGATGAGTCAACCCCTGAGATGCACATCTCACTATCTGGGCGGTCTTTAACCGCAGACTGCCCCTTGCGAGGCTGAGCCCACGACCTTGGCATATTTGGCCAAGACCCCGCGCTTAAATTTATGTGGGACGGGAGCAAAGTGCTTGCGACGTTCTGCAAGTACAGATTCTTCGACCACTAAATCTAGTGTTCGCGCAATGGTGTCGATGCGGATGAGATCGCCATCATTCACAAATGCGATTGGTCCACCGTCCACTGCTTCAGGTGCAACGTGTCCGACGCAGAGTCCAGTACTGCCACCAGAGAAACGACCATCGGTAAGAAGGAGTGTGGACTTGCCGAGACCAGCGCCTTTGATTGCGCCGGTAATCATTAACATCTCGCGCATGCCTGGTCCACCCTTAGGACCTTCGTAACGAATAACAATTACATCGCCGGCTTTAATGGTGCCATTTTCCAGAGCCTGCATTGCTGCGCCTTCTCGTTCAAAGACTCGTGCAGGTCCTTCAAATTTTTCTACACCTACTCCTGCAACTTTGCAGACAGCGCCATCTGGTGCAAGCGAACCGCGCAAGATTGCAATTCCACCGCCAGGTGCGAGTGGCGTCTTAATTGCATGGAGGACTTCACCATCTGGATCGAGTGGCGTGATATCAGCAAGATTTTCCGCCATGGTTTTGCCGGTAACGGTGAGGCAATCCCCGTGAATAAATCCAGCATCCATCAGCGCGCGAAGTACAACAGGAATGCCGCCAACGCGATCAAGGTCAGTCATAACATACTTACCAAATGGCTTGAGGTCGCCGAGAAGTGGGACCTTTGAGCCAATGCGATGGAAGTCTTCAAGTGTGAGTTCAACTTCTGCTTCATTAGCGATGGCAAGAAGGTGAAGAACTGCATTAGTAGAACCGCCCAGTGCCATGACAACTGTTATTGCGTTCTCGAATGCTTTCTTAGTCAGAATTGTTCGAGTAGTAATTCCCTTGCGAATAAGTTCAACAACAGCTGCGCCAGCCTTTACTGCGTAATCATCGCGGCGACGATCAACGGCTGGAGGTGAAGCAGAACCAGGAAGTGAGAGTCCAAGTGCCTCGCCAACTGCTGCCATCGTGTTCGCTGTATACATACCGCCGCAAGCACCTTCGCCCGGACAGATGGCGCGTTCAATTTGATCGACACGATCTTGCGTAATTAATCCCCGAGCGCACGCGCCGACTGCTTCAAATGCATCAATGATGGTGACATCTTTGCCATCAACTTGGCCAGCCAAAGTTGTGCCTGCATAAACAAAGACAGAGGCAACATCGATTCGAGCCGCTGCCATCATCATTCCGGGAAGTGATTTATCGCAACCTGCAAATGTAACCATTCCATCGAGGCGCTCTGCCTGCATTACGGTTTCGACTGAGTCCGCAATAACTTCACGAGATACTAAAGAGAAGTGCATCCCTTCGTGGCCCATAGAAATTCCGTCAGAGACAGAGATCGTTCCAAACTGCATCGGAAAACCACCAGCATCGATTACACCCTTACGAGATGCCTTTGCTAAGCGATCAAGCGAGAGATTGCAAGGTGTGATTTCGTTCCACGAAGAGGCAATACCGATTTGTGGCTTAACCCAATCCTCATCGCCCATTCCCACAGCGCGGAGCATTCCGCGAGCGGGTGCGCGCTCTAGGCCATCAGTGACTAAACCTGAACGTGGCTTCATGGGATTGCTCATGAGGGGCTCCTTAACCTTGACCTAAATGCTTTAACAATAACTCACGAACTTTTGCGGCATCGGCTTGTCCGCCAGTGGCCTTCATAACTGCGCCGATAAGTGCGCCCGCTGCTGGAATATTTCCGCCTCGAATGCGCTCTGCCGTATCGGGCTGTGCTGCAATCGCCGCTTCGATGGCAACCATAAGAGCAGAATCATCAGAGACCACTTTAAGTCCACGCTTATCAATAACTTCTCGTGGTGTGCCCTCGCCATTAATAACGCCTTCTACTACTTGGCGGGCTAATTTATCGGTTAACTCTCCCCCTGCAATCAGCGCAATAACTTCTGCAACCTGAGCCGCAGTGATCAGAGAAGTTGGAGCTACTTCCTTCTCGTTAGCAAGACGTGAAACTTCACCGAGCCACCATGAACGTGCGCGAGTTGCATCTGAACCTAACTTCACAGTCTCTTCAACTACATCGAGAAGTTCAGCGTTGACCATGGACTCCATCTCCTTGGCCGGAACGTTCCACTCTTCTTGTAAACGCTTGCGGCGAATCGATGGCTTCTCGGGAATGCGCTTGCGGAGTTCTTCAATCCAATCAGCATCTGGAGTGACAGGAACTAAATCAGGTTCGGGGAAGTATCGATAATCTTCAGCAGTCTCTTTTGAACGACCAGGGCGAGTTTGGCCAGACTCTTCGAGGAAGTGACGAGTCTCTTGAATGATACGTTCGCCAGATTCGAGGCGATTTGCTTGGCGTTCAATCTCACCAGAGACAGCACGTTCGACCGAACGAAGTGAGTTCACGTTCTTTGTTTCAGAACGAGTACCTAACTTGCCGCTGCCGATAGGTGCAATAGATACGTTCGCATCGCAGCGAAGTGAGCCTTGCTCCATCTTCACATCAGAGACACCAAGCGAACGAAGAATGTCGCGGAGCTCAGTGACGTAAGCACGAGCAACTTGTGGTGCGTACTTACCGGTGCCTGGAACGATACGAGTAACAATTTCAACAAGTGGAATTCCTGCTCGGTTGTAATCAAGCAGCGAATATTCTGCGCCGTGGATTCGTCCAGTTGAACCACCGACGTGAAGTGATTTGCCGGTGTCTTCTTCCATGTGGACGCGCTCGATCTCAACCCGGAATTTCTTCGGTCCCTCATCCGTCTCGATTTCTACATCGAGATATCCATCTACGCAGATGGGTTCGTCGTATTGCGAGGTCTGGAAATTCTTTGGCATATCGGGATAGAAATAGTTCTTGCGAGCAAAACGACTAAAAGGTGCAATCGAACAGTTAAGAGCTAAACCAATAAGAATTGAACTTTCAATCGCCTTTCCATTTACAACCGGAAGCGATCCTGGAAGTCCGAGACAGACCGGGCATGTTTGAGTGTTTGGTTCTGCTCCAAATTCAGTTGAACATGAACAGAACATCTTGGATTTAGTGTTGAGTTCTACGTGAACTTCAAGACCAAGAGTTGGTTCGTATGCAGCTACAGCAGCGTCGTAGTTCATGGACATTACTTCACCGCCAATTTTGTCTCGGCTGAGAGCAATGGCTGACCCCACTTGCTGACAAGTGCAGCTTCTAAAGTTCCGCCGACGCGATACATGCGATCGTCCTGCATGACCGGCGACATGATCTGGAATCCAACCGGCAGATTATCTTCTGGGGCAAGACCGCACGGAAGGCTCATGCCACCGATACCCGCCATATTTACCGGAATTGTGGCAATGTCATTGAGATACATCGCCAACGGGTCATCAGACTTCTCACCAATTTTAAATGCAGTTGTCGGACAGGTAGGTGAGACCAATACATCAACTGATTCAAATGCTTTCTCGTAATCGCGCTTGATGAGTGTGCGCACCTTTTGCGCTGATCCGTAATATGCATCGTAATAACCAGAAGAGAGTGCGTATGTACCAAGAATGATTCGTCGCTTTACCTCAGGGCCAAAACCAAGGTGGCGAGTAGCGCGCATTACTTCTTCAGCACCAACTGTCCCGTCATCGCCAACGCGAATTCCGTAACGCATAGAGTCAAAGCGGGCTAAGTTAGAGGAAGCTTCGGATGGAGCAATTAAGTAATAAGCAGCAAGGGCGTACTCAAAGTTTGGACAGGAAACTTCTACTATTTCTGCGCCATTTGCTACAAGAATTTCGAGTGCTTCTTGGAAACGTTGGCTGACTCCTGCTTGGAATCCATCGCCACCTAATTCCTTAACAACACCAATCTTCATTCCCTTAACTTCCTGGCGCTTTGCGGCTGCGACAACATCAGGAACGGCTTGATTAATACTGGTGGAGTCGCGTTCGTCGTAACCGGCAATTACTTCATGAAGAAGCGCGGTATCTAGAACAGTGCGGGCACATGGACCGGCTTGATCCAAACTTGATGAGAATGCAACAAGACCATAACGAGAGACACCGCCATAAGTCGGCTTTACTCCGACAGTTCCGGTAACAGCTGCTGGTTGGCGAATTGATCCGCCAGTATCGGTGCCGATTGCAAGTGGTGCTTCAAATGCTGCGAGTGCTGCGGCAGAACCACCGCCAGATCCACCAGGAATGCGATCAAGGTCCCACGGATTATGAGTAGGGCCGTATGCGGAATTTTCAGTCGATGAACCCATTGCGAATTCATCCATGTTGGTCTTACCTAAAATAACAACGCCAGCAGCCTTCAATTTTGTTACAACTGTGGAGTCATAAGGTGGGCGCCAATTTTCAAGCATCTTTGAGCCGCACGTTGTAGGAATTCCTTTTTGTGCCAAGACATCTTTAAGTGCAAGTGGAACACCGGCAAGTGGCGAGATTGCTCCGCCAGCTGCGCGCAATTTATCTGCAGCTTCTGCTTGGGCAAGAGCGCCCTCTTTATCTACGTAAAGGAAGGCGTGGACGTCAGTATCAACTTGAGCAATTCGAGCGAGATGTTCTTTCGTCAGATCTACCGAAGAAACTTCCTTGGCGGCTAGTGCTGCCGACATCTGCGCAGCTGTGGAATAGATATGTGTCATTCAGCTTCGCCTAAAATTTGTGGCACCTTAAAACGTGGACCATCTGTTGCCGGAGCGCCTGATAAAGACTCTTCAGGTGTAAGACTTGGCTTGACGACATCTTCACGGAAAACATTGTGAAGCGGAATCGCATGTGAAGTAGGTGGAATATCGTCAGTTGCAACTTCTTGAACACGAGCAACTGCTCCGAGGATTACGCCAAGTTCGGAAGCCATGTGGTCGAGCTCTGCATCAGACATTTCGATACGAGATAACCGGGCTAGGTGGGCGACATCGTCGCGAGATATTGCAGCCATGTGCGAACTCTATCGGCTCAACGGGTCTGGCTTAAATCCAATTATTTATTAGGAGCGAATCTGGCCATTTCCGCTAACAATCCAGGTGGTGGTGGTCATGGCTTCGAGTCCCATAGGTCCGCGTGCATGCAACTTCTGGTTGGAGATTCCGATTTCTGCGCCAAATCCCATCTGCTCGCCATCAGTAAATCGAGTGGAGGCATTAATCATTACAGCTGCACAATCAGAGAGTGCGATGAATTGTGCGGAGTGATCGGAGTTTTCGGTCACGATTGCTTCGGTGTGCTTTGTACCGTACTTAGCGATGTGATCGCTGGCCGCTAACAGATTAGGAACAATTGCAATATTTATCTCTAACGAGTTGTACTCGGTACTCCAGTTTTCTTCTGTAGCGCGCGAAGTTGGAACACCTGCTGCAGCAGCGATAACTTCCACTTTTGAATCAACATTCAATTTCACTCCCAAGTCCGAGAGCGTCTTAAGCGCGCCAGGCAAGAATTCTGCAGCAACTTTCTCGTGAACCAACAAAGTTTCGGCAGCATTACACACACTTGGACGATGGGTCTTAGAGTTGATAAGAATTGGGAGTGCTTTAGCTAAATCTGCATCTTCATCGACGTAGACGTGACAAACACCGGCACCGGTTTCGATTGTAGGGACAGTGGAATCGTCAACCACGGTACGAATCAGTGCAGCGCTTCCGCGGGGTATGACTAGGTCAACTTTCCCACGCGCATGTAGTAACGCTTGAACAGTGGAGCGGTCATCAGAAGGAACACATTGCAAGACATCTGGAGAGATATTGGTATGAGCAAGCGCCCTGCGCATTACCTCCACCAAGATTCGGTTAGAGGCGTCAGCGCTCGATGAACCACGAAGTAGAGCGGCGTTACCCGACATCAACAAGATCAGCGCTGCATCAACGGTCACATTAGGACGTGCTTCGTAAACCATTCCGACCACACCGAAAGGAACTGTTATCTGCTTAAGATGAAGGCCATTATCTAAAGTACTTTCGCGAAGAGTCTGCCCGAGTGGATTAGCCAACTTGGTTAATTGACGAGCGCCATCAACCATCCCGTGAATTCGAGCCGGAGTAAGCAGTAATCGATCTTGCATAGATGACGCCATGCCATCTTTATCTGCTCGCTGCATATCCTGCGCATTTGCGGCCAGGATTTCTACTTCGGAAGAGGCAAGTTCTTGCGCAATTCGATTGAGCGCTTCTACTCGATCTGCATGTGAGGCCGCAATCAGAGTGCGGGCAGCCAAGCGCGCAGTATCAGCGAGTTGAGCAATTAGCGCGGTGGCTTCCATGTTCCTAGCCTAGAGGGAATTACCCTTATCTCATGCGCAATTTATTAAAGGTAATCAAAGTCCTCGGTATTGGCTTCTTGGCTCTAGCTCTTTCACTTACCGTCTTTCTTAAAGTTGTTCACTATCCGAACCCAATCGCAGTCATCAAACTCGGTTTAGCACCCGCTTCGAAGACTCCTACCTTGTTGCCCTGGCACACCATTGAGCCCGCTGCAGAACCTATTCCCCTCTCCACATCTGCCGAAACTCCTCCAGCAACAGTGGAATTCCGTGGCCGCCAAGTACCGTGGCAAGAGTTCTTGGATACTACCGATACAAATGCATACTTGATTATTCGCAATGGTGTTATCACCTATGAGTACTACAACTCGAAGAAGGAAATAACGGCTTCCTCACAGCTTCCCTCTTATTCCATGGCTAAGACCATGACTTCACTTGTAATTGGCCAACTCATTGATCAAGGAAAAATCAAGGAGAGCGATAAATTCGTTAGCTATTTTCCTGAATGGAAGACCGGCACAACCTTTGATGACGTGACCATCCAGAGCTTGCTTGATATGGAATCGGGAATTGGTGTCAGCGATAACTATCCTTCCGGTCCCACCGGTTGGGGCGTTGGCATTGCTCAGATGTATGCGACTACCGATATGAACTGGTGGATTTCGCATAACCGTAAAATGTTTGAAGCACCCAATACCAAGCCTGAATATCGATCCGTTAATACGCAATTACTCGGATTAATTATTCAAGAAGTGGTCGGAACAACTGTTTCTGAATATTTCCAGAAGAATATCTGGCAACCTGTAGGCACAGAATTTCCTGCAACCTGGAACGTGGATCGCGTCGGCGGACACGAGAAGACCTTCTGTTGCTTTAACGCATCAGCTCGCGACTATGCCCGAATCGGATTGATGATTAATAACAATGGCATGGTAGGCGCTAACCAAGTAGTTCCCAAAGCTTGGATCAAGCGCCTCTCAACTTCAGCAGTGAAGTTGGACTGGAACTGGGGTTATGGCGCACAAGTCTGGCACCCGTATGCGGGAATTAATTTAGCGATGGGACTTCATGGTCAGCAGATATTCATGGATCCTGCCACTCGCACAGTCATCGTTAAGTTAAGTGATAATCCAACGAGTGATACTTTCCAGCGTGACGCAGCCAAAGTTGCGTTGGCTCTTGCGCGAAAGTAGTTAGCGAGAACTTGCGCGCTTTATTGTCGAGAAAACAAAATTAGCGCTCTTAAATAAGCCAGAGACGCCAGTTTGAAAGTAATTAACGGTTATGGGAATTTGACCGTGATACGCAGGCTTCCAATTGCAGGTTACCGTCGCGCCTGCCACCGCAGTTAAATTCAGACAACCAGGAATGCGCTTTCCAAACTGCAAGAAAGTGATTTTTCCATTAACTGGGGCGTTGACGTTCATCTGAGTTGGAGTTCGGTAGGTGGTTGACGTCGAAGTAATTGAACCAGTTCCGAGAGAAGAACTAAGATTGAGATCAGATATATAGCGAACAACTACGACGCCACTTCCACCGTTGCCACCATAGTAATAAGAAGGATTGTAGACCGTCGCATTTGGTCCACCTCCACCGCCGCCGCCACTTCCTGTGTTGTCTAAACCATTTCCTCCTCGCGAAGTTTGGTGAGTTGTAATGATCCACATATCACCCGTGCCACCACCACCGGTTCCGCCTTGGCCAACTACACAACTTATTGCCGTATTTCCATGGCAACCAGCACCGCCGCCGCCGGCATAGGTAACACTTGTGCCGGTAATCGTTGATGCTCTGCCGGGACCGCCGTCTCCGGATTTACCCATGCCATTGATATTTGATTGACCGTTTAATCCCACTCCACCAGCACCGCCGCCGCCGCCGGATGGATAGCTATATGTGCCATCTGAGTTACCAGTACCGCCGTTGTTTCCGTAAAGTGAATTTGTTGTATTGCCCTGCGCCAAATTTCCGGTACCGCCGCCGCCAGATCCACCATTTTGACCAGCCACATCTGACCAGCTTCCGCCATATCCGCCACCATTAACCGAGTATGCACCGAACGATGAAACACCACCATTTGTTGCTGCTGTCGATGAAATGGACGCAAGAATGCTCCGGGTTGCACCACTTCCACCAGCTCCAACAGTTATGGAGATATTCGCATTGGGCGTTACGGAAATTGAAGAAGTATCCATCATTCCACCTGCTCCACCGCCACCTGCAACCCAAGTTCCACCTCCACCGCCACCAGCGATAATGAGTGCATCAACTTTGGTGACATTGCTAGGAACAGCCCACGTACATCCGGTAACTACAGTGGTGAATGATTCAACGGTATAGATCGCATTGAGCAAGCCAATGGTTCCGTTGCCAGTAAAAGTTGATTTAGTTGAAGTACAAACGGCAGCCGCGGCATGATCTAGAGGAACAATGAGCGATACAGCAAGAATTACGCTCGCCGAAATGGCCTTCGTAACTCTATTTTTCACAGGAGAACCAGATCATCTCTATGCACTAGTTCGCGTTCGTACTCTGCACCAAGTAACGCAGCAATATCTTTAGTGGACTTACCG
>WLRE01000079.1 GCA_009698045.1 Actinomycetota bacterium | reverse complement strand
CCATGATCTTAAGTTGACTGGTCACATCAAGAAGATCGGTAAGCACGCAGCAAAGGTCTCACTTCACCCAGCTGTATCTGCGACCATCTCCATCAATGTGGTAGCCGCTTAATTAATTAGTTCAGCCTTAGATAAACCCCGCCAGATCCTTGGTGGGGTTTTCTTATGTCATATATTGAGATGTTGAAATAAATCTTTACCCACAGGTCAGCAAGGCCAAAGCACGCTCAAATCCAGGATATATCCAGAGTTATCCCCTTCTTACCCACAGGCAAGAGCGCTTTATCCACCAGTTACCCCCAGTTTTTCCCGACCTCTCCACAACCTCACGCACAGGCCTAGAGCAACTGTCACCCCTCGCTGGCACTCTTTGCACATGAGCATCGCAGAGTTTCCACCACAGAATGGTTCGAGTGGATCGACCAACACTGCGCGCTACAACGCTCCGCAATCTGTTGAATTCGAACGCACTCCACCACAAGATTTAAACGCAGAACAGGGCGTACTCGGCGGAATGTTGTTAAGCAAAGAAGCTATCGCCGATGTTGTTGAAGTACTCAAGGAGCGCGATTTTTATCGTCCAGCACATGAATTAATTTACGATGCGATTCTCGATTTATATGGCCGCGGCGAACCTGCAGATCCTGTCACTGTTGCTTCTGAACTAACAAAGCGTGGTGATATTGCCCGTGCAGGTGGTGCGCCATATCTTCACACTTTAATCTCCTCCGTTCCTACTGCCGCGAATGCTGGTTACTACGCACGCATTGTTCGCGATCACGCGATTATGCGGCGCCTTGTTGAAGCCGGTACAAAGATTGTTCAACTCGGATACTCCAAAGAGGGCGATGTTGATGATGCTGTTGATGTGGCCCAGCAAGAGATTTACGATGTTACAGAGCGCCGCGCATCCGAGGATTACATTCGCTTAGCCGAACTTCTCCCTAATGCACTCGATGAGATTGAAAAGATTTCAAGTGGTGAAGCGGTCGAAGGTGTGATGACAGGATTTAAAGAACTAGACACTCTCACTCACGGACTTCATCCCGGAAATATGATTGTTCTTGCAGCGCGCCCTGCAGTTGGTAAATCAACACTAGGTCTAGATATTGCTCGCTACGCATCCATCCACGAGGGCAAGACCTCGGTGATCTTCTCCCTTGAAATGAGCCGATCTGAAATTACGATGCGCATGCTCTCTGCCGAGGCAAAGGTTATGCTCGGAAACATTCGCTCCGGCGTTCTCAATGATGACGAATGGGGCCGCCTAGCAAAGCGCATGGGCGAAATCTCCAACGCTCCTCTCTTTATTGATGATTCTCCCAATATGTCCATGATGGAGATCCGTGCTAAAGCGCGTCGTCTCAAGCAGCGTAATGACCTTCAACTTATTGTTATCGACTACTTGCAGTTGATGTCATCGGGTAAGAAAGTCGAAAGCCGCCAACAAGAAGTCTCTGAATTCTCGCGTTCACTTAAGTTGCTCGCAAAAGAGCTCGGCGTACCTGTTATCGCTATCTCCCAGCTCAATCGTGGTCCAGAGCAACGTGCAGATAAGAAACCGATGCTCTCTGATCTGCGTGAATCTGGTTCTATCGAGCAAGATGCTGACTTAGTAATTTTGCTTCATCGTGAAGATTCTTATGATCCCAATAATCGTCAAGGCGAGGCAGATTTAATTATTGCTAAGCACCGTAACGGTCCTACTCGTACCATTCCAGTCGCTGCTCAATTGCACTTCGCGCGTTTTGCCAATATTGCTGCACCATTTGCGGGCGAGAGTTTTGTTAAGGACGAGTAATTAATTAATTGGCGAGAGCAAGCCAGTGGAGACATCATAAATCGCTCCCATAACTTTGAGATTCGCTGCTAACAATGGATAAGTTTCGATGCGAGTGATATCCATTTGAAGAGCTTTCATTTGATCCCGAACAGTTCTGATTTCAATGCTGCGAGTATCCACGCCAGATTTATCTTTAATAGCCTGATGAATCTCCGCCTCTTCGCCCGAAGCCATTTTGCAATCGGTGTGAGGCATAACAAGAATTCGATTTACACCAAGCAGGTGGGTGGCGAGGATCAAGGTACGTAGTACATCCTCGGTAACGCGTGCTCCTGCGTTGCGAAGTATCTTTGCATCCCCAGCTCGCATTCCAACAATATGCAGGGGGTCAATGCGTGAATCCATGCATGTGACAATCGCTAAACCCTTCTTTGCTTCACCTGACAACTTCTCAGATTTAAAGCCAGCTGCAAAGTCTTTGTTAGCGGCGAGCAGATCAGCGAAAATTTCCATGGGCTCAATTTACCTTAAGCCGAACGTCGCGAGCGGTCGGCGAGATAGATACCCACGAGTATTACTACCGCACCAAGGAGTTGAATCTGGTTAAAGGATTCAGAGAGCCACCACCATGCAAAAATCCCCGCAAAGATTGGCTCGAGCATTCCGATAACACTCGATGTTGATGCATTTAATCCGCGCAGCCCGGTAAGGGTAAGAAAGTAAGGAACAACAGTTCCCATCACGATAACCCAAATTATTAAAGCCCAGGCAGGTAAATGATTGTTAGCAAAACGACCCTGCAGATCAATAGATGTATTTAGATATGAGAACGGAAAGTTCCACCACGGAAGTGCAATCGCAAATGCGAGTGCGGCAACGCCAAGTCCCCAAACCATAAGCACTTCGGAGCTGCGTTTCTTGCCCAATGATTCGCCCATCAAGAAATAGAAGGCCATAGCAAAAGCACTCAAGAGCGCTGCCAGTACGCCGATACCGTCGAGAGTCATGCCTCTCCAAACCTGGGCAAGGAGTACTAAGCCAATCAGGCCAACCGTTACGCCCCACCACATCAAGGGAGATACTTGGCGACGTTTCACGAAACGCAACCAGAGCGCAATCCAAATGGGTGAAGTGAATTCGATAATCAATGCGATGCTCACATGCAAGCGTTCGATAGATATGAAGTAAAGGGCTTGAACTGCAGCCACCGCAAATAGACCGAAGCAAATTAGCGCCGGAAGTTCGCGCTTAGTGGCACGCAATAAGCGAGGATTCTTGGCAAGAATATAAATAAGTGTTGCTAAAAAACCGCCAGTAGTTCGGATCTCAGTTAAGTGCCAAGGAGAGAGACCACCCTGCAAAACCAGTTTAGAAATGACGCCATTGAAGGCAAAGGTGAGTGCTCCTAAGGCAAGGAATAACTCTGCTCGGTAGCTCTTCAACACCCAGCAACTCTAGCTGATTTAGAAGGCGGCCTCGGAGATATTCATTAGCCCACCATCTTCGCTCTCTAAAATCGCTTTTTCAGCCGAGATATGAGGAAGAACTGTTCGGATAAAGAATTTCGCAGACTCAATCTTGCCAGCAAAGAAATCCGCATCTCTTCCTGGATTTGCTGATTTAGAGATTGCAATATCTGCCTGACGCAATAACAACCAAGCGATAATTATTTCTCCAACAGCCATTAAGAAGCGCGATGTATTTAGTCCAGTTTTATAAATCTCGTCTGGCTTAGATTGAGATTCCATAGCAAAACCAACCAGAACTCCAGTCATTTCATTTACTTCTTGCAGCGCTTTAGCGAGTGCCGCTTTCTCAGCAGCGAGTTCTCCGCCGGTTGAAGCGAAAGTTCCAATCTCTTTAGCAAGAAGCGTAAGTGCGCGCCCACCATCTTTGACAATCTTACGGAAGAAGAAATCAAGTCCTTGAATTGCTGTAGTGCCTTCATACAAAGTATCGATCTTTGCATCGCGCACATATTGCTCCAGTGGCCAATCTTGCGTAAAGCCGGATCCACCAAAAGTTTGCAGCGATTCAGTTCCTAATAGAACCCAAGATTTCTCACTGCCATAACCCTTAACAATCGGGAGCAATAAGTCGTTAAGAGCCTCCCAGTCCGAAAGCTTCTCATCGTTTGCAGCGCGAGCGAGCGCAATCTGATCTTGAATCGATGCGGTGTAGAGAACTAGAGCGCGCATACCTTCGGAATAAGACTTCTGCACCATCAATGATCGACGAACATCTGGGTGATGAATAATTGTGACGCGTGGACTTGCCTTGTCTGCCATCGTCTTCATGTCTCCACCTTGGACACGGACCTTTGCGTAGGCCAGTGCTTGTTGGTACCCAGCAGATAGTGTGGCAATAGCTTTTGTACCCACCATCATGCGCGCATATTCGATAATTTTAAACATCTGCGCGATGCCGTTATGGTCTTCGCCAAGTAAATATCCAACTGCTGGCTCTTTCTCACCGAGATTCATCTCGCAAGTAGCAGATACGTTCAAGCCCATCTTGTGTTCAACATTGGTGACATAGGCACCGTTGCGCTTACCTAGAGCGCCAGTCTCAAAATCAAACATGAATTTGGGAACTAAGAAAAGACTCAGACCTTTAGTACCAGGACCGGCACCTTCGGGGCGAGCAAGTACAAAGTGAATAATGTTTTCATTGAGATCTGAATCCCCAGAAGTAATAAATCTCTTTGTTCCGGTTATGTGCCATGTGCCATCTGGTTGTTGTACAGCCTTGCTTCGACCCGCGCCAACATCTGAACCAGCATCCGGTTCAGTCAACTGCATGGTCGCGCCCCAATCGCGATCAATCATTAATTTTGCAATCTTCAATTGCTCTGGTGTTCCAAACATATGCGCAACGTGAGCAAAGGCGGTGCCTGATGCATAAATATGAATAGAAGGGTTTGAACCTAAAATCATTTCCGCGATAGCCCATCGCAATGAGGCGGGTATAGAAGTTCCGCCCAATTCAACTGGCGCATCAATACGCCACCATTCATTATCCATATACGTGCGATAGGACTTAATGAAACTTGCAGGAAGTTTGATATCGCCAGTCTCTTTATTAAAAACTGTTCCAACGCGGTCGCCTTCAACAAATGAGGCGGCGAGATCATTTTCAGCCATTCGCTTTACCTCTTCGAGCATTCCCATCGCAGTTTCGCGATCGATGTCTGCATATATTGAAGTACCAAGAATTTTCTCCTGACCTAAGAGGTCATAGAGACAGAATTCGATATCACGGAGGTTGGAGATGTAATGGCTCATGAGCTAATAATGCTACTGGCCAGTAACTTAATCAAGGCAGGTCGTGCAGGTGTTCTGCCTCCCCGCGCGATAGGGTTTCGCCGTGCTACTCAGTGACCGCGATATTCATATAGAGATCAACTCAGGCCGAGTCAAAGTCGAGCCATTCGATGCCGCCATGATCCAACCCTCCAGCGTGGATGTTCGCCTCGACCGGTTTTTCCGAGTCTTTGAGAATCACAAGTACTCGGTAATTGACCCTTCTATTGAGCAGAACGAACTCACCCGCGAGATAGCAGTCGATCCCGATGAAGATTTCATTTTGCACCCAGGCGAATTCGTTCTCGCAAGTACCTATGAAGTAATCACCCTGCCAGACGATATTGCTGGTCGCCTTGAAGGCAAGTCTTCACTCGGTCGCCTTGGCCTACTGACTCACTCCACCGCAGGATTTATCGATCCAGGATTTTCTGGACATATCACTCTCGAACTTTCTAACGTAGCAAACCTTCCCGTCAAACTCTTTCCAGGAATGAAGATTGGTCAGCTCTGTCTCATCAAACTCTCATCTCCAGCTGAGCACCCTTACGGCTCAGAGCAGTACGGATCTCGCTACCAAGGACAACGCGGGCCTACCGCCAGCAAGTCTTGGCTCAATTTCCACAAATCCAAAATTCAATAATCACCAAAGTTAAGTAGACTTTTTCCATGTCTACTACTCTGATTATCGTTATCGCGGCACTTGTGCTGATTGCTCTCTACGCTATCTCGGGTTATAACAAACTCATACGCCTAAATATCTCAGTCGACGAAGCTTTTTCGCAGATTGAAGTTCAACTCAAGCGGCGCTCTGATCTGATCCCCAATTTAGTGGAGACAGTAAAAGGTTATGCCTCGCACGAGAAGTCTGCGCTAGAAAGCGTGGTTAATGCACGAGCACGAGCGACATCAGCAACCTCAGTCACTGATGTTGCGGCGGCTGATGGCGCACTCACGCAAGCACTCCGCGGATTACTAGCGGTATCTGAGGCTTATCCTGATCTTAAAGCATCTACAAATTTCTTATCACTTCAGGAGGAGTTGTCTACAACTGAAAACAAAGTTGCATTTGCTCGTCAGTTCTATAACGACAATGTGCGTTCGCTCAACCAAGCAGTTAAGACGATT
>WLRE01000078.1 GCA_009698045.1 Actinomycetota bacterium | reverse complement strand
CTCTTAGATGAGTAGGTCATAAATGGACGTCCATCGTGGCCAAAGGTAATTTCTTGCTCGAAGAGAAAGGGTTCAATTGTTGGATACTCACCACGACCAGTGCCGCCCCAGGTTCCAATCATCCACGCCAGTGGATACATATCTTCATGCAATCCCTCAGGAATAGTAAATGCCATTATTAATTTCCCTCTCCGGAACGACGTGCGGGCCACGTGCGCAGTGCGCCACGAAGTCCTTTAACAAAAAGGAAGAGTCCAAAGATTAGAACAGCCGCAACGAGTAGCACCGTCGTAAGCATCTCCATGGCGCGAGTCTAACTTGTAGAGCTACTTTTGAAGGATCTCTTGAGTGGCAGTAACGCCCTCACAAATAAGGGTTGCCTCGATAGGAACATTGCGCTTAATGAGCGCGAGCGCAATCGGACCTAATTCGTGATGGCGGGCGACCGAACCGATTACGCCGACTTCTTTGCCATCAAGTTCAATCTTTGCGCCATGAGCCGGCATAGCAACCATGCTGCCATCTAGATGAAGCAAGGTTAAACGTCGTGGCGGTTGACCTAAGTTGAATACCTTTGCCACCGTCTCTTGGCCACGATAACAACCCTTATTCATGTGGACTGCGTTATTAAGGAAACCGAGTTCGTTGGGGATTGACTTGTAATCAGTATCAAAGAGCAGCCGCGCACGTCCAGCAGCGATTCGTTCGGCTTCGAGCGCCCATGTGCCGACCTGAGTGTGTACTGATGCAAAAGCGGATTTCATCTCTTCTAATTCATTCTTAGGAACAATTGCATATGGCCCACCGATGGAATCAGGAATTCCTGGCGCGCGCAAAACTGAATAGTCAGCACTGACATCTTTAACTTCAACACGAAGCATGAATCGCATCTTCTCTAGATAAGAGACTAGTTCAGCTGATTTATCTATTTCGGTATGAATCCAAGTCGTTGTTCCATCGTCGACTAAAAATAATTGATGCTCAACATGTCCTTGGGCATCTAAGACCAGCGCAGATGTCCATACTCCGGCAATCAGGCCCGATACATGTTGAGTGGTGAGGTCGTGCAGCCATTGCAGACGATCTTCGCCGGTGACTGTAATTACTGCGCGATGTGATAAATCTGCCCACGCGGTACCCGCAGCGAGTGCGCGTTGTTCTTGATTGGGTTCACCGAAATGCCAGATTGCGCCCTTATCGGGGCCTTCTTCAACAATGACTGCGCTCATGATATTTAAAGTTTAAGGCTTGCTGAAGCAAGATTCGCAACGACCAGCTATAGCTAGGTGCGCAATATCAGTGTGAAAACCATAATCATCGATGAGTGCTCGCGTAAATGAAGCGGTTGCTTCTATGGGGACTTCAATAATTACTCCGCAGCTCTCGCAAACGAGATGGGCGTGAATTTCTTCGGTTGATGCGTGATAGCGAACTCCACCGTGGCCCAAATGAGAGTGCTGAACGAGGCCAACATTTTCAAGAGTTTCGAGATTGCGATAGACAGTTGAGAGATTAATTCCTGGATGAGTCTGGCGAACTTTCTCGGCTACTTCTTCTGGGGTCGCATGTTCAAGTTCACGTACTGCTTGCAGTACGAGTTCGCGTTGAGGCGTTAAGCGAAGTCCCTTATCGCGTAATTCATGCTGATCAGCCATGAAGGAAGTCTAACCGCAATATTTAGGCGGCTGGGCGAGAACGATGAGTTAAGCGGGTGAAAAGGAGATAGATCTGGCAACCGAGGCAGAAATTGAATGCCGCATTTAAGAATGATGCGGCAAGGCAGAGTGCAACGGCCACGGTGAATAGCCCTTGGCTGCCAAAAATGGATCCAGCGATTGCAACTACAGTAAAAAGGAAACCAACAAGTTGGGCAAACTTTGGTGGACGCACATCTTCGACGGGTACATCCCCACGAAGGCGAGGCTTTACAAATTTCTTATAAAGAAAGGCGTACGGGCTCTTGGTAGGTGAGTTGAATGCGCCAATAGCGAAAACAATAAGTTGGAGTGCAATGAGCACTGCGGAATGTGTAACAAGTGCAAGTGCTAATACAACAGTGGTAAGCACTGCACCAAAACGCGGTCCGCGTGCATCAATCAAAGTATCGGAGCTACTCACTACAGATTGGTTACGTGTTGTTGTCATGCCAGAAGTTTAAGTAATCGAATTAATAAATACTAATTGCGAAATATTCGCACTTACACAACTGAGGCAATAGCACTCACAACTTGTGTTCGCTTGGGCGCACCGATTGCTCGACCAACCTCTACTCCGGAAGAGTTGAGGATGAGAGTCGTTGGTGTTGAAATAATGTTCAGGCGATTAACTAAATCTAGATGAGATTCAGCATCCATATCGACGTGCACCACATCCGGCATATCTGCGGTGATATCGGTGATCAGAGCTCGAGTCGCCCGGCATGGCGAGCAGAAGGCCGATGAGAATTGCAGCAATGTCACTCGGGATCCAAAGGCGGTCCCCAACTCCGAGGCGGAAAGTGCCGGGGCTTTATTTGAGCTTTTTGCGCTCTTAATGCGACCCCTGCTCGCGTTAAACCAGAACCCAAATGCACTGGCTAGTACTAAAACTATGGCGAGTGGAATCAGGGATTTCATGGGTCTATTCTTACACCGATGGCACGAATTCTCCTCCTCACGAACACTTTAGGTGCAAGCGCCGAAGTGCTACCAAGTCTGGGATTATTGCAACACCAAGTGCGCATCCTTCCTGCAGAAGCATCAGTATTAGTTGATGTTCCAGAAGTTGATTGCATCTTCTTAGATTCTCGCAAAGAGTTACCAGCTGCAAAGGCTTTGTCCAAGCTACTCACGACTACCGGTCTTAACTGCCCCATCATCGCCATTGCAACCGAAGGTGCGCTCTCAGCTATCAGTGCTGAATGGGGAATTGATGACGTAATTTTAGATAGCGCCGGTCCAGCTGAACTAGAAGCCCGCATTCGTTTAGCAATCGGTCGCATTGAAGCCGATAAATTCGCAAATGATCCTGCTGCGCGCGAAATTCGATCTGGTGATGTTGTTATCGATGAGAGTTCATATACTGCAAAAATTAAAGGTCGCACTCTAGATTTAACTTTCAAAGAGTTCGAACTCATGAAATACCTTGCACAACATCCAGGCCGAGTCTTTACCCGTGCCCAGTTGCTACAGGAAATCTGGGGATACGATTATTTCGGCGGCACTCGTACCGTCGATGTTCATATTCGCCGGCTTCGCTCCAAATTAGGTCCGGAATTTGAATCCGTTATTGGAACAGTCCGCAACGTTGGCTATCGATTTACACTTCCTGGTAATGGCAAAGAAGCGTCTATAAGCGAACTTATTTAGTTCTGATGCGCACTATTCTCAAGCTTCATCGCTCACTACAAACTGAGCTTCCGGATTCCACTCATTCCGACTCGTTTGATATCGCAAAGTTCATCCCTTCACTTCATAAAGAAGAGTGGCTAGAACTCAACAATCGAATCTTCAAGAACCACCCTGATCAAGGAAATTGGGCGATGGCAGATTTAGAGAATCGCATAAAAGAGAGCTGGTTTGATGCCGATGGCTTCTATATAGCGGTAGCGAACCGAAAGATGATTGGATTTTGTTGGGTCAAGATTCATCATGATTTAGTCAATCAAGATCCAGTCGGTGAGATTTATGTAATGGGCGTTGATCCAACATCGACAGTGAAAGGGATTGGCACCGCCTTAGGAGCCACTGCCCTTGATTACATGGTGGGCAAACACCTCAACAGCGCAATGTTGTATGTAGATGCTGATAATGAAGCGGGATTAGCTCTTTATAAGAAGTTGGGATTTAGTTAGCAACTAAATCAGCACACATCGCCCTAAAAGCTGCTGTATGAGCATCAACATCAGCCTCGGTTGTTTCGGGTGAAACAAGTGCCATGTTGTGGAACGGTGTAATTAAGAAACCATCGTTGAGCATGCGCAAATGAATGTATTGCTCAAGCTCAAAATCTCCAGCATCGGCTGCCTCTTTGCCTGTCTGTGGCGCTGTGCTTTGGAAGAGATATTCACCGCGCGCACCAAGACGAGAGCAATGCCAGGGCAGATCAAATTCTTTAATCGCAGCATCGACACCATCGCACCAACGGTTACCGAGTGGAACCATCTTTGCAAAGGCCTCATCGGTAAGCACTTGAGTAAGAGTCGCGCGCATTGCGGCAAGTGAAAGTGAATTGCCAGCAAGAGTTGAACCAATGCCACCGGTATCAATAATTTCGCGAGAGGTTTTATCTTTGATACGAGTTGCCACATCGTGGGTCATGCCGAAAGTTCCTGTTGGCAAACCGCCCGCAATTGCTTTGCCGATAGTTAAAATGTCGGGCTTTAATCCATAAAGCGCAGTCATGCCACCTGCGCCTACCGAAATGGTATGGGTCTCATCGATAATCCAGATTGCACCGTACTTCTTTGCAAGCTCTCCTACTGCCTTTAAATACCCATCATCAGGGAGAACAATGCCGATGTTAGTCATTGCAGGTTCCATCAAAATAGCTGCGACATCGCCGTGAGCAAGGGCTGCTTCCATCGCTGCTAAATTATTGAATTCAACTACTCGAGTTGTTTGATCTAAATCAACTGGCGCACCAAGATTGCCCTCACGCTTGACGGTGTTGCCAGCAGAATCCAGAGTTGCAAAAGTTTCATCTACTGAACCGTGATAACACTTATCAATCACAATGACTTTGCTCTTGCCTGTGATTAATCGGCAGTAGCGAATGGAGTGACGGTTGGCATCTGTAGCAGTGACAGTAAATTGCCAGAGCGGCAAACCAAAACGTCGAGTGAGTTCTTGCCCCACGTTAACTGCGTCAGCGGTCGGCAGCATTGCGGTAAATCCATGTTTCATCTGTTCGATAATGGCAGTAACTGTTGGCGCGGGTGAATGCCCGGTCATAGATCCGGTATCGCCTAGACAGAAGTCCACATATTCAAGGCCATCGACATCAGTGAAGTGTGCGCCTTGTGCTGATTCCACGAAGACGGGATAAGCCCCAGGCCACTTGGCCATCCATGACATCGGAACCCCGCCCGGCATAACGGCTTTTGCTTGCTCAAAGAGCGCGCCAGATTTAGGGTGCAGTTGAAGAAAACGTGCTTCTTCATGAGCAGCAAGTTTCTTAAGGTGAGTGCGATTAATCGTGGCCATGAATCAATAGTTCCTAATCTTCGGTAAAGGTAAAGAGTGCTTCAAGATAATGCTCGCCAGTAAATCCGAGGTTCTGCGCATCAGGTGGCGCAGTATGAGGTTCGATACAGACACCCTCTTCATCTTCGGTATAAACAACCCACCATGGCGAATCAGATTCAACGGTTACCTTTGCTGCATTTGCCCACGTGATTGATGGGACGCCAATTACTTCAGTAAAACAATCATCCCAAGGCTCCTGTGTCAGCGGACCAAATTTTCCAGTCAACATCACTTCATCGCCACGTTCCATCTGCTTTGCGGCCCGGAAGTTCACTTCAGCTTCTTCTCCTCGAGCGAGTTGGCGTGGGAACCAAGGGTGGTATCCAAGCCATGCCGGGAGATCGACACCATTTGCTTCGTACTCAATAATCCAACGAACCGCGTTATCTAAGACTTCAATAGTTTGTTCAACGACTGCGCCGTTATAGGGATAACCAAGTTCTAATCGCGAGCGACCTTTACCAATTTCTTGCCACGATGCATCAAAAGCTAATCCGTGAATCGCATGTGGGGGAAACCAAGTGTTAGGTAATTGATAAGGAGTTCCTTTGCTATCACGAATTTGCGCATCGCGAATACGACCAGCCCAAGGAGCCATGGAGTACCAACCCCATGTCAGCGGCGCACCGCGGTAAGGAACAACAAATTGAAGGTCACGCCACTGAAGGGATGCGATTCGTGCGCCTTGATCTAAATCAATCGCAACTGAAATCTCTGATCCATCGATGTGTTGCATGGTTATCCGATCTCTTCTTTAGTGGGTGGATTAGCACCTGCGCGAGAGCAGGTTATCGCAGCAGCCTTCGCTGCACGATGTAATACATCAGTCAACAACTGGGAGTGAAGCGAAGCGAGACCGTGTTCAACGATTGCTTCAACAATTATTGCCCCAACTGTGTCACCGGCACCAACGGTGTCCATCACATCGACTTTGACGCCAGGAACTTCTGTTACTCCCTCGGAAGTAACACCCATCAAGCCATGAGCGCCACGAGTAATAACAACGAG
>WLRE01000077.1 GCA_009698045.1 Actinomycetota bacterium | reverse complement strand
TGAGACTGGGGCATCTCCACCAACTAGAACACTTCCTACTTTGAGCTGCTTACTCTTGCGACGAGGCGCGAGAGTTGGAGGTGGCGCTGAAGGCATTCCAAGATTAACCATGTCCGTATTCTGCCCTAACTTTATAAATTGAGTTGTACAGGATTGAAGATGTCTGCGGCAAGGAGCAATAATGAAAGGGCTGCGAGCAGAACAAAGACCACGATGGTGATTGGTGTGAGTTTTTCAACATCAATCGGGGCTGGTTTCTCTCTTCCTCGGCGTATTGCCCAGAAGCTACGAATTCCATCAGCAATCGCCACGGCCATATGACCGCCATCTAGTGGTAGCAACGGAAGTAAGTTAAAGACACCGACAAAGATATTTAGGCTTGCAACAATCAACAGGAAGGTTGCAATCTTCTCTGGCGCATCTAACCGCGGACTACTTGCGGTCTGGCCACTTACACGAGCAACGCCGACCACTCCGACCAGACCTTCTGCATCACGCTTCTCTTGCCCAAATGTCTGACGAACGAGCGGCACAATCTTTGTTGGAAGCGAGAAGAGTGAAGTAACGCTGCTCTTCAATAATTGTCGTGTGATATCAGCAGAATTTGTTAGCGCATCCAACGGATTCTGTCGTTGATTACCGAGTCTATTGATCACACCAATTTGGCCAATTTTCGTTCCGTTAAGAAGATGCTCTTCCGGAGTGACTCGCAACTGAATGAGCTCACCGTTGCGCTTTACTGTGATGAGTAAGGTGCGATTAGCCGATGCACGAATCTTGAGCACAGCATCGCTCCACTGCTTAATCTCGTTGCCATTAATAGCGACGATTTCATCCTCTGCTTGGATGCCGGCAACGAGAGCAGGAGATGGCTTATCTGAGGCAGCACATACAAAGGTTGCTTGATCTGCTGGAGTTAAGCACTTGGAAACTTCTGAAACCGTTGAGGTGACAGCAGTTGTTCCGACACCGGCGAGCAAGACAAAGAGAATCAGGAAGCCGAGTACAAAGTGAAGGAATGATCCTGCGCCAAGAACGACCAGTCGCTTAGGAGCGGATGCAATATAGAAGGCGCGAGGTTTCTCTTCTTCAGTGAGGTGCTCGTGTACTGACATTCCAACAATTCGGCAGTATCCACCAGCAGGGATCGCCTTAATTCCGAACTCAGTCTCGCCTCGGCGAAATGACCATAACCGCTGTCCAAAGCCTAAGAAGAATTCAGTCACCTTCATGCCGTAATGACGAGCAGTCACGAAGTGACCTGCCTCGTGAATCATCACAGAGATGAGAAGCGCTAAAACAAAACCAATAATTCCTAATGCGTTCATGCACTCTCCTGGAGAAGTCGGTGGGCTAAGTCTCGCGCATCCTTCTCTAATCTACTGACATCATCCAAGTCTCGGACCGAAAGTGGGCCGGATGCGAGTGAATTCACAGTCTTTTCTACGATTGTAAAGATCTTATTGAAGGACAAGCGCGCTCCGAGGAAAGCTTCAACCGCTACCTCGTTTGCTGCATTAAATATGGCGGTAGCTCCTCCACCTAGTTCGCCGCAATGTTTAGCAAGGGAGATTGCAGGAAAACGTACGGCGTCGATCGGCGCAAAAGTCCATGTATGTGATGCACTCCAATTCATGGGTGGCGTTATCTTCGCATGGCGATGTGGATGAGTAAGGGCGTAACCAATTGGACCCTTCATGTTCGGTGGACTCAATTGAGCGATAGTAGAACCGTCGATGAACTCCACCATCGAATGCACCACCGATTGAGGATGAACTACTGCTTGAATCTGTGAATACGGTAAATCAAAGAGATAATGAGCTTCGATAATTTCCAAACCCTTGTTCATCAACGTCGCTGAATTGACCGTAACAACTGGTCCCATCGCCCAGGTGGGATGCGCAAGAGCTTCGGCCACTGTGATATCTGAAAGATCAGTGCGATCTCTAAATGGACCACCGCTTGCCGTCAAAATCACTTGAGAAATCTCTGATCGCTTTCCAGAGAGCATGCATTGATAGAGCGCAGAATGTTCAGAGTCCACCGGAATAATGCGATCCGCGCCGTAGGCCATCACCAAGTCGCCACCGGCCACAAGAGATTCTTTATTTGCCAGAGCTACCGTGTTGCCAGCTTTCAAGGCGGCAAGCGTAGGAGCTAATCCGATAGAACCGTTGATTGCGTTGAGCACGATGTCACATTCCAGAGATGCAATCTCTGCTGAAGCATCGGCGCCATCGATTACTTCTACCTCATCCGAAAGAGCAAAGCGCATAGCTTCAGCTTGAGTAGCAGTTGTGCCAACTACCGGCACGCCAAATTCTTCAGCTTGCTTCATCAAGAGTTCGAGGTTGCCTGAGCCTGCGCTAATTCCGACGACCCGGAAGTGATGCGTGTTGGCAGCAACAATTTCAAGTGCCTGTACGCCGATAGATCCAGTCGAACCTAATATGACAATTCTTTTCTGTGTCATAAAGAGTTAGCGATCCAAGAGATTGCGCACGGGTGAATATGTGCCACCCTTTTTGCGGAGTGTAATTGCGCTGAGCGCTTCAAGGACAACGCGGTTAGCTAAGATTGCAGTTATATCTGCTGAGTCATATGCAGGAGCGACTTCAACAATATCGATACCGACTATGGGTAGCTCTAGACAAATACGACGTACTGCCTCAAGAAGTTCACGGCTGGTCATTCCACCAGGTTCGGGAGTGCCAGTACCCGGCGCCATACCAGGGTCGACTACATCGATATCTACCGATAAGAAAACGCCATCGCATCCATTAGTGAGTGTTGCAAAAGATTCATCGAGAACGTCTTTCATTCCACGGTGATGAATCTCTGTCATCTCATATGAACGCATCCCTTGATCGCGCATCCACTTGAGAGTTGCATCATCGGGCCAGTAACCACGAAGTCCTAACTGTAAGAAACGATCACCGCGCACTGCACCAGAATCGATAAGGCGCCGCATAGGTGTTCCGTGGCCGACAAGTGCTCCAAATTGAGATTCACCCGTGTCAGCATGCGCATCAAAGTGAATCATTGAAATTTTGCCCGCACCTCGATGATGTGCAATTCCGGCAACATCGGCAGAGGCGATTGAATGATCTCCACCGAGTACAACTGGAATTGCTCCTGCCCGAGAGATCTTCTCGGTCGCTTCTTCCAAGACTTTCAGCGAAGCAGTGAGGTCTCCCCCGGGCATCAATAAATCGCCCGCATCAAAAATCTTTAACTCTTGAAGTGCATCTACGCGCAATGACATATGTGGACGCTCTGCATCATGTGGCAAATAATCACCAGCACGAATTGCCATTGGACCCATCTTCGCGCCGGATCGGTGTGAAGTTCCGCTATCGATAGGTGCGCCAAGAATTACTACATCAGCGCCGGCAAAGGTAGATGGGATATCGAGGTCGCACTCAGGAATACCGAGAAAGGTAAAGCGGGGACCATACATATTGCCGTGATTAACCATGGCTAAAGATTACGCGCTTACCTTGCGTTTCCTACCCACGAACTGTCCGGCTAGGACAACGAAGAGAGCCAAAAGGAACATCGAGACGCCGATGACATTGGCCTGAGCTGGCAGGCCGCGTTCAGCATGGGTATAGACGTACAACGGGAAGGTGATTGTTGTACCAGAGTTGAAATTAGTGATGATGAAGTCGTCGAAGGAGAGGCTAAACGCGAGAAGTGCACCACCTGCAATACCGGGTGCAACCAATGGCAGCGTGACTCGGCGGAATGTTTCGGCCTCGTTGGCATAGAGATCCATAGCAGCTTGTTCCAGGCGTGGATCGAGCGAAGCGATACGCGCTTTAACAGTGACAACGACGAAGGAGATGCAGAACATCACGTGAGCAATCACTATCGTCCAGAAACCAGGATTAAATCCGAGGTCGAGGAACATCGTAAGAAGTGATGCGCCAAGAACCAGCTCAGGAGTCGCCATCGGCAAGAAGATTAAAGTGTTAACAATTCCACGACCTTTGAATGCATAGCGTGCGAGCGCAAAGGCAATAAGTGTTCCTAAAAGTGTCGCTCCCGCTGTCGCTATCAGGCCAATCTTGATGGAGTTGCCAAGGGCTGGGCAGATATCGAGTGGCGCACATGGATCTGTCCAGTTATCAAAGGTGAATCCTCGCCATACTAAATTGCTTCGGACATAATCATTAAAGGAGAAGACGAAGGTGTAAACAATCGGAATAAAGAGATAGGTAAAGCCCATGACCGCATAAATGCGAATGAGATTCTTGCCGAACCAGCGATTGAATTTTTTCATACGAGTTCATCCGTTCCAGATTTGCGGATGTAGACCAGAACGATGATTAAGATTGCAATCATGAGAATAAAGGAGAGAGTTGCTGCCAATGGATAATTTGTGGTCTGCAAGTACTGCGCATTAATAACATTGCCGATCATAGTTGTACTTGGATTACCTAAAATTTGAGCATTCACAAAATCGCCTGCTGCTGGAATAAAGGTGAGCAGCGTGCCAGCAACAACGCCTGGCATCGAGAGCGGAAGAGTCACTTTGCGAAAGGTAGTTATTCCATTCGCATAAAGATCTCCAGATGCTTCCATCGTGCGAGGATCAATCCGTTCCAAGCTGGCATAGAGCGGCAGCGTCATGAAAGGCAGGAAGTTATATGCAAGTCCAGTAACAACCGCAAAGGCGCTAGAGGTCAATCGAGTGTCAGGTGAAATCAGGTGGAGGAACTCTAAGGTTTTGAAGACAATTCCATCTTGAGCCAAGATCTGACGCCAAGCAATTGTGCGAAGAATAAATGAACAGAAGAATGGCGCAACCACAAGAACGAGAAGTACATTTTTCCAACGGCCAGATTTAAAGGCGATGGCATACGCAAGCGGGTATGAGATTGCTAGGGCTAGAAGTGTTGCAATTATCGCGTAGAAAAATGTACGAATGAATTGAGTCTGCATCGCTGTGATTGCATCCCAATAATTTGCCCAGCGATATTCCTGAACGAACTCACCGATTCCCATACCGGGAACCTTTGTGGATGTACTAACCAGAGTCAGAATCGGAGAGAGAAAGAAAATGATTAGCCAGAGCATGCCCGGAAGTAATAGCAAATAAGGCATTGCCACTTTCTGGCGTAATGAATCTAGCGGATTTGCACCACCAGATTTACGAGCAATTGCAACCACTCTTTATTCGTCCTCAGTGGGATTTACTTCAGATCCAGCGGATGCATCTTCATGGCCATTGAGTCCAAAGGAGAAGACCGGCTCCCATGACAATTTAACTGAATCACCTTTTGCAAGTGGTGGGATTCCATCGTCGTTCTGCTCGAAGACCATCAACTCTTGTCCCCAAGGCATTTCTACTTGGTACTGAGTACTTACTCCAATATAAGAGACATCTACGATCGTTCCACCTTCTAGAACGCAACCAGAATTTGTATGTGAATTCTCTTGAATACGAATCTTCTCTGGACGAATTCCAAAAAGAATGGAGGAATCTCTTGCAACAGAACGATTCTTGTTCACCTTCACTTTTTGACCGAAGAGATCAACGGTGTGAGAATCCCCGTCGGTGGCCACTACATTGCCCTTAATAAGATTGGACTGCCCTAAGAAGTTTGCAACAAATGCTGTCTGCGGATTGTCATACAAATCCGCTGGTGTACCCATCTGTTCGATCCGTCCCTCATTCATCACCGCGATTGTGTCGGCCATGGTCATAGCCTCTTCTTGATCGTGGGTGACGTGCACGAAAGTAAGACCCACTTCAGTTTGAATCCACTTTAATTCAATCTGCATCTGGCGTCGCAACTTGAGATCGAGCGCGCCGAGTGGCTCATCGAGCAAGAGAAGTGCGGGGCGGTTAACAATCGCACGTGCTACGGCAATGCGTTGTTGCTGTCCACCAGAGAGTTGGGTTGGCTTTCGTTCTGCCAAATGTGGCAGTTCAACTAGCTGTAAGACCTTATCGACTTGTTCTTTCACATCTTTAATTCCGCGGCGACGAAGTCCGAAAGCCACGTTTTCGAAGATAGAGAGATGGGGAAAAAGTGCGTAGTTCTGAAAGACGGTATTGACCGGACGACGGTACGGCTTCATATCTGTTATTTCGGTAGAGCCAACATGGATGGTTCCAGCGGTTGGCTCTTCCAAACCAGCAATCATTCGCAAAGTTGTGGTCTTGCCACAACCAGATGGTCCCAAGAGTGCGAAGAACGAACCCTCAGGAATAGTCAGAGTTAAATCATCAACTGCATTGAAATCACCATATGTCTTGGTGATATTACGAAGCTGAAGATCTCCTTTTGCGGATGTTGAAGCATCGCTCACTATCCGTTACCAGCAACCTTCTGGAATGCAGTTGAGAACTTGAGTTGTTCTGATGCATTAAGCCCACGGAATACGTGGAGCTTCTTATAGGTAGCAGTAGTTGGGAAGATAAGTTCG
>WLRE01000076.1 GCA_009698045.1 Actinomycetota bacterium | reverse complement strand
TTGGAATTTGCCCTTGTTCAATATGCAATTGCATCAGCAGTTAAAGCTGGCTTCATTCCAGTAATTCCGCCGGTCCTTGTACGCCCGGCTGCCATGGAAGGTACGGGATTCTTAGGCCAGGCGGCAGAGAATGTGTATCACTTAGAAGAAGATGATGTTTATCTAGTCGGAACGTCAGAAGTTCCTCTCGCCGCATTTCACATGGATGAAATTCTCGAGGATTTACCAATTAGATATGCCGGTTACTCATCTTGTTTCCGTCGCGAAGCAGGAACGTATGGCAAAGATACCCGCGGAATTATTCGTGTTCATCAATTCGATAAAGTTGAAATGTTTACCTTCATTAAGCCTGAAGATGCCGCAGCCGAACACTTACGTTTACTTGAATGGGAGAAGGATTTTCTTAAAGCGATGGAGATTCCATTCCGCGTTATCGACGTCGCTTCTGGCGATCTAGGTGCTTCGGCAATACGTAAATTTGATTGTGAAGCATGGATCCCAACGCAGAATGCTTATCGTGAAGTCACAAGTACATCTAATTGCACTGAATTTCAGGCTCGTCGTTTGAATATTCGATATCGCGATGAAACTGCTACCAAGCCAGTCGCGACACTTAATGGAACACTCGTTGCAGTTCCTCGCATGATTGTTGCGATATTAGAGAATCATCAAAACGCGGATGGTTCAGTAAATGTCCCGGTAGCGCTCCGCCCATTCCTTGGAGTAGACACATTAATTCCAGCCTAAAACCCATTCCCGGTCGCCGACCAAAACTTATTGCAACTGATCTTGATGGAACGATTGTTCATCACGACAACACCATCTCTGAGCGCACGGTTGCTGCTTTTACTGCAGCGCACAACGCCGGTATTCAAATTTATTATGTGACTGGACGACCACCGCGATGGATGTCTGAAATCTGGGATGCATTTGGATTCGGTAACGCCATCTGTGCAAACGGTGCAATGTTGTATGACCTAAAGAGCTCAACAATTTCTGAGCAATGGCTGCTCTCGGTCGAGTCACAATTCGCAGTTACGAAAGCGCTTCGCGAAGCAATTCCACCAGTCTCCTTTGCAGTAGAAATCAATGGCACATTCCACCGCGAGAAGATTTACATTCCTCGCTGGGATGCTGGGCTAGATAACACCGGCGTTGATGTTGCTGAAGATGCGATGACTGCACCAGCTCTTAAAATTCTTGCTCGATGCTCACAAGGAGAGTTCTCCTCGGACGAGATGTTAGTGATTGCAACTAAAGCGCTGGAAGGAATTGCCAGTGTTACTCACTCGAATCCACATGATTCACTTCTTGAGATCGCAGCGCTTGGCGTAAGTAAAGGCGAGACGCTAGCTAAAGTTGCCGGGCGGTTAGGGATTGACGCACAAGATGTTGTCTCATTTGGTGATAACCCCAATGACTTTTCCATGCTTCGTTGGGCGGGACGCTCCTGGGCGCTATCCGATGGTCACCCCGAAGGCCCGTTGCATGCAAAATTTATCGCTGAACCTCATCATCACGATGGCGTTGCGATGATCATTGAAGAATTGCTATCACTGCCCGAATAAATCTGCCTCAGTTTTGAGCCTTCATAGGTAACAGGGTAAGTTTGACCACGGAGGGCTCGCATAGCGGCCGAGTGCACCGGTCTTGAAAACCGGCAAGGGAAACCTTCGTGGGTTCAAATCCCACGCCCTCCGCCACATTTTCTTCTCACAGCCGCCTGTGTGGGAATTCACCCATCGCACGCTCAGCACTTTCTAGCGTTCGCGCCCCCACAGTAGGAAACTTCTCCTTATGGCTAATGGCGTATTTTCTTCATCAAGGGCGCAGATTCCTGAGCGGACTCTTCGTACAGATAAGTGGTGGATTCAACCCCTCACAACTTTCACTGTGCTCGTCTCTTTCATTATTTATGCGACATTCCGCGCATTTGAGAACGGAAATTATTTCGCAGAACCGTTGATCTCACCTTTCTACTCACCATGTCTCTCGACTGAGTGTGTGGACGGTGCGTCACTCCTAGGAACTCCATTCGGAATTATTCAGCTCTTCGGAATGACAATCTCACCAGCGCTTCTCATTTTGATTTTCCCATTGGGATTCCGCATGACTTGTTATTACTACCGCAAGGCTTACTACCGTTCATTCTGGTTCTCACCACCAGCATGTGCAGTCGCTGAACCACATGCTAAATACACCGGTGAAACTCGATTCCCTCTTATTTTCCAGAATGCGCATCGATGGTTCTTCTATGCAGGATTAGTTTTCAACGTTCTGCTAACAGTGGATGCAGTTCTTGCATTCCGCAATGAACATAAAGAATGGGGCCATTTATCTGTCGGAACACTTGTTCTGATCGCGAATGCAACATTCCTCTGGTTGTATTCACTCTCTTGTCACACCTGTCGTCATACCGTGGGCGGACGACTTCGAAACTTCTCGAAGCATCCACTTCGTTATAAGGCGTGGACAATTGTTTCGGTCCTTAATCACAAGCACCAGAACTTTGCCTGGATCTCACTCTTTGGCGTAGCGTTCGCAGATTTTTATGTTCGTCAAGTCGCATCCGGTGCTATTACTAACTTCTACTTCTTTTAAAGGATATCCATGAGCTCTTCTTTAGAACGTCATAAGTACGATGTATTAGTAATTGGTGCTGGCGGCGCAGGTCTTCGTGCTGCTGTTGAAGCCCGCGAAGCCGGACTTAAAGTCGCCATCATTTGTAAGTCATTGTTTGGAAAGGCCCACACCGTTATGGCCGAGGGCGGCGCCGCTGCTTCTATGGGCAACGCAAACTCCAACGACAATTGGCAGGTTCACTTCCGCGACACAATGCGTGGAGGAAAATTCCTCAACCATTACCGCATGGCAGAACTTCACGCCAAAGAGTCGCCAGATCGCATCTGGGAACTCGAAACATGGGGCGCACTCTTTGACCGCACTAAAGAGGGAAAGATTTCACAACGTAACTTCGGCGGACACGAATATCCTCGCCTTGCACACGTCGGTGACCGTACTGGCCTAGAACTTATTCGTACGATGCAACAACGTATTGTTGCGCTTCAACAAAAAGATGCACGCGATCATGGCAACGCAGAATCATTTATCAAAGTTTTCGCCGAACTCACTATTACCGACATCCTAAAAGAGAACGGAAAGGTTGCAGGTGCTTACGGTTACTACCGTGAGACTGGCGCCGATGTTCTCTTCGAAGCACCCGCTGTTGTTATCGCAACTGGTGGCGTCGGCAAGACATTTAAAATTACCTCCAACTCATGGGAGGGCACCGGCGACGGACACGCACTCGCACTTAAAGCTGGCGCGAATCTCAAGGATATGGAGTTCTTGCAATTCCACCCAACAGGTATGGTCTGGCCACCATCAGTTCGCGGAATTCTTGTTACTGAATCTGTACGCGGTGAGGGTGGAATTCTCACTAACTCACTCGGAGAACGCTTTATGTTTAAGTACATCCCAGATGTATTTAAGGATAAGTATGCGGACAATGAAGAAGAGGCTGATCGTTGGTATACCGATCAAGACAATAACCGCCGTCCACCAGAACTTCTGCCACGCGACGAAGTTGCGCGCGCAATTAACTCCGAAGTTAAAGCAGGTCGCGGAACAGAACACGGTGGAGTTTTCCTCGATGTTTCCAAGCGCATCTCTGCTGAAATTATTAAGAAGCGCCTTCCATCTATGTGGCATCAGTTCTATGAGCTCGCTGGCGTAGATATCACCAAGGAGGCCATGGAAGTTGGCCCTACATGTCACTATGTAATGGGTGGTGTCGATGTTGAACCAGATAACGCGGCAGCGATTGGAGTCCCCGGACTCTTCGCAGCTGGCGAAGTTGCTGGTGGCATGCATGGCTCGAACCGTTTAGGCGGAAACTCACTCTCAGATCTCTTGGTCTTCGGCCGTCGCGCAGGAATGGGCGCTGCTGAATATGTAAAGAGCAACGGAGATAATCCAGTTTCACAGAGCACTATCGATGCCGCATCAGCGCGTATCGAAGCGCCATTCAAGCGTTCTGGTGGCGAGAATCCATATGCGCTTCACCAAGAACTTCAAGAGGTTACTCATAACTTGGTAGGAATTATCCGCACCAAGAGTGAACTCGATGAAGCAATCGTCAAGATTGCAGATATTCGCCGTCGCAGCGCAAATGTCACCGTTGCCGGCGATCGTAAGTTCAACCCTGGTTTCCACTTAGCGTTCGACCTCGACAATATGCTCTTGGTTGCAGAATCAACTGCAAAGTCTGCGGTTCTGCGTGAAGAATCTCGTGGCGGTCATACCCGCGATGACTTCCCTGGAATGAATTCACAGTGGCGGCAGGTCAACCACATTGCTTCATTCGACGGAGTTCAAGTCACTGTGCAGAAGAAAGCCCTGCCAGTTCTTCCTAAGGAACTCTTTGATCTCTTTGATCCACATGAACTTGAGAAATACATGACTCCGGAAGAAATGTCGAAAGGCGGTTCCATCTAATGGCACGCAAACTTAAGTTGCGCATCTGGCGCGGCGATTCGACCTCAGGTGCACTCAAAGATGTGACTGTCGATGTTAACGACGGCGAAGTAGTTCTCGACGTCATCCACCGCGTTCAAGCTGAACAGATGGGCGATCTCGCTGTTCGCTGGAACTGTAAAGCGGGTAAGTGCGGCTCATGTTCGATGGAGATCAACGGCAAGCCTCGCCTTGCATGTATGACTCAATGCGCCTCATTTGGTGAAGAAGAGACAATTACCGTCACACCACTCCGCGCATTTCCTGTTATTAAAGATCTCGTCACCGATGTCTCTTTTAACTACAAGAAAGCTATGGAAATTCCAGCGTATGAGCACCCGAAGGATTTAGCACCGGGTGAAGCACGCATGGAGCAGGTCGATGTTGAGCGCTCACAAGAGTTCCGTAAGTGCATCGAATGTTTCCTCTGCCAAGATGTTTGCCACGTGGTTCGCGATCACGAAGAGAACAAGAAGTCATTTGCTGGTCCACGATTCTTTATTCGAATCGCAGAACTAGATATGCACCCACTCGATACTCTAAGAAATCGCAAGAAGACCGCGCAAGAAGAGCATGGCCTTGGAATGTGCAACATCACCAAGTGCTGTACTGAAGTCTGCCCAGAACATATTCGCATCACCGATAACGCCATCATTCCAATGAAGGAGCGTGTGGCGGATCAGAAATACGATCCAGTGCGCTGGTTAGGCTCCAAAATCAGAAAGCGCGAAGGTATCCTTTAAAGCATGAAACTCCTCGTTCGTTGGGCGATTTTGGCTCTAGCGTTCTGGGTAGCAACCGTACTTCTGCCAGGAATCACCGTTATCGGTGGTTTCTGGAAGTACGTGTGGGTCGCGCTTCTCTTCGGCTTGATTAACACATTCATTGGCTCAGTTCTGAAGCTGCTTACACTTCCTGCAATTCTTATTACCTTTGGTCTCTTCAGCTTTATTATCAATGCTGCAATGTTGGCGCTCACCTCTAGATGGAGTGCAGCACTTGATGTGAAGAACTTCGGCTACGCGCTCCTCGGTTCACTGATTATCAGCGTCGTCTCATCAATCCTCAATAAATTCTTTATGCGGGCACGGTGGCTTTAAGAAATATTCTCGTCGTCTCTCTCGGCGGGATAATTGGTTCGCTGCTTCGTTGGTTAATCTCGCTGCCAACACATGAAAATGGTCGACCTGGCGGGACTCTAATTGTGAATTTCATCGGAGCGGGAATTTTGATTTACGCATTAAATTATTTTCAGGCGCATCCCAATCCTCGCTGGTGGTGGCGTCCCGCTATTGCATCAGGTTTCTGCGGGGGATTTACAACGTATTCTGCATTCGCAGTTCAAATTCAAGGATATTTGGCTGAGAACGAATATGGAGCAGCCACACTTTATGTTCTGGTTTCGCTTATCGGCACCTATGTGGTTATGACGGTAATTTCTCTAATTTATAAGAGGGCAACTCGATGAAAGCACTATTCGTTGCACTTGGTGCCGGCCTTGGGGCTCCTGCCCGCTATGTCGTTGATTATTATGTAAAGAGAGCACATTCCTCTTTGATCCCCTATGAAACTTTAGGCATAAATATTCTTGGATCATTTATCTTGGGATTAGTTATCGATGGAAATCAGAACGTCTCATTATTACTAGGAACAGGTTTTGCGGGAGCTTTCACAACATGGTCAACTCTCTCGGTTGAGCAGCACTCGCTGCTCAAGAATAAGCGCTATCTCGCAGCAGTTACTTACTTGATTGCCACCTTGGTACTCGGCGTGGGAGCCGCCGCATTAGGAATTTACTTATCGAAGTAAATTCGCCATCCAGACTTCGACTTCATCAGGATGTGATGGAAGCGCAGCTGAAAGATTGCGAAATCCAGAGTCAGTAACTAGTACATCATCTTCGATCCGAACTCCGATTCCTCGAAATTCAGCTGGGAAAAGTTCGTCGTCCGGGTGAATGTATAAACCAGGCTCAACAGTGAGAATCATTCCGGCCGCAAGAACTCCATCCAGATATTGCTCGGCTCTAGCGTGTGCGCAATCGTGCACATCCATACCTAACATATGACTCGTTCCATGAATGGTCCAACGCCGATGAAGT
>WLRE01000075.1 GCA_009698045.1 Actinomycetota bacterium | reverse complement strand
GAAGCGCTTTTTAGTCATTGGCCAACATTTCTTTCGTACGTACTAGGTTTTCTGGTTCTCTTTACGATGTGGTATTCCTACCATGCGACAGGTCAGTATGTAGAAGGAACTAATGCTTTTATTGTATGGAACCACGGTTTCACTATGGCGTGGGTTGCACTAATGCCATTTGGAGTCGCTCTTCTGGCTGAAAATTTGAGTACTCCTAATCGCAAGTGGGGAGTCTTCTATTTCGGGATCTGCCTCTTTGGTCAGTACTGGACTTCACTAATTCAAGTTGCGCTAATGCGTTTTAAGTTTGAAATAAATTTCACGCCAGACCTTCCCGTTCCTGCTGAAGTTTGGCGCAAATTTATGCCTATCTTCTTTACTCTGACTTCGATTGTTGGCATCGTCATTGTGGGGATTTCACTGATTAATCCTTGGGTTGCTCTAGCTGGATATGCCATATTCATTTTGGGCAATACCCGACCAGTAAAATCATTAGGCAGGTTGGGTAAGACTTTCGAGCGCTTTGCTTAAAACCCTTTAAGGAATTTTCCTTCTTAGATTTTTCGCTTAAGTAGTAATTCTTCTACATCTATTCGGTGAGCTTGGAATGAATTCACGGGGGAGTCTGTGGGGTACCCAATGGCTATTCCGCAGAGAAGGCGATACTCCTTAGGAATATCAAACTCTTCTCGTACAACGTCATCCCAGATTGCGACTGCTCCTTGCATACAAGTTCCGAGTCCATGCGCATGCGCCGATAGAGCTAAGTTCTCCATCATCAGGCCAGCATCATTTGCCGCAAATATATGCAAGCTCTTATGTATGTAAACGAAGAGTTCTGTAGGTGCGCTATAGAAGTCGTAATTTTTGGCCCACCATTGATCACGCTGCAGGCGATTTTCTCTGGATACTCCAAATACGGAGTAGAGCTCAGCGCCTAATCGCATTGCACGTGGCTTCAACTCTTTGGCATATGGTTTGCTGATTAGACGATTACTTGTGGGCAGGCCATATCTGGAAATAAGGAGTTTAACTTTCCCGAGAAATCCATTTCTTAAGTGGGTGGAGACTGCGCTCCACCGAGATTGAAATTCGGCGCTGATGCGATCTCGCGCATCTCCTGTAGCAACTGCAACTTTAAAGGGACGGGTGTTGGACCAGCTCGGTGCAGTAAGTGCATCGGTGAGGATTTGGTGCAGGAGCTCATCTGGAATCGGAGTTGGCTTGAAGTCACGAGTGGATCTTCGCGAGGCGAGAAATTGTGAGACCCATGCGGCATCGCGCTCTGAATTCATAGGTCGATAGTAACTTGAATGAGGTTGGCCTACTTCTATACTTCCCAAATGGCTGAGTCTCGCGCGAAGGAACTTGCAGCAATTAAGCGGAGAATTTCTAAGATTGATCCGGCTTTTGCACCAGCAATTAAGAATCTAGCGCCATGCACTTTTGGTCTGGAGAAGCCAGATGGGACTCACTATCAGTCATTGGTACGAGCTGTTATTGCTCAACAAGTAAGCACCGCAGCAGCGCGCACGATAGGCAACAGACTCAAGATTAAATGTGGTGGATCAATTAATCCAGCACGAGTCGGCAAGCTTTCACTCAAGCAGTTGCAATCTGTGGGGCTTACTGGCGCAAAGGTAAGAACGCTTGATGAACTTACACGCGCCACACTCTCTGGAGATATTAACTTTAGACGTTTTCCCTACTTGAGCGATGAAGAGATTATTGCCGAACTTATTCCACTCTTTGGTATCGGGCGCTGGACCGTGGAGATGTTTTTGATTTTTCAGCTTGGTCGGTTAGATGTTTGGCCTGTAGATGATCTCGCCGTAAGACGTGGTTGGGATGTGCTCCACAATAACTCTGAGCCCATTAAACCCAAGGCGCTGAACCTACTGGGTGAACAATTCGTGGGAATGAGAAGTGTCGTAGCTTGGTACTGCTGGCGCGCTTCCTAAGTTTGAAGATGAATTTTTCCTAACCTTCTCTTATTATTTTCCTATGAAGAAGATCCCGGATTCTGTTGCGGATTACTACGCCAGCGCACCGATTTCTCATAAGCGCACACTTCTTGAGATGCGCACCCGGATTCTTGAAGTTGTTCCAACCGCCAAAGAAGTAATCAAATATGGAATGCCCACATTCGTCGTTGATGGAGTCGAAGTCGCAGGCTTGATGTTTCATAAATACCACATTGGTTACTACCCCTATAGCGGCTCTATCTTAGAAAAGTACCCAGATATCTGCGCGAAATACCCGACCACAAAAGGTGCACTCCAGATGCCAATTGATCAGCCGCTACTCAAGGGTGAAGTTAAAAAACTCGTCAAAGCCAAACTCGCTCTCGGCTAAAAGCCAATACCCTCAGTTAGACTCCCCTTAAGCGTTTATTAGGGGAGAAATATGTTTGATGCAATCATCTTGGGAATCATCCAAGGGTTTACTGAATTTCTTCCTATCTCTTCAAGCGCACATATCCGCATAGCAGGTGAATTCCTCGGTTCTGCCAAAGACCCAGGTGCGCGCTTTACCGCCATCACGCAAATCGGAACTGAACTAGCGGTTTTAATCTTCTTCAGAAAAGATATTGTTCGGATTCTCTCCGCTTGGATTCAACAAGTTGTTTTGCGCAGAAAATTGTATGGAGAAGAAAAGGGTCAAGCACGAATGGGCTGGCTGATTATTATCGGCAGCATCCCTATTATTGTTCTGGGAGTTCTTGGCAAGAACATTATTGAAGATAATTTCAGATCTCTCTGGCTGATTGCATCAATGCTCATAGGCTTTGGCCTTATCTTGGGTATTGCAGATACTTTTGGAAAGAGAGAGTTAAAACTCTCCTCACTCAGCGCTCCTCATGGAATTCTCTACGGGTTTGCTCAAGCGATGGCTCTAATACCTGGCGTCTCAAGGTCTGGTGCGACTATCGCGATGGGACGTCTCCTCGGATATTCACGAGAGGCGGCACTTCGATATTCATTCTTGCTGGCCATGCCTGCGGTATTTGGAAGTGGTTTGTATCAGCTTAAGGATGCACTCTCGTCGAGCGCAGCGCCCAATGTTTATTCACTCTCACAAACATTTGTAGCCACCGTTATCGCATTCGTTATCGGTTATGCAGTTATCGCATGGTTACTTAAATTTGTTGCTACTAAAAGTTTCATGCCATTTATTGTCTATCGAATCCTGCTCGGCGTAACAGTTATGATTCTTTTGGCAACTGGAACGATTAGCGCCTAATTATTTCAGTTCAGCTAATCTCGCCTTGACGATTGACTGAAGTAATTTAGCGTCAACAGTCCAATCATTAGGCACGCCAATCGTCTTCTTCTTGACATCAAGATCTTTCATTTTGGGTCGAAACTTTTCCAGCACATCTTGGCTAAAGGGAGCCATAAGAATGTGGTTGGTCGCAGCGGAAACTCCGAAGATATAGTCCTTCCCGCTGCGAAGCATCGGTTGGTTCCAAGCTATAACGAGTTCTAAATCTGGGTACTTTGAGGTGATTGCCTTAAAAATTGCCTTCACTGTCTTGACTTGTTTTGCATCAAGGGTTGCAAAGTAATCTTTCGGAGTTTCAAAGCGTTTAGATGAAGTTGAGCCTCTTGAGTACATCACTAGGGCATTAGCGTGGGCTTGCGAGAATCCATAGTTCTCGCGTAAGTAAGCCACTTGTTCGGGATATTTCTGGCCTTTGAGATCTTTCATGACCGCAAACCAGTACGACATTCTCTCGCCATATTTCTTCTCAATGGCAGGAAAATATGACTCGCGATCAGATTTATCGAGGGGCATAAGCCAAGAATATAGCCTTAATTACCCTTAGCTTGAGGTCGCACCTTGGCTGTCGTGCCTCGAATGACAAGGTCTCCGGCATGAAGTTCCTGATTTTGCTTATTTTCCTTGCCCTCAATCTGGTCAATCAGAATATTTGATGCAGCCCTGCCCATCTCATAGGCAGGAAGATTGACCGTCGTGAGTGGAGGCCAAGACATTTCGATGTGATTTTTAGGAGTATCTAGTGCGATGAGCGATAGATCCTTGGGAATATTTACTCCATATTCGTTAGCACCGGAAATGAAACCTAGAGTTGCAATGTCATTGAGGCTAACTACCGCCGTGACATCGGAATACTTCTTATGGAGCTCGATGAAAGCATCTCGGCCTGAAGAGGCTTCATTCACTACTTGCAATTTGTTAGCGGTCATCTTCTTCTTCTTTGCTGCTTCGAGCAACGCAGAACTAAAACGAGTATCGACACCAATAGCGCGATCGGTTGTGAGGAAAGCAATCTTCTTGTGTCCCAGAGTATGGAGGTAATCAATTCCTAATTGAGTTGCGGCGATAAAGTCTCGGTCGACGTAAGAATCCTTGCCTGGGTTCTCGGTACGTCCAATCATGGCAAATGGAACTTTTGCCTTCTTGAGATAGTCGACGCGATCATCCTTGAACTTGATCTCCATCAGGATAACTCCGCTGATCATTCCCGATTCGGCAAATGTTTGAATTTCAGACATTTCGCTCTCTTGGCTGGGCCAAATTACAAGGTGGTAGCCACGGTCTCGGGCCGCAGCAGAGGCCCCGTTGATGTACTCGAGTGCAATCAGGGCGATGCCGAATTCTCCCGAAGGGGAGAGCAGGGCCAATGTTTTGCTCTTACCTCCCGCTAGCGCGCCAGCCGCAAAGTGGGGGCGATAGTTGAGTTGTGCAACCGCTTTGAGCACACGCTTGCGAGTCTCCTCTTTTATTGAGCGATCCCCGCTCAAGGCATATGAGACAGTGCTTGCGGATACGCCCGCTAATTTTGCGACTTCAGCTCGGGTTGCCATATATAACGTTTCTATCACAATCTTTATCTATGCGTGTCGACGCCTTGCCGACCCAATCAAGCAGGGCTAAGTTATCACTACTTGTCGACGCGTGTCGACAAAAACTCCAAAAAATTGGGGTTCAAACTCTCCTGAAAGGGAAACTATGAAGCTAGTGAACAAGAAGGGTGTACGCGTTCTTGCTGTAGTAGTTGCAGCGGCTTTCGTTACAACCTCAACTCTTGCATCAGCACCAGCGGCGTCGAAGAAGACCTTCAACATCTGGTGGTACTCAAAGGACAACACACCTACAGGCCAGACATGGGCTGTAGCACTTAAGGAATTCAAGAAGGCTCACCCTGAGCTCAATGTGAAGTTCCAACTCAAGACATTCGAAGTTATGAATAACACTGGCGCACAGATCCTTAACTCAAATGCTGCACCAGATATCACTGAATACAACAAGGGCAACGGAACTGCCGGCCTCGCATCAAAGGCTGGTCTACTCACAGACCTCACACCTTATTCAAAGAAGTACAACTGGAACCTTCCTTCCTCGGTCTCGCTTTACGGTCAATATGACTCTAAGGGACTCATGGGAACAGGCAAGCTTTATGGAGTTCCTTCATATGGTGAATACGTATCCGTGTTCTACAACAAGGATATTTTCGCTAAGAACAACGTAAAGGTACCTACAACAATGGCTCAACTTGAGGCTGCTATGGCAACCTTCAAGGCAGCTGGTGTTACACCTCTTTCTATGGGTGGCGCTGGATACCAAACTGTTCACAATGTCTATGCACTAGCAGTATCACGCGCTAATCAAACTTGGATTAACTCATTCCAATTGTTTAAGGGCAAGCCAATCGATGCAACCACAGATGCAAACATCAAGTGGGCTGCGACCAAGCTTGTTGCTTGGCAGAAGGCTGGATACCTTCCAGAGAACGTTTCTGGCGTAAAGGTTGACGAAGAAGCAACACCTGCATTCCAATCAGGCAAGGCTGCGATGGAAATCGGCGGATCTTGGCTCGATGGCGATATGCAGACAAAGATCACTACATTCAAGTACGGAAAGTTCGTTCTTCCAGGAACACTTTCAGTTGGATCTGCTGGTAACTTGTTTGTAATTCCAACAAAGTCAAAGAATAAAGATCTTGCTGCTGAATTCATCAACATGGTTCTCTCCAAGAAGTACCAGAACTATCTTGGTAACGCTGGTGGACTTCCACTCTTTGCAGATGAAGAAGCTATTGCTAACCCAGCAGCAATCTTGACCGCCGCACCATTTGGTCAAATTGTGAAGAAGAACGCTTTGGCTATGTACCCTGACTGGCCTGTACCTGGTTACTACGACATCCTCCTATCAAACGGAACAGCGCTTCTTGCAAGTGGCGATGTAGATGCGTATATGAAGGCAACCGGATCGTTCTATAACACCGGACGTCCAAAGGCATAACCTTTAACTTCGGTTATAGGCAAGTAATACCCCAGTAGTAAACGGAGTGGGGTTGGATCTAGGCATTTGATAGAACCAGCCCCACTTCAACTACGATGAGGGTCAATGAATTGCGATGAATAGGAAAACCCATTGAGTACCCAGGTTCAGCAGACTAAGCAGTACTACTGGTACGCGCTTCCTGGAGTTGCAGCATTTGGCACTCTCGTCGGCGGTTCATTTCTCTACAATATTTATCTCAGCTTCAATAGCTGGCAAGGCATCGGGAAACCTGAATGGATTGGCCTTGAAAATTATCAAAATTTAATTCATGACCGCGTTTTTTGGGTTTCATTCCTTCACGCCTTCGAATTTATCTTTGCGATGTCTATCGCACCTTCTGCCATCGGTCTACTTATTGGCGCACTCATCTATGACTTGATTGCACGTCATTTTGGTAACGCAATCTCTACTTTTCTT
>WLRE01000074.1 GCA_009698045.1 Actinomycetota bacterium | reverse complement strand
TTGTTTTTTGCGTACTGCGGTGATGTTTTTCCAGCCTGGGCGCTGACTCACACTCTTTAAATTTTCACCGAATTCAGCATCAGCTAAATAGATAATGCGCGGATTGACCTTCACGATGTATTCACTTGTAAGTTGTGGATAACCATAGGAGTCCGCAGTCGCCGCAGCATCTGCAATATTGCTCAGGTTGAAACTTTGATAGACCGAGCCGATGAAAGTTTCGGAAGTGGCAGAGTAAAGCGTGCTATCCAATTCGTGAAAAATGGTGACCGATTTACCCTTTCGATGTGCGCTTACAGATGCCGCGATTCTCTTTTTCATGTTGGCAACGACGCTAGTGGCCTCTTTGATGCGTCCGGTGACTTTTCCTAGCGCTGTAATTTCTGCATACGCTTCATTGAGCGTATTGGGCGATACCTCCCAATAAACGGATATTCCAAGTTTGGTGAGCTGCTTGCGAATCTCCTCCGCTTTAGTGGCAGTGGAATTGAGAATTACAAGATCGGGCTTGTAGGTAACTAGCGCCTCAACGTTCGGCGTGAATGCAGACAAGCTGGTAATGGGTGCGTTGCTTGGGAAGTTAGAGAGATCATCTACTGCGATGACTTGCGAACCAGCACCGATTGCGAAGAGATCCTCGGTGGCACTCGGTGAGAGCGAGATAATTCTTGCAGGAACTGCTGCATGTGCGGGACTAACGTTGAGGCCAAATGTAGAAATCACTATGGCGAGCGCGGTAGCAACTCTGAAAAATTTCATTAAAAAACTCCCTCAATATTTTGAGGGAGGAAGCTGGGCTAATGATGTTTCATAAGCCCGACCTTCCTCCGAGGTCGGATACTTCAGCGATTCGTTAGGCGACCTGACTTAGACCCTAGGGTCATCACAGTTGCGGGACAGCGCCGGATTCACACCGGACTTCGCTAAACGCATTGCTACTGGAGAAATAGAACTCTTCAGCGGTGGAAAAGTAGCACAGCTAAGACTGTTAAAGGAACGCCACGCGAGAAAACTATTCGCGGCTTTTTCTGCGACGGCCGGCGGTGTAAGCCAGCGCAACCGCTAATCCGATGGCCACGCCGATTGCAATCCATTCGCTGGGGTGGCTGGCATCAAAATCGCCATCAATACGAAGGCCACGTTCGCGCTCTTGTTCTTTGTGACCGTTGCCCGGTGACTCTTGCTCTTGTGAGCTCGATGTTGTGGCTGCGTCATCGTCGGCAAAGCTAGTTGTAGGCGTAATCAACACGAGAGTGATTGAAATTAAAAGCACTCCAGATAATTTTTTCAGCTTCTCCCGAAGCGATCTCTTCATAGGAGAGAGAGTACGCTCTTATCTATGGAATATCGTCGCTTAGGTAGCAGTGGAATGTATGTCTCGGAAATTTCCTACGGAAATTGGATTACGCATGGATCCCAGGTGGAGGAGACCGCCGCCATCAAGTGTGTGCGCGCGGCGCTGGATTGCGGGATTACCACGCTTGATACTGCAGATGTGTATGCCGGAACACGGGCCGAGAAAGTCCTGGGCAGAGCACTCAAAGGTGTCCGACGCGAGAGTTATGAATTGTTCACAAAAGTCTATTGGCCCACCGGACCGGGCAAGAATGATCGCGGACTTTCTCGTAAACATATTATGGAATCCGCACATGCTTCCCTCAAGCGATTGGGTACCGATCACATCGATCTCTATCAGGCGCATCGCTTTGATTATGAAACTCCGCTCGAAGAGACTTTGGCGGCTTTTGAAGATTTAGTGCGTCAAGGAAAAGTTCACTACATCGGCTTCTCGGAGTGGAGCGCGGAACAAATTGCATCAGCTCTAGAAATTCAGAAGAAGAATGGATGGACTCGTTTTGTTTCCAGTCAGCCACAGTATTCAGCGCTCTGGCGCGTAATCGAAAGCAAGGTAATTCCACTGTCAGAGAAGGAAGGTATCGGTCAGATTGTCTGGTCGCCCATGGCGCAAGGAGTTCTGACTGGCAAATACTTACCTGGCAAGAAACCACCGGTCGGTTCTCGCGCCACAGATAAGAAGAGCGGAGCCGGAATGATCTCCGGATGGATGCGCGATGAAGTTCTAACTGCAGTTCAGAAACTGGTACCCATTGCAGCCGAACTTGAAATAACAATGTCACAGCTCGCTTTAGCTTGGGCCTTAGCTAATCCCAACGTATCTTCTGTGATTATGGGAGCAACGAAACCTTCGCAAGTTCGCGAGAATGTGAAAGCTTCCGGCATTAAGCTTTCGGCGCAGACGCTCAAGAATATTGATCTGGCATTAGGAACGTTGCCAGAGCGAGATCCAGCAAAAACTGTAAGCCCGAATCCTCGGGCTTAATCAATTATTTCTGCTTGATATCGAAAGAAGGCGCTGGAGCACGCATCTTGCGCATCTGAGTCGAACGTAACCAGCCATACATTCCTAGGCCCTTAGTTGGCTCGCCCGGAAATTTTTCGTTGACTGCTTGGCGAATTTTTCGTGAGAAATAGAAGCCTGATCCGATCGAATAGGCCATTGCGCCATACATGAAGAGGATTGCTAATAACTGGACATATCGATTTGGGATAACAGTGAGAACAAGTACCACCATAATTACTGGAAGAAAGAACTCGCCGATAGTTCGACGTGAATCCACATAGTCTCGTACAAATTTACGCACTGGACCTTTATCGCGGGCAGGTAACGCGGATTCTTCGCCACGCATGTAAGCAGCACGAGTTGCTAAGCGACGTTCGCGAGCGGCAGCTTTATCTAAATTCTTCTCCGCCTTAGTTGTGGCAGGGGCGAGGAAATTGCGAGTGCTCTTGGCCTCAGCATCCTTGCGCTTAGGAGTTGGCTTGCCCTTTTTATCTGGGTTCTTACCTGCGGAGCTATCAGTAGATGTCATGTCGCTACGGTAGAGCCAGCATTCTCTCCAGTGCAACTTTTGCGTACTTTGCGACCTGCGTTTCGACCTGAATTTGATTAACCAAGCGGCCGTCGACCAGGGACTCCATCGCCCATACCAAATGTGGAAGGTCAATCCGGTTCATAGTTGAGCAGTAGCAGACGGTCTTGTCCAAGAAAGCGATCTCTTTATCGGGATGGGCTTTTGCTAGACGAGAGACCAAATTAAGTTCGGTGCCGATTGCCCATTTACTCGCTGGGGCGGCTGCTTCAATCGTCTTAATGATGAATTCAGTGCTTCCAACAAAGTCGGCAGATGTAACGACCTCATGAGTGCATTCAGGGTGGACCAGAATATTTACATCAGGATTCTTCTCCCTGTGCGCACTCACATTCTCGATAGAGAAGCGACCATGTACCGAACAATGACCTCGCCACAAAATTATTTTGGCACCGAGTATCTGGTCATCGCTCAAACCACCGTTTGGTTTCCATGGGTTCCACAGAACACAATCGGTGAGCGATAGTCCAAGTTCTAGTACTGCAGTATTTCGGCCGAGATGTTGATCCGGCAGGAAGAGAATCTTTTCGCCTTGAGTAAGTGCCCAATTCATTGCCCGTGGCGCATTTGAACTGGTGCAAACAGTTCCGCCATTCTTGCCGGTGAACGCCTTAATCGCTGCACTTGAATTCATGTAAGTAACTGGAATAGTGCGGCTCGCAATTCCCAGTCGCTCGAAAACTTTCCAGCAGTCATTAACCTGAGTTGCGGTCGCCATATCCGCCATTGAACAGCCAGCGGCTAAATCCGGCAGGCAGACCTTTTGCTGGGAGGTGGTGAGAATGTCTGCACTCTCAGCCATAAAGTGAACGCCACAAAAAAAGATAAATTCCGCACTGGAATTATCAGCAGCAGCTTGAGCGAGTTTGAAGGAGTCACCGGTGATATCGGCAAAGGCAATAACTTCATCGCGTTGATAATGGTGGCCAAGCACCATGGCGCGTGAGCCAAGAGCAGCTCTGGCTACCTTCGCGCGTTGGATGAGGCTAGGGTCACTCGCCTCGGGCAGATCTCCCGTACATGAGACGCCCCGTTCGCTAGCCAAGTCTGCTTGCTGGCCGACTCGACCAATCAGCATTAACTCTTGAAGCGACATAGCCACATTCTATGGAGTAATCTTGCGATATGAGTACTGAGACAACCCAAGACATTTCTATCACTTCAACCGCTGGCATTGGGCTGACCGATGTAGCAGCAGCCAAAGTTGCCGCTCTATTGGCTCAAGAGGGTCGCGATGATCTCAACTTGCGAGTTGCCGTACAGCCAGGTGGATGTTCAGGTCTTCGTTACCAGTTGTACTTCGATGATCGCTCACTAGATGGCGATACCGTCACCACATTTGGAAGCGTCAAAGTCGTGACTGACAAGATGAGCACTCCTTATTTAATGGGTGCCTCAATTGATTTTGTGGACACCATTGAGAAGCAGGGATTCACAATTGACAATCCTCAAGCACAAGGTTCTTGTGCCTGCGGCGATTCATTTAACTAATCACTCCCTAAATCCCTCGCGTAGCGTTTAATACCTCTCATGAGAGTTGCTGTTGCAGGATCTGTTGGTCGCGATCATTTGATGACCTTCCCTGGAAAATTTACTGATTCTTTCGTTGCCGGTTCACTCGATAAAGTCTCACTCTCGTTTCTCGTCGATGGTTTAGATATTCATCGCGGGGGAGTTGGTGCAAATATCGCATTTGGTATGGGAGCACTTGGACTTAATCCAATTTTAATTGCCGCGGTCGGGAAAGATTGGGCGGATTACGACGCTTGGCTCTCTCGCCACGGAGTAGATACTGGACATGTTCGCATTTCAACAGAGCTCTACACAGCAACATTTATGGTCACTACAGACCACGACCTTAACCAGATCGCCTCCTTCTTCCCAGGTGCAATGAGTGAAGCAAGAGAGATAGAACTTGCACCCATCATTGCCAGAACTGGAAAGTTTGATCTGCTCGTTATCTCACCCGACGATCCGCAAGCAATGATTCAACATTCAGAGAGCGCGCGTTCCCTCAAGATTCCATTCGCTGCCGATCCCTCTCAACAGATGGCACGTATGAGTGGTGAAGAAATTCAACTTCTTATTCAAGGTGCCGATTATTTGTTCCTCAATGAGTATGAACTCTCACTTGCCATGCAGAAGACTGGTTGGAGTGATCAGAAAATTTTTGATCAAGTTCGAGTTCGAGTCGTAACTCTTGGCTCTAAGGGCGCGAAAGTTGAAGAGCACGGCAAGGAGACAATTGTTGTAGGAGTACCGGCGGAGCGAGCAAAGATTGATCCAACTGGGGTCGGAGATGCATTTCGTTCTGGATTCGTCGCTGGCCTTTCATGGGGATTTGGACACGAACGTTGCGCGCAGATCGGCTCAATGCTGGCAACATTCTGCATAGAAACAAAGGGAACCCAGGAGTATCGCTTCGATCGCACTGAATTTCTGGAGCGCTTTTCAGCTGCTTATGGGGCAACCGCATCCCAAGAACTAGCAACGGTTCTCAATCCTCGACTTATTGGGTAATTAGCTCTCCCGAACTTCTTCAATAACGCTCTGCAAGGCAATAAGCGCTAGATCTACTTCATCCTCTGTGATTTCATGATGGATCGTAAATCTGATGTTGCCCTTAATGGACTTTCCCATTGCCGCAAGTACATGACTGGGATCCATGTTTGTTGCAGAGCAAGCGGAGCCCGAATCTACGTGGATTCCTTTCTCCAGGAGTTTTGCCAGAACTTGCTGTTCATCTACACCTTCAATTATCAGCGAGAGCAGGTGCGGCGAAGTATTTTCAATTCCGGTTGCGAAAGATGTACCTGGGATACGTTCGGCGACAAAACCGCGCATGCGAGCGTTAATATCGCGGATACGTTGTGCGAGTAATTTCTCGTCAGCAACCCAACTATCAATGGCGAGCGCACTTGCCACAATCAATGCAAGGGAGGCGCTACCGGGAACAACTTTTCCATCATTGTGGGGGAGAGGGTTGCGCCATTGCGCACCGGTGCGGAGACCAAATATCCCAATGCCGGCCGGACCTGCCCACGCGCGAGACTCCCAGAGCGCAGTTGACCAATTCTCGGGTAGCGAGATTCGAGTTCCAGAACTTGTTGCGTCACAAAATACGCGGGAAGAGTTTGTGTACTGACGCTGGATGACGCCGGTCTCACCATTGAGAAGTTGCCATGAAACTACATCGGATGAATCGGAGGAGAAATCTTCAACCAATCCCATTGAATCAACTGCAAGCTGGTGAACTTTGGCCTGGCTGGATTGACCTAAAAAGCGAGAGACAGCAAATGCGGGCTCACGATCGACGGCAGAATGAAAATAGGTACTGCCATTTTCTACCAATCCGGAGATGCCGAGATGAAAGCCCAATCGAGGCTCTCCCAAAAAATGGAGTTCGTCGGTTCGAATTCCGAGATGGCCGGCAATGGTTTCACGAGATTCGCCGAGCAAAATTGCGGCGCTTCTTGAATCGTTACCTAGCTTTTGTGGGCTTGGCCAACTCTCTTCAAATATCGTAGGAATGGCCATTTTTGCCCCTGGATGCAGGGGTCGTTCTTGACAGAACCAGCCTGTGATGAGAGCCACGCGGCTAACGGTACTGGGAGCGGAGAGCCGAGGCGAACTTGGCAGATATTCTTATCCCATGCATTTAAAGGCCTCTAAGCGGACTCTCATCACAGGAGCAGTCGCTTCTTCGGCGTTATTTCTGAGCTCGTGCTCATCAAAGGATATTTCTGGACTGGGTTACGAGGCTGGAGTATCTA
>WLRE01000073.1 GCA_009698045.1 Actinomycetota bacterium | reverse complement strand
TTTATTGAAGCTGGAATTTCTACTCTAGATTTTGGCGACATTTATACCGGCGTAGAAGAACTCATCGGTCGAGCGGTAAAACGGCTTGATAGTCGAGATATGGTGCAATTGCATACTAAGTATGTGCCTAACGAAAAATCCCTAGATAATTTCGATCGTTCTGATGTTCGTACGATTGTTCATCGCTCGCTAAATCGTCTCGGTGTCGAGCAAGTTGATCTCGTGCAACTTCACTGGTGGCGGTATGAAGCGAATAGCTATTTAGTCGCGATGGAAGAGCTCTTTAAATTGAAAAATGAGGGCAAGATCCGCCATATAGGTATTACTAATTTTGATTTGCCGCATGTTAAAGAGATTGTTGCTGCAGGATTTAAGCCAGCGAGTATTCAGATCCAATATTCAATTCTGGATCGTCGTGCTGAAGAGGGCCTATCTCAATACTGTGCTGATAACGACATCGGAATTCTCTGTTACGGAACGGTCGCTGGTGGGTTGCTATCAGAGAAGTTCCTCGGTGTTTCTGCCCCTGAAAAAGTAGAAACTCGCTCCGCTGTGAAATACCAACTAATCATCGAAGAATTTGGCGGCTGGGATCTATTTCAAGAGCTGCTTCAAGCTCTCAAAACCGTCGCCGACAATCATGACACTGATATTGCAACTATTGCATCGGCCTATATGTTGAGCTGTTCTGGAGTTAAAGGCGTAATTGTTGGAGCTCGCAACATCTCTCATCTCGACTCTAATCTGCAAATTCCAGAGATTGAATTAAGCGCAACTGAATTAGCGCTATTGACCACGGTACTTAAGCGATCTACTGGTCCAACCGGAGAGGTTTACTATTTAGAACGGTATGTCGATAAGCACCGCAACATCATGCATACAAATAATAATTAAGTTAAATCCTCTGAATTGAGCGAAACTTTACGAGTTCGTTCAATTTTCATTATCAAACGTTCTTCAGGATCGGGGCAGCAGACAAATGAATCCTTCTCTAGCCAATCCCCCTCAGGAAGTTGACGCTGTTTTGCTGGGAGGAGCGGTGCAACGGCCTGCATTGCATAAATACAGAAATGTTTACCAGCAGGGATTCGAACCTCAGCGCTATTGGTCAGCTCGAAATAATCGCCAACCTGCATCCCACATACTGAACGCCCTTCGATCCGGTCAACAACCACCCGCAAATCGAACAACTCCATGTCATTTGTGCTCACCTAATTATCTTAAACTAATGGCAGACAAAAACCTACAGCGAGAGTATCTTCTCTCCGTGCGTAAAAAGTGTGTAAGAGGGGTTCAATCCAATGGCTGAGTTTGTCCAACTTCTCTTCAACGGCCTAGTCACCGGCTCAATTCTTGCAATGGCTGCGGTTGGCGTTTCACTGGTTTATGGAGTCCTCAAACTCGTAAATTTCGCGGCCGGCGACTTCATGACACTTGGCGCCTTTATCGCCGTTTTCTTTAGCGTCTCTAAAGGTTGGCCACTTATTCTCTCTGTTCTTCTCGCCATCATCGGTATCTGTGCACTTGGCTTAGCACTCGATATGGTTCTCTGGAAAAGACTGCGTGAGAATAAGGCAGGAACGCTTGCATTTTTCTTAGTTGCAACTGGAGTTGCACTTATTCTTCGCCAGGCAATTTTAATGATCTTCTCAAGTGGCAGCCGCAAATATGCAATCGATGAAATTGCGACCTTCCCACTTTTTGGTGCAAATATTGCTACCGCGCAATTGATAGTTCTTCTCCTTGCCAGTTCTTCCATTATTACCTTGGGTCTTTTTATGGCAAAGACAACAATCGGTAAAGACATGAGAGCATTCTCAGATAATCCTTCGCTCGCGGCAGTTTCAGGAATCAATGTAAATCGAGTTGTTCGCTACGTCTGGATCATTAACGGAGTTCTTAGTGCTCTCGCTGGAATATTCCAAGGAATGGTTCAAGGTCGATTTGATAGCACTATGGGATGGACGCTCTTGCTCCCTATTTTTGCCGCAGTTGTGCTCGGCACTATAGGAGACGCGTATGGCGCACTCTTAGGTGGAATGGTTCTTGGACTTGTGATGGAGATGTCGACGTGGTCTGTACTCTTTGGCGGAATTCCAAGTTCATACAAACCTGTTGTCGCCTTTGCAACACTCGGATTAGTTTTACTCGTTAAGCCCGAAGGTCTGCTCGGAGTGAAAGCGAGAAGCATCTAATGACCGCATTTCTCCAACCAGGATTCTGGATCTTTGTTCTATTGATGGCAGGCATTTACTGCATCTTTGCACTTGGGCTGCAAGTTCAATACGGCCTTGGTGGAATTCTCAACTTCGGCCACGTCGCAATGATGGCGCTCTCTTCGTACACGATGGCAATTCTTGTTATTACCTATGGCTGGAACTTATATCTCGCCTGCTTTGCAGGAGTTGTGGTCGCCGGGCTGGGCGGGGCTTTCTTAGGCTTAACTACGCTTCGGCTTCGAGGCGATTACTTCTCTATTGTCAGTATCGCCTTCTCTGAAATTGTCCGTTACATTATTCAAAATTCGGATGGACTTACCGGTGGTGCACAAGGTTCATTAAATATTCCAAGTAAAACTGGATTTGCCTCCTATGCCGATGCATTCAACAAAGTACTGACAAATATTCAACAGGCTATCGAACCACTCTTTGGCAGCTTTGCCTCAAGAGATATGGCACTTCTTCTTATTGTCTGGCTCACCGCCTTCATCCTGCTCTTCATTATGGGTGCGGTTCAAAAGACCAGCTGGGCACGAGTGCTCCGTGCAACCCGTGAAGATGATGATGTACCTGCATCACTAGGTAAAAATGTATTTCTCTTCCGCCTCTCCTCCGTAATTGTTGGTTCAGTTATCGGTGGAATTGCTGGAATTTATTGGGCACTTGAATTCTCGATTCTCGATCCTGCAGATTTCCAAACTATCGTCACCTTCTTTGCTTGGATGGTCATCATTCTTGGTGGCGCTACCCGCGTAAAAGGCGTTCCGCTGGGAGCAATTTTCTTCGGATTCCTTTATGCCGGAACGCGCTTCTTCCAATTCCCACCCTTTACCTGGTTTGATTCTGTGCAAAGAGCATATTTGCGTATCATGATTATTGGTTTTGTACTTATTTACTTAATGCTCAAGCGTCCGCAAGGAATATTTGGCAAGCGGGAAGAGATGGTGCTTGAGTAATATGGGAAATATTCTAGAAGTAAAGAACGTCTCTAAAGCTTTCGCTGGCGTGCGGGCTTGCGAGAACGCGACCCTTTCGATTAAGCGCGGAAGCGTTACCTCCATTATTGGACCTAACGGTGCGGGTAAGACCTCGCTCTTCAACCTTATTAGCGGTGCCATTCGTCCAGATTCTGGCTCTATTACCTTCAACGGAACCGAAATTTCGAAGAAGCGACCACATGACATTAGCCGTCTAGGTTTAGTCCGCACTTTTCAGGGCGCAAAAGTTATTCGACGCTTAAGTGTCATGGAGAACATTCTTCTTGCTGCGCAGGACAACCCGGGAGACCGCCTCTGGCGCGTGCTAACACCACGGGTCCGCAAGCGCTTCGAGGATCAGGCCGAAGAACGCGCGCTAGAACTGTTGAAGCAAGTCGGTCTCGAATCATTTGTAGATTCATATGCAGGCATTCTCTCCGGTGGCCAGCGCAAACTTCTTGATCTAGCTCGAGCAATGATGGCAAACCCCACCATGCTGCTCCTAGATGAACCTTTTGCAGGCGTGAATCCAGCACTCGTTGAGAAATTAGTAGAAGTGCTCCAAACTCTTAAAGCGAAACATAGCCTTACGTTCTTGCTGGTCGAGCACGACCTAGAGACTGTTATGAATATTTCAGATGAAGTGTTTGTGATGGCACAAGGAACTGTTATTGCCTCTGGTCTTCCAGATTCCATCTATGAAAATGAAGTCGTGATCGATGCTTATCTCGGATCTCGTAGAAAGAGTTCATAATGACAACTCCTCTCTTTGAATTAAAAGGCGTATCCGCAGGCTATGGCGATGTTCAGATTCTCAACGATGTCTCGATCCAAGTTCCAGCTAACGCAATTGTTACGATCGTCGGTCCTAATGGTGCCGGTAAATCCACAATTCTTAAGGCAATTTATGGAATTGCAAAGGTATCTCAAGGCGATATCACTCTGCATAAATTGAGTGGCGAGGCGATAGATGTTCGCAAAACTAAACCGCACAACTTGGCAGACATTGGAATTGCATACGTTCCCCAAATCGAAAATATTTTTACCACTCTTACCATCGATGAAAATTTGGATGTTGGCTATAAGGGCAATGGTGGTGTGGCTTCCGAAGAGCGCAAAGAGAAGCTCTATAAGCAGTATCCGGATTTAGCTATCCGTAAGAAAGATCGCGCCGGAACTCTCTCGGGGGGACAACGCCAAATGTTGGCACTTGCTCGCGCCTTAATGTCTGGACCGGATATTTTGTTATTGGATGAACCTTCTGCTGGTTTAGCTCCTGCACTCGTTGATCAGCTCTTCGACGAACTTGTTCGTATTAATGAAACCGGCGCAACCATCTTGATGGTTGAACAAAATGCCCGTCGCGCCCTAGAAATCTCCAATTATGGCTATGTCTTGGATATGGGTAAGAATCGTCATGAGGGCGAAGGCAAGGCCCTAGCCGTAGACCCCGAGATCGTGGGCATCTACTTCGGTAAGCGCTAAAGACGCTCCCTCTAGCGGGAAATTGACGACCGTTCTAAAGATAACGAAATCGTGACCAAATACCCCTCGACGCCATGCGGGCTCTATCTACTACGCTAACTCCGAACCCGTCCCCGTCTGGGACGACATCATGCTTAGGAGAGATATGAATAAGAAGCGTGGATTAATTATCGCCTCATCATCAATGCTCGTAGTGGGCGCACTCGTCGGATCATCCGTCGGTGCAAACGCTGCAGGTGGCGTTGATATGAAGGTCGGCATTGTCCTTCCACTTACTGGTCAACTTGCTACCTACGGCCCACCAATGGCTAAGGCTGCTGCACTTGGCGTTACATCTGTTAACGATGCAATGCAAGCTGCTGGCGTCGCTGGTTCTTGCACAGTTGCTGGAACCGAAGATGACCAAGCAACACCTGCTACTTCCGTAGAAGCAGCAAAGAAGCTTGTAGATTCCAACGGAGCTAACGCTCTTGTTGGTCCAATGACTTCAGGAACAACTCTTGCGGCTGCTGCTGCAATCGGTATTCCTAATAGCATTCTCATCATGAGCCCTGCTGCATCTTCACCAGCACTTTCCACACTTGGCGACGGAGATACTCTCTTCCGTAACTATCCATCTGATGCGCTACAAGCAAAAGCTGTAGTTCTCGCAATGGGTAAGGCATTTGGAAAGAACGCACTTGTAAACGTTGCAGCTCGTAACGATGCATTCGGTAGCGCGCTTTCAGCAGTCTTCCAGACAGCTTGGAAGAAGGCAGGCGGAAAGATCGGTACTTCCGTTCTTTACAACCCAAATGCAGCAACATTCGACTCTGATGCAACAAAGATTGTTTCTGGAAAGCCAGCAGCTTGGTTCATTGTTGACTTCGAAGAGACATTCGCAAAGGTTGCACCTGCTCTAGTTCGTACTAAGAAGTGGGATCAGAAGCGCACATTCATGACTGAGTCATTCAACAACGCTGGCTCAATCAAGATTGTTGGAGCTAAGTACATGAACGGTGTTCGTGGAACTGCAGCTGCAGCTTCAGGTACAGCAACTGCTGCATGGAAGACTGCTTTTGAAGCAACTGTTCCATCAGCATCACAGACATTCGTAGATCCAGCTGCATACGATGCAGCAGTTCTTGAGTGCTTGGCTTCAATCTACGCAAAGAGCACTAAGGCAGCTGACCTTGCAAAGGGTCTCCGTGCTGTTGGTGGTCCTTCCGGAGCGAAGATCTCATGGCAGAATCTTGATAAGGCAGTTAAGGCTGCTGCTGCCGGTACTAAGTTCTCTTACCAGGGTGCTTGGTCAGAAACTGACTTCGACGAGAACGGCGATGTTGGCGCAGGAACCTTCGATGTCTACACAGTCGTCGGTGGAAAGCCTGTAACAGATCCAAAGGCTCAGGTTAAGTACAAGGGATAACTTCCTACGTAATTAACGAAAAAAGCCCCGCCGAAAGGTGGGGCTTTTTTCATCCCATTACAGAGTTAGTGCTCTCCGAGTTGAATGGTCGTTTGCGAGAGAAGGCACCTAGGTTTATTTGATTTCCAGTCCTTGCTCCATGAAAGATGACCGGATCCGCATCGTGATCCTTACCGTTCTCAACTTCAGAGATAAGTTGAGCCATTAATTCACCGACTACTGGTGCATTCTTAAATTGATTTCCACTGGTTCCTATCGCTACATAAAATCCATCTACATCGGTTTTATCGTAGATAGGCGTCCAATCTGCAGCGACGTCATACACACCCACAACTCCAGAAGGTGTATTCGGTATTTGTAGTGCGGGTAAGCGTCGAGCCGCTCTTGTAACTTGGGCTTCAAATCTCTCTTGAGTGCGAATCATATTTACTAGATCTGGATCATCTACCCATTCCAGTGGATCACATTCAGGTTCTGTGCCACCGACAAGTGTTGATCCATTTGGTGTAGAGCGCATATAGATACCTAAATCAATATCGCCGACAATTGGACCGGGCAAGAGATGAGGTGGAGAGTCGACCTGGTGCACCTCTTGTCGCATGGGGCGAAGCTCAATAGTGAAGTCGCTGCCTGCTCCTGCTAGTTGATTTACCTGAGTG
>WLRE01000072.1 GCA_009698045.1 Actinomycetota bacterium | reverse complement strand
TTAGCTAAAAGACCGTAACGATAGAAACGTTCGATGTCATTGCCTTTATAGGTAGAACCATCGCCCCAGATAGAAACGCCATCCTGCAACATCGCACGCACCAACATCGTGCCCGTGACTGCGCGGCCAAGTGGAGTTGTATTGAAATATTGTTTTCCGCCAGAACGGATATGAAATGCGCCGCATGCGATTGCTGCGAAACCTTCTTCTACTAGTGCGAGTTTACAATCGACTAACCGAGAACCCTCTGCACCATATTCTTTAGCGCGGCCTGGAACAGATTGAATATCTGGTTCGTCATACTGACCGAGATCTGCGGTGTATGTATATGGCACCGCGCCCTTCTCGCGCATCCATGCCACAGCAACGGAGGTATCGAGACCACCGGAGAATGCAATGCCGACTTTCTCGCCGATGGGGAGGCTCGCTAGAACTTTGCTCATGAATTAATTCTACGGGTAAAGAGATGGTGCTTGGTTCCTGATTGATAAGCGGAGGCTGGATTTATCAGGACGAGCGAGCACTGGCGCATAAATATGCAGGATGCCAAGATATTAAGTCGCGATAGTACGTGCGAATTTTCAGAGCTGAGGTATGTAGCTTCGCAGTGTTCCAATAAATCAGATGTTGTTAGTTAAAGGAGCGATGCCAACAAGTACTTCTGAAGCGCAAGGAGTTGCGGCTGGAGATTTGAAATATTCAATAGTGCAGGGAAAGGAGTGAGGAATGCAGATTTCTCCATCAGTATGGAGTCGGGAGAAATCTCATTTAGGTTATGCAGCGTTTTGGCGAGTCCTTGAAAGGTGAAGCGAAGGGAATTTTCGAATATCTGCAGCTTGGATTTATTCTCAATTTTTTGAAGCTCATCGATAATCTGAAAGATAAGTTTTATCTCAGATAATGCTTTATCCTGAAAAGAATCTTTAGGGGTGTTCACGGAGAAATATTATTGCTTTTTTGGCTAACTTTATAGTCGATGATTACTTTGAGTTAGTTTCCTTTCCTCCTGACTCCGATTTTCTCATCTAAATGAACTCGCTGCTTATGTGAATAAAATGAAATCTTTTCTCGATATTGTCAGCAGTAACACCAATAATTCAACCATGACCCGCACTCGAGAAGTTGAGCTTCGTATTTCACAGCTCCTCGTAGCGCGCGCAGGCATTGATGTCCTCTCCGAAATTCAAGCAATAGATCCAATGACCCTGGACTATGCCGGCCGCCTCGAATATCTCGAGACTTTGCAGAAGCAGACTGGTTGGCTAGATGCACTCATGCAATCTGCGCTATTTGCTGTTGCGGGCGATGCTCCCGGAAAGCCCGAAGGAATTTTTGGAGTCGATGAACTTGAACGGGAGGATGTGGCGACCGTTTTGCGGATGTCACCTAGCACCGCGCAATCACGGATTGATGTTGCTCGCACTCTTAATAATCATTTTCCATTAGTGTGCGACGCGCTCGCTATGGGAGAGATATCAGCACACGTCGCTTCCGTTATTGCACGAGAAAGTGCAGATGCAATTCAACAGGGATTAGCTCCAGAGCAGATTCGAGCACTGGAAGAAAGTGCATTGACGCACGCTGAGAATCACTCTGCGGTTCAAGTTGCAAACAGGATTCGATCAACTATCGCAAAACTTGCACCTGAGGAATTTGAAGAGCGGGTAGAGCGAGCCATCGAAGAGCGAAATGTTCATATGTATCCAGAGCCACATGGAATGGCAACCATAATTGCGCTACTTCCTATTACCGAGGCCCAAACCGTTATGTTTGCCATCGACAAGATGGCGCGAATTGCACAAGCTCGATTCCGTCAAGAAGCTGGTTCCGCTGCCTCCTCCAGTTCCGGTTCCGGTTCCGCTTCTTCTTCTGGTTCCAATTTTGCCGTAGTAGTAAAAGCTCGCGTACCAAGATTAGAAACCTTACGCGCAGATGCGCTTGCAGATCTCGCATCTCATTTTCTTTCTACAAACCAAGAGTTAGCCCCTCAACATCGACGTCCAGTTTCAGTTAATCTCACAATTGACTTGCCCACGATGCTCGGTCTTGCCGATAACCCCGGACAGCTAGCCGGATATGGACCAATTCCTGCTTCACTTGCACGCGAATTGGCTTCGGATGGAAAATGGAAAAGATTTATTACTGATCCACTCACCGGTAATCTCCTTGATTATGGGCGACAAACTTACGAACCTCCACAGGCCCTTGTAGATTTTATTCTGGCGCGAGATCAAATTTGTAGATTCCCAGGATGCAGACAGCCAGGTCGGGTATCCGATATTGATCATGCAGAAAGTTGGGAATCTGGTGGAGTAACTTCTCCAGCAAACATGGGGCTGCTTTGTCGCCGTCATCATCGAATGAAAACTCATGAGGGATGGTTGCTCGAAAGTCACGCGGATGGTTCGTGCACCTGGACTACCCCTGCTGGTAAGAAGATTTTTATCCCTACGCGTCCCGCGGATGAAGTTGCCTAATTATTAACATGATTTTCTCTCGCATCCATTAGGTACCTTTTGACTTGGAGTTAGACTCTTCGCATGGAATCCCTCGTCCTCTTAGTGAGCGTACTACTCGCTATCGGGCTACTCGGTGGGCCGATTGCGCTACTTTTATCGACTCAGGCAAGAAAGATTAAATCGCGCCCAGCATCCATCGCATACAAGTCTGTAGTTGCAACTCTCGCGGCGCTTTCCATACTTACTAACGCAATGTTTCTTATAGAGCACATACCTATAACTTTGCGTTTATTGGCTCTTGCAGCTCTTTGCACAGGAGTAATTGCAATAAAGCGACTGTTCTTTAGTAGATCCAAGAACTCTTAGAGTTCTTGGATAGCAGGCATATGGTGGAGGTGCCGGGAATCGAACCCGGGTCCTCTAGTACTGACATAGGGCTTCTACGGGCGTAGTGGTCATAATCGTTTTCTCAGTCCTGACTCTCTCGATCACAAGTAGTCAACGAACTCAGTTACAGATTGATTTCCCCATTAGTGTCTATAACACCACCAGCAGGTGAGCTCTCTAGCGACGCTAGGTTCCAAGTCGAGAGCACACTTGGTCTAACGGATTACGAGGTTCGCTTATGCAGCGAAGGCGTAATCAGCGGCAGTTGTACTGGCGCTTAGTTTTTTGCCAGGGTTATTGGTTTACGAGATCATCCCGGCTTCCTCGGCCCGCTTCACCTATCCCAACATCTAAAGTCGAGACCGTTCACCCCCATATTTTCATACAGGTAAAACGAGGTTTAGCATTATTCGTCTATATGTAGTTGTGTGTGTGGGTATAACTGCCTAAGTGTAAAGGTTATTCCCCTAAAGGAATAATGGAGGGAACAAATAAGCGTGCACTTTTAGTGAAACTGATTGATTAGCACATCTGGCCATGCGATTGAGAGTTGGACCGAACGTTGGGCTATTAACGCTCGGACTTACCTGAATTACGGCGTGAGAGTTCACGGTTTACTTCGCGTGTGGCTTGTTGCTCCATCAAGGTCGCGCGCTTGTCGTGCGATTTCTTACCCTTAGCCAGAGCCAGTTCAATCTTTGCTTTGCCATCTTTGAAATAAAGAGAAAGTGGCACAAGTGTGAGACCGCCCTGTTTAGTCAGTGCAGCCAGCTTGTCGATCTCTTTACGGTGCATCAAGAGCTTGCGCTCCCGGCGCGGTGGGTGGTTGTTCCAAGTTCCTTCTGTGTATTCAGGAATGTGAACACCACTGAGCCACATCTCCCCTTTATTGACCATTGCAAAACCATCAATAAGAGAGGCGCGACCAGCACGAAGTGATTTCACTTCAGTGCCGGATAGAGCAATTCCGCATTCAAAGACTTCCTCGATGGAGTAGTCATGACGTGCTTTCTTGTTCTGAGCAATAATCTTCTTACCTAGTTCCTTTACCATCAGGGCTACCCCCTCTCTCTAAATACGGGTTTTCTACCCATTAAGGGATAAGGGTACTCGGGCTAAGAGAGGTTAGTTAATTGAGCAAGAAGAGAGAATTACTTGCTGGCTTCGCCAGCCTCAAAAGCAGCTAAACCACCAAGAACTGCAATCGCCTTGGATATCTCTTCGCTCTCTGAGACCGCTAAATCAGGAGTAATTCCGACGCGATCAATGATTCGACCAGATGGTGTGCGGTATTTGCCAACAGTTATTTCAATCTGCGAGCCATCGTAAAGCTCACGCAGTTCTTGCACAGTTCCTTTTCCATAACTTTTTTCACCGAGTACAACAGCCCGATTGCGATCCTGAAGTGCGCCTACAACAACTTCAGCTGCACTTGCAGTCGACTTATTAATCAAGACAGTCATTGGTGACATAACCGCGTTCTTGTTGGTCGAAGAGAGAACTTGATCGCTTTTGCCACGGCGAGAATATGAAACTACAACCCCATTGTTCAAGAAGAGTGAAGCAAGGTTCACGCCCTCTTTAAGTAGTCCTCCTGGATTATCACGGAGATCGAGGATGATTCCCTTTTTATGGTCATACTTAAATAGAGCGCGAGAGACGTCATAAGCAATATTTGAAGAGAAGGCAGAGACCTGAATATAGAGAATGCCTGGTGCAATTTGTGTTGCTTCCACATCGCCATTGAGAACTGCTGCGCGAACGACCTTTACGCTATTCACTACTTGATTGCGTTCAAATTCAATTAGTACTTCAGATCCTGGTGCTCCTCGAAGCGAAGCAATCGCAGTTGAAATTTGGGCACCATTAGAAGAGACACCGTTAATCGAATTAATTACATCTAACGTCTTAAGACCGGCCGCAGCTGCAGGTGAATTTGGTTGCACACTTGAAATCTCTATAGTGCCCGTCTGATTCTTACGGAGCCAAACGCCTATGCCGCTATAACGGCCATCGGTCGTCTGATTGAATATTCCTACGCTTTGAGAAGGAAAATAATTTGCCCACTGATCGCCAGTAGCTTTAAGCACTGCCTCAATTGCCGCGCGCTCGAGTTCACTCTTATTTAGTGATTGAGATTCACCAGCAAGAACTTGATTGATGGATTGATCCACGATGCTGCGATGACGATATTGCCCGAAATAGTCTCCGGCTGCGAATGCAACAATGACCGCTAAGGATGCGATAGCGGCAAAGGCAACGCGAAAAGGCGAGTTGAGAAAAACCGGAACTTTTCGTTCTCTGGGGCGAAGAGGAGAGGTGATTGATATATCTGGTGATGGAGAAGCTGACTTCTTCGCGCTCTTTTTCACTTCACTCTTGATAACTGAACCTTTGGCAGCCGCGCTCTTGGCAACCTTTTTAGCTGCTTTCTTTATCGGCTCGACCATGCGCTAATTCTGGCATGGCTGGCATGTGGGTAAAACCCTGATTATCCCAAGGCCCACGAGAGAATTTCAGCGATAGTGCTGAATAAGCTCTTTACAGAGCAAGGTATTGATGGCAACCTAGCGAGCCTGCTCAAAGGAGCGTGATTAGGTTTTCCAATATTTGGAGACCGAAGCATTTGGAGACCGAAGCATTTCGGTAGAGATCGAACTTGAGAGAGTAGAGAATTGCCAATATTTGAAAATTCAGATGAGACTGAACAAGTTGAATATCATGATGATATTGATGTTGTCACAGGTCCAGAATCAGACCGAAAGAGAATCTCTCTTGGTTTCGCCGCAAAGGCACTAGTCTCGATTCTTGGCGTCTCTATATTTTTTAGTCTAGGGAATACCTTTGCCGGAAATATTCGAATTAATTCCACAGGTACCTTGGAATACGGTCAAGGAATTGCAGTCGCTGCTGCTTGTTCATCAACTACGCCATTGACCTTAACTCCGAACGCAACCTTAATAAATGCACCCGGTAATGGTGCTTCGTTCTATTTCCAATCAGTGACAGTTTCAAATATTCCAGCAGGATGCACTGGTGCAGACTTTGAAATCTCTGCCTACGGTACATCCAGTTCTACACCTCTTGCTATCTTTAATAGCACAGCAACTAAAGCGATCGTTTACAACAATGCAGGAACATTTATTGCTGGATACAAGACCAGTGGCGTGAACATCTCAAGTGGGTCGGGGACATTTACTATAACTTTTAATACACCAGCAGCCCTAGCTTCGGCCGTTGCCAAGGTAACGCTGCAAAGCACAAATCACACACCATGGCCATGTAGCGATGGCGGTCCATGCGAAATTGGCGAGACAGGTCCAGGTGGAGGAATTGTCTTCTACGTTAATCCGACTGGCTTCAATTGTGGGGCATCATTTTCTTCAACCGGAAGTCCATCTGGCGGAAAGTGCAATTACATGGAATTGGCACCATACAACTGGAGCACTTTGGGAGCAGATCCCCATTTGAACTGGTCAACTGATGCAAATAGAGCCACAGCGGTGCCTGGACTAACGCTCGACGCTGGTTGGAGCTTAGGTGCTGGAAACAACGTTAACTCTGCTGCATTAGCTGCGGTAATCGGACAAGGATTACAACAAACCAATCTAATTGTGGCGCAAAATGGTACATGTGCAAACTCCGCAACTTGTACCTATGCCGCCGGTGCAGCTAAGGCATATACCTCAACGGTAAAGGGAGTTTTATATTCAGATTGGTACCTTGGAAATATTGGGGAAGTTAATAATCTTTGCAAGTACGCTACAGCGCAAACCGGCACTCCTGATACTAGAAAATGTTCGGGAGGAGAGTATGTCTCTGCTCCTTTCTACGGATCTGGAACCCTACTTACCAACCAAGCTCAAGGTGGATTTTCTAATTCATACTATTCATCTTCAGATCAAGGCGGAGCCACTGGCAACTTTCGATTTGATCTTCGTTCCGGTCAAGCACTCAGCAACTTTACAAAGGAAACTTTACCTTGCGCAGTACGACCAATTAGAG
>WLRE01000071.1 GCA_009698045.1 Actinomycetota bacterium | reverse complement strand
CTAAGCCAGATCCGGAAGGATATCTAAGCGCCGCGGAAACGTTAGGTGTTCCTATTTCAGAGTGTTTGGTGATTGAAGATTCTCTAACCGGAATAACGTCAGGATTGGCTAGCGGCGCATACGTGCTGGCAGTACCTCATCTATTCGATGTTGCAGTACAGGAGCGAATGGTGATTCTGCCTTCCCTACAAGGGCAGAGCTTGGGATCTATCGAATCTTTGTACAGATAGAATCTCGCCATGACTTCTACCCAGGCGCCACGATCTTCACTCTTTCAAGTGGGAGATCGAGTTCAACTTACTGATGCCAAAGGTAAATTGCACACCATTACGCTTCAGCTCAATCAGGAATGGCACACACATAACGGCTGGCTTGTGCACAATGAAGTGATTGGGATGCCAGAGGGAAGCGTTGTGGAAACAACAGGCGGATTGAAATTCCTAGCCTTTCGTCCACTGCTGACAGATTACGTTCTTTCGATGCCACGGGGTGCCACGATTGTTTACCCAAAAGATGCAGCACTCATTGTGGGAATGGCTGATATCGCGCCAGGAGTCCGCGTTCTGGAAGCTGGTGTGGGTTCTGGGGCCTTAACCATCTCTCTCCTCCGAGCAGTAGGAGCCAATGGCTCAGTAGATAGTTTTGAAAAGAGAGAAGAGTTTGCCGATATCGCTCGCAAGAACGTCACACACTACTTTGGTTCGCTACCAAGCAATTGGTCGTTGACGGCAGATGCTGTTCAAGAAGCGAAGCACGAGCATAAATACGATCGAGTAATTTTGGACATGTTAGCGCCGTGGGAATGTGTAGATATGGCTTCAGAGGTTCTCCAACCCGGGGGAGTATTTATGGCGTATGTTGCAACGACTACCCAACTCTCTGTCACTGCAGAAGCAATTAAGTCCAGCGCAAATTTCACTGAGCCCGAGAGTATGGAATCTTTGGTACGCGGCTGGCATCACGAGGGTTTGGCGGTGCGCCCGCAGCATCGCATGATTGGACATACTGGTTTTCTTATTTTTGCGCGCCGACTTGCTCCGGGAACAATCGCCCCGGCACGCAGGAGAAGGCCTTCTAAGGGCGCTTATGGAACTTCAGAGCTAGAGAGCTAAGAATTATTTGACGTCGATTAAATCGACAACAAAGACGAGTGTCTCATTGCCCTTAATCGGTCCATAATCTGCAGATCCATATCCGAGTGAAGGTGGAACGATTAGTAGTCGACGACCGCCTACCTTCATACCTGGCAGACCTTCTTGCCAACCCTTAACAACATTGGCGAGTGGGAAGGTAGCTGGATTTCCTGATGTCCACGATGAATCTGCGATCTTGCCATCAGACCAAGTGAGAAGTTTGTAGTGCACGGTGAGCGTAGATGAAGATAATGCAGCGGTTCCATCGCCTTCTGCCAGATCTTGAAATACTAACTCTGCTGGCGGATTGCCCTTAGGTGCACTGATTTGAGGTTCTGCGCCGAGTGCACCAGAGATTGTGATGTATTGCGAGAGATCCATTGAGGTCATCGTGTTTGTACTCTCTTCCGTGGGTTGAGTAATGGTGGGTGCCGGCATTGATTGAGCTCCGCCGTCTGTTGTGCAGCCAGCAAGCAGAGCGACACCGACTACGGACATAGTGACCACAGAGAAAAACTTCTTCATGCCAAACTCCTCAAAGAGATAGATAAACCTGGGCTGAACAGGGGATTAGGTTACCAAAGGCGAGAGAAAGGATTATCGTTGGCTCGTGAGTTCGACAACATCTACGGCCACCGCCAATCGTAAGCCTGAGCGATTAATTAATCTCACACTTGCCTTATTGGCCACTCGACGTTATTTGACCAAGGCCGAGATTTTTGCATCTGTTGCTGGCTATGAGGGCAAACCCGAAACGCAAGAGCGGATGTTCGAGCGAGATAAGGATGATCTGCGCTCCATGGGCATAGAAATCGAGGTGGGGAATCTTGATCCGTTCTTTGAAGATGAACCAGGCTACAAAATTCCCTCTGATTCTTACGCACTTAAACTCTCCGATCTTGATTCAGCAGAAATTGCGCTGCTCTCACTAGCTGCTGGCCTGTGGCAACAATCGATCATCTCTGATGATGCGCAAAACGCACTTCGCAAATTGAAGTCTTTGGGAATCCCAGCGGATTACAGTGCTGCTGGCGCTCTTGAGGTTAAGTTCGAGCAGCCGCAAGAGTTTTTTGATTCAATTCTCTCGGCCATCGAACATCGTAAAGTTATTGTTTTCACCTACTCCTCTTCAAGTGTGAAAGAGCGAACAGTTAGCCCTTATACCCTGACTCTATGGAACGGATTCTGGTATCTCATCGGCCTCGATCACTCTTCCTCCGAGATTAGAACTTTTAAAGCCTCGAGATTCGTTGGGGGAGTCAAAGAGATAGGTAAGGCCAATAGCTTCCAGATTCCCAGAGATTTTCGCCTGCAACACTCGCTCTTCCGGAGCGAGGCACAAGAGAAGAAGATCGCTCGGCTTTTGATTCGTAAAGGACATGCCCATACATTGCGGGCAAGCGGCCAACTCGTCGGAGATGTTGGCGAATTCGATCGTTTCGAAATTCCATTTGAATCCGCTACGACAATTAGTCGCCAGATACTTTGGCATGCCGACCAAGTAATCGTGGAGGAGCCAGCCGAGCTCAAGGCAAAAGTTCTCAAGATTCTGGGTGAAGTCGTACATGGTTGAGACTGCCCTGACCCGAACCGCCCGCGCACTAGATCTCGTTCCTTTTGTTATTGAGCATCCGGGAATTTCTGTCGAGGATTTGGCGCGAGAGTTTTCGGTCTCTTCCAAACAGATGCTCGCTGATTTGAGCATGATTTTTATGTGTGGTCTTCCCGGATATAGCACACTAGAACTCATTGATCTCTCCTACGAGGATGGCTATGTAAGCATCATCGATCCACAAGTTCTTACAAAGCCAAGGAGCTTGTCCAAAAGTGAGATTGTTTCATTAATGCTCTCACTGGAAAGCCTCGCCTCACTTCGTGATGCGCAAGATCCACTCTTCATCGCGATTAGAGGATTGCAACAGAAACTGCAAGCGACAATTGCACTACCGCTCACCGAAATTCCAGTCGTCATCCGCTCCGAAGCGAGAAGCTCTCATCTTCCGATGATTGAGAACGCCATCAAAAGTGGTTCTGGTTTAAGGATCACCTACATCTCCGCAAGTAGCGATCAAAAGAGTGAGCGAGTGATTCTTCCGGAGTCGATTTTCTCCGAGAATGGTTTTATCTACCTTCGAGCATGGTGCTATCTAACTCAAAGCTCACGTACTTTTCGACTTGATCGCATCCGGCAAGCAACTCCCATTTCCATTGGTGAGATGCAGAAATCTGAAGTTGCTACGCCGATTTCTCAAGATAACTTTGTCGCGCGACTTCATATCAATAAAAGTGCAAGACATTTCTTCGAGCAGAACGCAGCGTTATGCACCTTGGAGTCTGATGATGATTCTGGGCTCACCATCTCCGTTCAACTAAGGGACTCTGAATGGCTCATCCGTTCTCTACTGGGTTATGGCGCGCAAATTCAGGTGCTTGGCCCCCAGGAATTGCGCGAGACTCTCGCGCGCAGGGCTCTAACCGCTCTCGCTCTTTATAAGAATTAGCAGCTGGTTCAGGCTATTATTTCATCACGGCGATTCGCCTCTATTACATGAGAGATTGGATAAGTGATGTTTCTTAAGGAACCCAGCCATATTTTGATTCTGCTTCTGGTTGTCATCCTTCTCTTTGGAGCTAAGCGTCTACCCGATTCCGCTAAATCCCTCGCAAAATCACTCCGTATTTTTAAGGATGAAATGAAGAGTGAGAAGGATGATCAGAAGAAGAATAAGGGCGACGAAGAGACTCCAGCCTAAGCGGCTGCACAAAGATTTATGAACGCGCCACTGGGCGGAAAAATGCCCCTCGTGGAGCATTTCCGCGAACTTCGAAAACGAGTTGTGAAGTCGGCTATCGGAGTACTTCTATTTTCAGTCATCGCCTGGTTCTTTTACGACGAGATAATTGCTCAACTTGCTTCACCGTTCTGTGACCTGCGTTCGGTTCAAAGTGCTGGTGACTCCAATTGTGGGACGCTCTATATAAATGGCGTCCTTGGCCCACTGAATCTCCAAATTAAGGTAGCGCTCATGTCAGGGTTAATTTTCTCTGCCCCGGTATGGATCTATCAACTCTGGGCATTTGTTGCGCCAGGTCTTCATAAACGTGAGCGCCGACGTTCCATCTTCTTTTTTCTAGCTGCTGTTCCATTCTTTGCTATTGGTTCAGTGATGGGATATTTAATTCTGCCGGTAGCGGTACGGGTCTTACTTGGCTTCACTCCTGGGTCATTAACAAATTTAGTGCGGTTTGATGATTATCTCGATTTTGTTCTTCGCATAATTCTCCTGTTCGGCGGAGCATTTGAGCTACCAGTATTTCTCTTGGCTCTAAATATTGTTGGTGTCCTCTCGGCTCGATCTATTCTTAAGCCTTGGCGAATAGCCATCTTTCTGATCGTGCTCTTTACTGCCATGTTTACACCAACAGCAGATCCGCTGACTATGTCACTTCTTGCGTTGCCATTGATATTTTTCTACTTTGCTGCCGGGATAATTGCGCTTGGTATTGACCGCAAACGAAGCAAGCGTGCCGCCTCAAATGGGTAGATTGCCATCTATAACCAGAATTGGGTTACTCGCAAATCCTGCGGCAGGTGAAGGTCACGCGCTAAGAATTGCCGATGAAATCGCTAACGAGGCTGCACTTAATGGCGTTGAAGTTTCGTTAGTGACCTTGGATTTCCAGTCATCGATCGAAAGTTTCTTAGACGACTTAATTGCGCGCATACAGACCCTTGTTGTTATTGGGGGAGATGGTTCTTTCCATTACGCGCTTCAAAAACTGGCGAGAACCGAGTTACCAGTTTACGTAATTCCTGCCGGCACTGGAAATGATTTCGCGTTGACCAATAATGCCTCGGGTATTGATCCAGTTCATATTGTTCATCGAATTCTCCATGAAGAGCCGACCAGAGTCGATCTTGGTCGAGTCGTCGTGGGCAACAGCGAATTGTGGTTTGGGCAAGTATTGAGTACCGGCTTTGACTCCCTAGTCAATCGGCGAGCAAATTCCATGCGAGCGATAAAGGGAAAAATTAAGTACACCATCGCCACACTTCTTGAACTACCGCGGTTTAATCCAATTAACTATCGGATAGCAACGGACACTGAAGTGTTCGAAACCAGGGCTATGTTGGTCTCCATCGCAAATGGTCCAACGTACGGGGGCGGCATGAAGATCGTTCCGGATGCCGATCGCCATGATGGATACTTGGACATTATGGTCCTGGCTGAAGTCTCAAAAATTGAACTTTTGCGAGTATTCCCAAAGGTATTCTCAGGCGCACACAAGGATCATCCAGCGGTCTCTTTTTACAGAACTAAAACCTTCTCTTTGCAAGCGGCGGCACTTGCTTATGCTGATGGTGAATTTGTTGGCGATTTACCCATACACGGCGAGATTCATGCAGGAGCGCTTCTAACTTGGGAGGAGCGATGACTCTTTCTCCTGCCGAGCGGTATGCGCAATCACGCACAAAAGTTTCTCATCCTCGCAGTACTGCTTTCTCTGCCAGCGTCGATTTTGATCTCGATACCTTCCAAGTTGCGGGATGTCACGCTTTAGAAGATGGCCACTCCGTGCTCGTCGCTGCTCCAACTGGAGCTGGTAAGACAATAGTTGGGGAATTTGCGGCCTATCTTGCTATGGAGACCGGAACAAAATGTTTCTATACAACTCCCATCAAGGCACTGAGTAATCAGAAGTATCAAGATTTGTGTGAGATGTATGGCGAGTCAAATATTGGACTTCTCACTGGTGACACAAGTTTCAATTCTGAAGCTCAGATTGTCGTAATGACTACCGAGGTCTTACGCAACATGATTTACGCCAACTCATCTACGCTCAAGAATCTGCGATATGTAGTGATGGATGAAGTTCACTACTTAGCAGATAAGTTCCGTGGTGCAGTTTGGGAAGAGATTTTGATTCATCTTCCTGAGAGCGTGGCGCTGGCTGCTCTTTCTGCAACTGTTTCTAACGCTGAAGAGTTTGGTGATTGGCTTCAAACGGTGCGCGGTGAAACAAAGGTAATCGTCAGTGAAATTCGTCCGGTACCTCTTTATCAACATGTGCTCTTTGGCCAGCATCTCTTAGATCTCTTTGTTGATGACGGAAAGGTCAATCCTGAAATCATCCGGATGGAGAAGGAATCTTTTAGACATGTGCGCACCCGATATGGAGGTGGCAAGAACAAGGCGAAATCATGGACAGAGAATTCGAGCGTTTCGCCATCTCTCCGAAATCTTGGTCGGGCCGAAGTCATCGAGAAGTTGCATAGGCAAGGGTTGCTTCCCGCAATCACCTTTATTTTTTCGCGTGCCGCCTGCGATTCGGCGGTGCATCAATGCATTAAAGCAGGACTCAAACTAACCAATACTGAGGAGAGATCGCGGATACGCGAGATTGTTGTTGCAAAGACCAAGCATCTTCCGGAAGAGGATTTGGTCGTTATCGGCTATCACGAATGGGTGGAATCCCTCGAGCGTGGCGTGGCCGCCCACCATGCTGGACTCTTGCCCGCTTTCAAAGAGACAGTAGAAGAACTATTTCAACAAGGCCTGGTTAAGGCGGTCTTCGCCACTGAAACTCTCGCACTTGGTATCAATATGCCAGCAAAGACAGTTGTTCTCGAAAAACTTTCAAAGTGGAATGGCGAAGGACATGTTGCAATAACACCGGGGGAGTACACGCAATTGACTGGCCGAGCTGGTCGCCGTGGCATCGACAT
>WLRE01000070.1 GCA_009698045.1 Actinomycetota bacterium | reverse complement strand
GGGACAAACTCACTCCCTTTAAATCTGGCACTGCGGATGATCCCCGTCCGAAAAAATATGTTTTGGATATGTTTCCTTATCCCTCCGGCGATCTTCATATGGGTCACGCCGAGGCGTACACACTGGGCGATGTCATTGCTCGCTACTGGGTCCAAAAAGGTTTTAACGTTCTGCACCCGATCGGCTGGGACGCATTTGGACTACCGGCTGAAAATGCTGCAATCAAGCGCAACTCCGATCCTCGTGCTTGGACTTATGAAAATATTGCAGTTCAAAAAGCTTCCATGCGCCGCTTTGCATGTTCTTTCGATTGGGACCGCACACTACATACCTGCGACCCCGAGTATTACAAATGGAATCAGTGGCTCTTTATCGAGATGTTTAAGAAGGGCCTTGCCTATCGCAAGGATTCACCCGTCAACTGGTGTCCATCCTGTCAGACAGTTCTCGCTAACGAGCAAGTAGTTGCAGGACTCTGCGAACGCTGTGATTCTGCGGTAACCAAGAAGAAGCTCAATCAGTGGTATTTGAAAATTACTGACTACGCCGATCGCCTCTTGGACGACATGTCCGAGCTTGAAGGTCAATGGCCGGAAAAAGTTCTGATGATGCAGCGCAATTGGATTGGTCGCTCGCAAGGTGCTGAAGTTCAATTCGATATTGAAGGCCGGATCGAGCCCGTCACTATTTACACCACTCGTCCCGATACTTTGTACGGCGCAACATTTATGGTCGTTGCCGCTGACGCACCACTCGCCTCCGAACTCGTCGCAGGCACACCATTGGCTTCGGTTCTTGCTAAATACATTGAAGAGGTGAAGTCAGCATCAGATATTGATCGCTTGGCAACAGACCGCCCTAAGAGCGGAGTATTTCTCGAGCGTTATGCCATCAATCCAGTGAATGGCGAGAAACTTCCTATCTGGGCAAGTGACTATGTCTTAGCGGATTACGGCACTGGCGCAATCATGGCTGTTCCTGCCCATGATCAACGCGACTTAGATTTTGCTCGTGCCATGAAGTTGCCCGTCACTGTTGTAGTGCAGAGCGATGAAGAAGATCCAAATACCAGTGGAGTTGCCACTACGGGTGATGGCGTTCTTATTAATTCTGGCTCACTTAACGGACTTAATAAAGTCGATGCAATTGCGAAAATTGTGGCCGAACTCGAAGCGAAGAAGCTCGGAAAGTCTGCCAAGAATTACCGCCTGCGCGATTGGCTCATCTCTCGCCAACGTTTCTGGGGAACTCCAATTCCAATCATCCACTGCGAGAAGTGCGGGGAAGTCCCAGTCCCAGAAGTTCAATTACCCGTCGAACTTCCTGATGCGACCGGTCTCGATCTCAAGCCAAAGGGAACTTCACCACTTGGTGCGATTGAATCTTGGATTAACACAACCTGTCCAACCTGCGGCGGCGCTGCCAAGCGTGATGCCGACACTATGGATACTTTCTTCGACTCCTCTTGGTATTACCTGCGCTATGTCAGTAACACGAATGACAAGATGGCCTTTGATCGCAAAGAGGTGGATACCTGGCTACCTGTTGACCAATATGTCGGCGGCGTCACTCACGCAATCTTGCACCTTCTCTACTCTCGCTTCTTTACCAAAGTTCTCTTTGATATGGGCAAGGTTGGATTTACCGAGCCATTTACTAAATTGCTCAATCAAGGCATGGTCTTGATGGATGGTTCTGCAATGAGCAAGAGCCGTGGCAATCTGGTCCGCCTTTCAGATGAGCTCGAGAAACATGGCGTGGATGCAATCCGCATCTCAATGGTCTTCGCAGGTCCACCGGAAGATGACATCGATTGGTCTGATGTTTCCCCATCGGGTTCATTAAAGTTTCTCAATCGCGCCTGGCGTATTGCTGGCGATGTCACCAGCAAACCTGGAGTCGATTTCACCACCGGAGATATCAATCTTCGAAAAGTGACCCACAAAGCCGTCAGCGATATTGGTTTTGCTATCGAAACTTTCCGATTCAACGTGGCCGTTGCTCGTGTTATGGAACTCGTCAATGCCACCCGCAAAGCAATAGATAGCGGATGTGGCCCGGCAGATCCTGCAGTGCGCGAAGCCGCCGAAGCTATGGCAATCGCACTCTCACTTGTTGCACCATTTACCTCCGAAGAGATGTGGGAACTACTCGGCCACAAGCCGGCAGTGGCTCTTGCTGGTTGGCCAGCTGTCGACCCGGCGCTCTTAGTCGCTGATGCAGTCACCGCAATCTTGCAGATTAACGGCAAGATTAAGGATCGCATCGAAGTCGCCCCAGATATCTCTGACGCTGATTTAGAGAAGTTAGCGATGGAGAATTCAGAGATGAAGGCCGCTATTGCAGGTGCCGCAATTCAAAAAGTGATTGTGCGCGCACCTAAGCTTGTTAACATCGTTCTGTAATCCACAATACCCAGCAACACATCCTGGTAAGTGGAGTGCACTCATTTAGATTGCGCGGATGCTTACTCAAATTCGTGAATACTTTGATGGAATAGTTTTTACTCGAGAACAACGGCGTGGAATTCTTGTTATTTTCGGTCTATTTCTCGGAGTAGGAACTCTTCTATATTTTCTCGCTCAAGGTTCAGCATCGGCAGTTGACCTTCAGAAAACTTCAACTCCCATAGCTTTGCCATCTGGACCAATCACCCCGGAACTTTTAATTGTTGATGTTGCGGGAAAGGTGCGACACCCCGGTGTTTACTCTCTACCCAGAGGCGCACGAGCGATTGATGCGATTAAAGCCGCTGGCAATAAATTAAATGGCGTAGATACCAGTGATATTAATTTGGCTCATCTTCTCTTTGATGGTGAGCAGATAGTTGTTGGTGCTCCGCGATATGTGGCAACCTCTAAGGGTTCAAAGTCCTCACCACCCAAGCGCACTGGACCAGTCAGCATCAACAATGGCGGTCAAGCAGATTTAGAATCACTTCCCGGCATCGGTCCGGTAATGGCTTCTCGAATAATTACCTATCGCAAGAGCAACGGACCTTTTCCTACCCTTGAAGAGTTGAAGAAAGTGAAAGGAATGGGAGAGGCCACCTACGCGGAGATCTCATCGCTCATCCGCTTGTAAGAAGCCAACTCTTCCTCCTTGGCATCTCGGTCTGGATTGGCGCAGCAGTAGCGGGTTTCATTCCTGCGCCATGGAGTTATCTCTGTCTGCTTTTGATATTTCTCTTTTTGAAACTCGGCCGAGCGCTCTCCATTCTCATAGTTTGCGCTCTTCTGATTGGCGCATCAACTCTTGCTTTGCGTGAATTTTCATTGAAGAACCATTCGATTGAGCAAATATTTGGTGAGAGCGTCACCTTTCATGCCACTGTTATTAGCGATCCAGCTTGGAGTAAGCCTTCGGTTCGTGGCGCCCAATTTCATAGTCCTTCTATGACTTTTCTTGCTCGTGCACAAGAAATTCAGTCAACCTCACAGAAGTGGAAAATTCGTGCGCCCATACGTGTGATGAGTAGAGGCAGCGTCAGCCTGATTCCGGGTGATGAATTTGAGGGTGAAGGAAAGATTCTGAAATCCAAGGAGCGCAAAGTTTTGGCGCTCGTAATTTTGAACAGCGCTCCGGTGAAGATCGAGAGCGCTGGAAAGTTAATGCAAGTAACCACTGGAATTCGACATCGATTCTCGGCTCTCTCGCAGAGTATTGAGGGAGATAGTGGTGCTCTTATTCCTGGATTGGTGCTGGGGGATACCTCGCGCGAGAGCCCGCAGTTCATCTCTGAGATGCGACGAGTGGGCCTCACTCACTTAACTGCGGTGAGTGGCGAGAACTTCGCCATCATTGCAGCAACGATGTTGTGGCTTTCGCAGTGGATATTCCGTAAGAGACGAGTACGGATAATCGTCACGGCGCTAGTTCTTATCGGATTCATCTTTCTCGTAAGGCCATCTCCTTCAGTCTTACGTGCAAGTGTGATGACTGCAGTTTTGTTGATGGCCAAAGCACGTGGATCAGAATCAGAACCATTGGCATCGCTGGGCTTTGCTATCGGAACACTTGTACTGCTGGATCCATTCCAAGCTCTCGATGCTGGTTTTGCACTCTCAGTCGCAGCTACTGCAGGAATTCTCCTTCTATCTCCAAAGATTTCCATCATCTTGCAGAGCAGGGGTCTACCTAAAGCCGTTGCCGATTTTCTAGCGATTCCTATCTCAGCCACCGCCCTGTGCACGCCAGTCATCGTTGCAATATCAGGTCAGATTTCGCTGGTCTCCATTCCGGCAAACTTGTTAGTCACACTAGTTGTTGCTCCCATAACAATCGGGGGATTCATTGCCGCATTGCTGCCGCCACAGTTAGATCAGATTGCACATTTATTGTTAGTGCTAATTAATCCGTGCGCAGAGTGGATTGTCTGGGTCGCGCATCAAGGAGCAAAATTTTCAGTACTCAGCTTGCCTCAGAACGCTTTCGGGTTGTGCTTAGTAATACTAACCCTCCTTAGCTTGCTACTGCGCATCTGGAAAGTGAGTGTGGCAATTCTTGGGATCATCGGTGGTTTACTCCTTTTCGCATCCGCAAGTTGGCCAGGTTCACACTGGTCAGTGGTGAACTGCGATGTGGGGCAAGGTGATGCAATGGTCATTAATTTAGGGAATCATCGAGCGATAGTTATTGATACTGGTCCAGACCCAGAACTGATGCGCCGTTGCCTGCAAGATTTGAAGATTAATCTAATCCCATTATTAGTTCTGACCCATTTCCATGCTGACCACGTCGAAGGTCTATCAGGAATTTTGCGGACTGCTCGAGTGGAGAGTGCTTGGGTATCTAATTCACAGCAACCAACAGGAGAGTACGCGAGAACTCTCACGCTGCTCGGGGCGATTCCAACTTCCGTCGTTCATCAAGGTCAGCGGGTGAGCTTTCAGACCGCGGTAGGTAGCGGCGAAATTCAAGTGATGTGGCCGCGAGATCGCATTGATAGTTTCGATTCATTGCCGGGAGATGGTTCTGCGATAAACAATTCCAGTGTTGCATTGCTTATTACCTTGGGAAAGCTCTCCCTTTTTACGACTGGTGACATCGAGCCGCCAGCACAAGCAGCTCTGCTAGCCGATATAAATCTGCCTCACGTTGCTATTTTCAAAGTTCCGCACCACGGCTCGGCATATCAGGATTGGGATTTGGTAGATGCGCTCGACCCCGTGCTGGCCATTATTAGCGTAGGAGCAGATAATTCCTATGGCCACCCATCACCGAAGACTCTTTCGGCACTTCAGAAGCGGGGGATAGCAGTCCTACGTACAGATAGAGATGGTGCACTTTCGATTGATCAAAGCCTTAGAATCAGAGTTCAGACGAGAGCATGGTGGAAGATTTCATGGGGATAACCTTTCTGCAGGGCGGCGAAGCGATACTCGCTGAGCGCGCTATTACAGAGGTACTCGAACGCCATCCCAACGCCGTTGTTTCGCAACTTACCGCTGGCGAAATAGATCTAGGCGCTATCACTGACGCACTCGCTCCTTCGCTCTTTGGTGATGAACGAGTAATCGTCGTTAAAGAGATTCAAGATTTAGCAGCAGACCTAGCCGAAGAGATATCTTCCTACATCGAAGATCCCGAAGAGAGTGTTGAACTCGTTCTCTGGCACAAAGGTGGCATTAAAGGCAAAGCGCTCGTCGATAAAATTAAGAAAGCTAATCCACGAATTATCGCTTGTGATGCGCTCAAAAAAGATGGCGACAAAGCCGAATTCATCCGACAGGAATTTCACCGCCTCGGCCGCAAAGTTTCTACCGAAGCAGTGCAAGCACTTATCGACGCGCTCGGCAGCGATATGCGCGAAGTCAGTGGCGCGGTCTCACAACTTGCCTCTGATGTAGCAGCTGGAAAGAATATTGATGAAGCTGCAGTTGCTAAGTACCAACAAGGACGAATTGAATCCACCGGCTTTGACGTCGCTGATGAAGTAATGGAACGTAAGCGAGATATCGCACTGATTACCTTGCGCAACGCACTTGCCACTGGCACTGATCCGGTCATGATTACCTCGGCTATCGCATCCTCACTGCGAACATTGGCAAAGGTCTCTGGCGCCAATCGCGGAGCTAAATCTTTTGAGCTCGCTGGTGCACTTGGCCTTGCGCCTTGGCAGATCGACAAGGCCCGTCGACAACTTGTGCATTGGAATCCGACGACGCTGACCGCCGCAGTAATAGCTATTGCTCAGGCCGACGCCGATATCAAAGGGGCAGCGGCCGACCCGATTCACTCCCTTGAGCGGGCAATTATCGTGATGACCGGTTCCTAGAAGGTTCCTATTTGGTAAGGAAGAGTCCAAAAGCTCAGTTTGAGCCTGAAGGGGGGCGGCTGATAGCCTTGCCCCTTCACGAGAGAGCCCACATCAGGGCACCGTTCAACAGAAAGCAGTACTTCAGTGGCAAATATCAAGTCGCAGATCAAGCGTATTCGTACCAACGAGAAGGCTCAGCTTCGTAACCGCTCAGCACGCTCTGCTATCAAGACCGCTGTTCGTCGCTTCCGTGACGCTCTTACCTCAGGTGACTCCACAAAGATTGCAGAAGAGCTTCGCTTAGCTTCAAAGACTCTCGACATTGCTGTAACTAAGGGTGTTCTTCACTCTAACTCAGCAGCTAACAAGAAGTCATCGATGGCTAAGGCAGCTGCAAAAGCTGGCGCTCGCTAAATCGTTCCTCAGTTCGACATCAGATTAAGAAAGGGTAGGTCATAAGTGCCTGCCATTGAACTCTCCAAGGCCCCGCAACCAGCGGCCACTAATCCTGCGCAGATTCGCAATTTCTGCATCATTGCGCATATCGATCACGGTAAATCTACGCTCGCAGATCGCATGCTCGGAATCACTGAAGTCGTAGAACAACGCAATATGCGCGCGCAGTATCTGGATCGCATGGATATCGAGCGCGAACGCGGAATCACGATTAAGTCCCAGGC
>WLRE01000007.1 GCA_009698045.1 Actinomycetota bacterium | reverse complement strand
GATGTAATACCTAATCTGCGGAAGTCTTCCGTTGGTGCAGGACACTTTGTTACTGCGCTATCAGTTCTCGTAGCCCTAACATCAATCTCATTCACTGGAATTTGGTCCATCACTTCAGGATCTCAATCTCTGGTTTCAGGATCTCATGAACAAGTTATGCCTGCATTCGTGGCCTCGCTAGCTACAACTGATGCCAGGCCTAAGACTCTGGTGATTCGCCAAGAGGGTCCTGAACTTAATTACTTCGTATCCCGAGGTACCGATCTGGCACTCGGAGAACCCGATGTAGTAGTTCCGATGCCCCCAGAACTCGAAGATGCAATTGTTGGCGCACTTTCCGGAACTGCCTTAACGAGCAGTCGCATAATTGGCGGATATGGAATCAAGTATCTCTTTGTGAAAAACCCGGCCGATCCTAATCTCGTAAGAACGATTGACGGAATTGGTGGATTTACACGAAGTTCTTCCACATCGTCCGGCGTTATTTGGCGCGTATTAGCTGCTAATCCACGCGTTGCAATGATTGCATCTGATGGAAAAATTTCAACGCTACCTTCGGGATCAATCGGAGCACAGGGCGAGGTAGAGACCATAGGTAAAATCTCGCTCGGAGAGAAGTCTGATTCAGGATGGAAGTTGCTCCTCAATGGTCAACCCGTTGAAATCTCTCATAATTCAAATGGAGTTCCACAATTTATACTGACCGAACCTGGTGCTATCAATCTGCTCCATGATGGGACTAAGCGGCGAGCCCTCGTCTCTCTCGAATTAATTGCATTGCTTGCGGTAATTGTTTTAAGTCTTCCTGCTGGACGTCGCCGTAGTGAAGTTCCGATTGAGGAGCTGGTATGAAGAATTTATGGCAGCAGGCAGATAAGCGCATTGCACTTGCTCTGGGACTTGTAATAATTGGCCTTGTCATCTCACTTCTTGCGCCACGAGCGACTCAGGTTAAATTTGGAGGTCGAGTTGTTGATGCAACCTATCCTGCAACTGTCTGTCCGGGCGGAGTAAATAACGCAGTATCAGTGGCCTATCTTCCTAACCCAAAGGTCGCTGTTCGCAGTGTAAAGAAAGCTTCTGTAACTTTGCGCCCCGCTCGCACATATCGATATGCGTTGACGACTCCGCTTTTCGTTGATGGCAATCCTCAATCTATTTTGGCAGCGAACACTTCTTCGGGATGGTTAGCAAGCACTGTGTGCACAGCAGGTTCGGGAGACTCTTGGTTCGTTGGTGGATCTGCCGGAATCTCTAGCGCTGGATATATTGATCTGATCAATAGTGGTTTAAGTGAATCAACCGTGGATCTGCTCGCATATAGCGCTAACGGTCCATTGCCTTTGCAATCCATTGTTATTCCAGCAAATACCGAGAAGAAAATTTATCTCGACAGTCTCGCCCCCGGAGAAGAGAAGATTGCAGTTCATGCGATCACTCGTGCCGGTCGGGTTACCGCTTACTATATTGATATTCGCAAGAAGGGCCTGCGCTCACTCGGTGCGGATTATGTCGCTCCCGCGGATGAGGCAAGCAAGCAAGTAGTACTTCCTGGCGCGATCAACAGTGTGCGAAAAGGAGTTCAACTCGATCAAGATATTCGACTCCTTGTTCCTGGGGCTGCGGATGCAACAGTGAGCGGAACGATTTATTCAGTGGATGGCGCATTCGTACCCATTGGGCTCGATAATTTGCGATTGCCACATGGAAAAGTGGTAGAGATCGCTCTTTCAAAGTTGACGGTAAGCACTCCCTTCGCCCTCGTTCTTAACTCGGACCAACCAATCGTTGCCGGGATGGTCTCTCAAACTAAATTAGGAACATCTGACTTTGCTTGGTCAGGTGCGGCATCCGAACTTCCTGAAGGGGAGAGCTATTCGATAAATATGGGAGGCCATTTACCGTTACTTTCTTTTTATGGCAATGGCAAAATCTCAATCCAAATCGATTACAACTTAACCTCGGGTAAGAGCCGAAGCGTTGAAGTCCAAGGCGATCGCAAGGTTTCCTGGCGACCCGAAGGCGCTGTAAACCGGATAGAGATACGAGCGAAGAGCTCAGGTATTTTTGGTGGAATTCTCTTCTCGGGCAACGCCAACTCTGGATTGAGTTATATGCCACTTCGCGCCGGTGCCACACTTCAAAATTCAGTACTCCCACAAGCCGATGCGCGAGTAATTTCGCGGGGTAGTGGAACTTCGGCCAACACTAAGTAGATTGGGCAAGAAGCCAAATCCACGGAATTTGTGCCTTGAAGAGATAGCCTCATGCCATGAGGACATCAGGAGCGCGCATGGGCAGAAGTTGTTCCCGTGCTGCATGCAGAAAGATTGCAACCTCCACTCTTACCTACATTTATTCAGATTCAGTTGCAGTGTTAGGGCCTTTAGCAACATTTGCTGAACCTCACGCCTATGACTTATGTGCTGATCACAGTATTCGCATGAGCGTTCCTCGAGGATGGAGCGTGATCAAGCAAGAACCTGATGTAACTGCGCAAGGTCCAACACATGATGATTTAATGGCAATTGCTGATGCTGTTCGTGAAGCTGGAGCTGCACCTGCTGATATTCAAGAGAGCGTTACGCCGCCACTTTTTGCAGAAGAGAGCAAAGAGATTGGTCGACGCGGACATCTTCGCGCAATTCCTAATTCGTGAGTTGTAAATGACCTCACAATTCTCGGTTGAATTTCTCAACACGATTATCAAGGCCTATGACATTCGGGGCTTAGTTGAAAAAGAGGTTACCCCTGAATTCACATATGCAGTGGGTAGGGCATTCGCGGAATTTCTCAAAGAGATTAAAGAACCCACCACACTAGTTATTGGTGAAGATATGCGTCCATCATCGCCAGTTCTTGCGGGAGCATTTGCAGAAGGTGCGATTGCACAAGGAGCAAATGTCATTCGTATGGGGCTTGCCTCCACTGACATGCTCTACTTTGCTTCAGGAAAATTAAATCTTCCTGGCATTATGTTTACCGCTAGCCACAACCCTGCTGCATATAACGGAATAAAAATGTGTATGAGTGGAGCTAGACCAATCGGTCAAGAGTCCGGCCTGCTTCGCATTAAAGAATTAATTGCAACGCGAATTCCGGAATATTCAGGAGCAAAAGGCACTCAATCTCAGCAAGAGTTGTTAGCTGATTATGTTGATTTTCTGCTTGGGCTCTTTCCGGGTACATCATCAGTTTCGGGCCGCCGACTCAAAGTAGTCATCGATGCCGGTAACGGAATGGCGGGTTACACAGCGCCAGCGGTAATGAAGAAATTGAATGTAGAAGTAATTCCGATGTACTTCGAACTTGATGGAAATTTTCCGAATCATGAGGCAAATCCAATCGAACCGAAGAATCTCCTCGATTTACAGAAGAAAGTTGCAGAGGTGCAAGCCGATATTGGTCTGGCTTTCGATGGTGACGCCGACCGGTGTTTTCTGGTTGATGAGAACTCAGATTTAGTGAATCCATCGGCGCTCACCTCCTTGATTGCCGTTCGCGAACTCAAAGCAAAACCCGGCTCAACCATTATTTATAACTTGATCTCATCACAAGCAGTACCCGAAATTGTTTCGGAATCAGGCGGAAAGTCAGTTCGTTCTCGGGTTGGACACTCCTACATTAAGAAGTTAATGGCAGAGACCGGAGCAATTTTCGGGGGAGAGCATTCGGGTCATTTCTACTTTGCTGATTTTTGGAAAGCAGATTCCGGAATGCTCGCGGCCCTCTATGCGTTAACAGAGTTGAGTGGAAGCGATAAGAAATTGTCAGAACTGCTGCATCCCTTTAATCGATATTTTTCAAGCGGTGAGATAAATACAAAAGTCGCTGATACGCAAGCAGCACTTGCTCGCATAAGTGCGGCATATGCATCGACTCACACCATCGACGATCTAGATGGCCTGACGGTCCAAGGTCAGGGCTATTGGTTTAATGTGCGACCTTCGAATACTGAGCCTCTCCTTCGACTCAATGTTGAGGCCCACAGCGCAGAGTTGTTAGCCACTAAGACCATCGAAGTCCAAGGAGTGATTTCCGCCCCTTAAGGCCAGCGGTTCAAGATTCAATTCTCTCTGGCATATCGGGTAACCTTCTGCCATACCCGCTTACATCTAGCGTTGAAATACTTATGAGGAGAGAAGCCGTGTCTACAGAAACCAAAGTTAGCCATGATGTTGCCAATCCAGCTTTAGCAGCTGAAGGACGCAAGAGAATTGAATGGGCAGAGCGCAATATGCCGGTCTTGGCACAAATTCGTGCTCGCTTTGAAAAGGAACAACCTTTTAAAGGTGTTCGCATTTCTGCGTGCATGCACGTGACTACTGAGACCGCAAACTTAATGCGCGCTCTTAAAGCTGGTGGCGCTGAACTCTCTCTCTGTGCCTCAAATCCTCTTTCAACTCAGGATGACACCGCAGCAGCGCTAGTACACGAGTTTGGCATCAACGTCTTTGCTCACAACGCAATTGATCGCGACGGCTATTACCGACACATCAACGCATCTCTCGATATCAAGCCACACTTGGTCTTCGATGACGGTTGCGACCTAGTCAATACACTTCACACCACCCGCACCGAACTTATCGATGGCATTATCGGCGGTTGCGAAGAGACAACAACTGGAGTTATCCGTCTGGCTCAGATGAGCAAAGATGGCGCACTTAAGTTCCCAATGATTGCTGTCAATGACACCGATACCAAGCACATGTTCGACAATCGTTATGGCACCGGACAATCCACAATGGATGCAATCTTCCGCTCCACCAACTCACTCATCGCTGGCAAGGTTGTCGTTGTTGCAGGATTTGGTTACTGCGGCAAGGGCGTTGCAGAACGCGCAAAGGGCATGGGCGCTGATGTAATCGTCACTGAAATTGATCCGACAAAGGCTCTCGATGCAATGATGCAGGGATACCGCGTTATGCCTATGCACGAGGCAGCTAAGTACGGCGACTTCTATGTCACCGTTACCGGTAACCGCGATGTTCTCCGCGAAGAGCACTTCAAGGTAATGAAGGATGGCGCCATTCTTTCCAATGCCGGTCACTTCGATATTGAAATTGACGTTGCCTGGCTTGAATCTAATTCAAAGAAGAAGAACTCCAAGATTCGCCACCAGACAGATGAGTATGTAATGGCTGATGGTCGCCGCATTCTTCTTCTTGCTGAAGGTCGCCTAGTAAACCTTGGCGCAGCTGAAGGCCACCCGGCTTCAGTGATGGATATGTCATTCTCTGATCAAGCTCTTACTGCAGAGTGGTTGCTCAAAGAAGCTAAGAATCTTGCGGCTGGACTCCACAATGTTCCTGTTGATATCGATAAGGAAGTTGCTCGTCTCAAGCTCGAAAGCATGGGCGGAAAGATTGACGTTCTTACTGAAGCACAGGATCTCTACCTCAACTCTTGGGAGCACGGTAGCTAATGACATTGATCATGGTCGTTGATGACGACCAAGATCTTGCAGAAATGCTCGGCATCGTTCTTAACGGTGCTGGGTTTGAAGTTGATTTAGTTAATCGGGGCGATGAAGCGATGGAATTATTCCGCGCTCAGAGCCCCGATTTAGTCTTACTAGATGTCATGCTTCCTGGAATAGATGGCATTGAAGTTGCGCGTCGCATGCGAGCTGAATCTATGGTGCCCATAGTTATGCTCACCGCCAAGGGCGATACTCACGACGTAGTACTTGGACTTGAAGCTGGCGCAGATGATTACATGGTTAAGCCGTTTGAACCTTCAGAACTTGTTGCTCGAATTAAGGTTCGTCTCCGCCGCGCACCAGCCGAGCCCACTGATTCACTGCAACTTGGACGCGTGAAAATTGATCAAGTCGCTCACACCATCAATCGAGATGGAAAGATTATTCCGCTAACACGCCTTGAATTTGATCTGCTGGTTGCACTAGCGAAAGAGCCCGGTCGGGTATTTACCCGCGAAGCGCTCTTGAGTGAGGTGTGGGGATATCAGCACGCAACTGATACTCGATTAGTTAACGTTCACATCCAACGCCTTCGTGCAAAGATTGAATTTGATCCCGAAAATCCTGAACTTATTGTGACCGTTAGAGGTATTGGTTATAAGGCGGGCCAGAAGGGCAGCCATTCCGAGTGAATCCGATTAGTTCCAGGTGGAGAAATTCTCTCGCTTGGCGAGTGACGACAACTACTGTTCTGCTCTCTCTTACGATTTTAATTCTCGTTGGTTCTGCACTTTTTACCAATCTCCAACGTGGAATTTTCAATGAAAAATTAAGCATCTCTCTCGCCGATGCTGACTCTTCGGCTCAATCTGTAGAACTCCAGCTTGCAATTGCGCAATACCAATCCACTATCGATATAGAGAAAGTTCTAGGCGATGTGCTCTCTGTTCCTATCGCGACCGGAGATAGTTCTGGCCGTGAAGTAGCACTCTTTCCAGCGCCAGGAACTCCCAAAAAAGGTGCAGAGTACGAAGGAACTTCTAATCTGCTCTCGCCCAAATCTATCTCTGAGAGTTTTCGAGAGATCATTAGAAGCAAGAAGGGAGAGAAGTGGACGCGGGTAGATATTCAATATCTAGGTGGACGTCAAGAACGAGGTATCGCAGTGGGAAATATGATCACCGTTCCCAATGTGGGTAAGTTTGAATTCTATGTTCTCTTCTCATTAGCTCAACAGGAACAGACTCTCAGTCTCATTATTCGAGCTCTTTGGTTAACTGGTGTTGCACTGGTATTTCTCCTCGGACTTATTACCTGGTTAATTATTAGACAGGTAGTCTCACCGGTACGAGATGCGGCCATCGTTGCCGAACAGTTAACCGCTGGCGATCTAGATCAACGCATGAATGTTAAAGGTCAGGATGAAATTGCACGACTCGGTTATGCATTCAATGAAATGGCTGTCGTACTTAAACAGCAGATTGTGCGATTAGAAAATCTCTCTCGCCTGCAACAGCGATTTGTTTCTGATGTTTCACATGAGCTCCGTACCCCACTCACAACAGTGCGCATGGCTTCTCAAGTAATCTACTCAGCGCGTGAGAGTTTTGATCCCAGTGTTCAGAGAAGTGCCGAGCTTCTCGTTGCTCAAATTGACCGCTTTGAGGGCTTACTCACCGACTTACTTGAAGTAAGTCGATTTGATGCGGAAGCGGCCGTCCTAGATATCGATCAGATAGATTTAACAAACCTGGTCAAACGGACAGTTGATTATCTCCACCCTAGCCGGGAGAGAATTTTGACGATTCATGCACCACACGAACCGATTTACGTGGATGCAGATTCGCGCCGTATTGAGCGAATTCTTCGTAATCTCATCTCCAACGCAATTGATCACCGCGCCGATAAGCCAGTTGATGTCTACATAGCCCAGAGTGAGAATGAAGCGGCTGTTGCAGTCCGTGATTATGGAATTGGATTTAATGAGCGCGAATCAAAACAACTCTTTGAACGTTTTTGGCGAGCAGATCCGGCTCGAGCTCGAGTAAGAGGTGGATCCGGACTCGGACTATCGATTGCTTTAGAGGATGCAAAATTGCACCAGGGACTCCTTGAAGCTTGGGGAAGTCCTGCTCGTGGCGCGAACTTTGTTCTCACTCTTCCAAAAAGATCAGGTGGATTCGTCCTTTCACATCCATTATCGGTTCTCCCCGATGGCGAGCTCTCCACAATCTCGGCAATGATGGAGAATCCCGAGAACTAATACTGGAAATCTAAAGCAATGCTCCAGTCATTGGCCCTACTGCTCTTCCCTCATCGATGTTTAAGCTGCAAGGAATTTGTTGAACACTCTCGTTCGTTCTGCGCGCTCTGCTCTCTTTCTTGGAGCACCAGTTTAAAAGTGAGAAAGGTAGATGGGGTACCTTTCTTTTATTCGTGCACCTACAACTCGGTTACATCGCGCGTGATTCTTAAGGCGAAGGAAGAGAATAATGCTAGAGCTCGCATAACTCTTGCCCAACTTATCGCGCAGGCTATTAATAATCCTTACTCTCTATTAATTCCTATTCCATCTCGCCCCTCGGCCAATCGAACTCGCGGATATCGACATGCCACGTTGCTGGCCGGTGCAGCGGTATCTGTGATGAAAGGGAATAGAAATCAAGTGATTGATTGTTTACAGGTGACTGGTTCAACACGGGATCAGGCCGGACTCAACGCACATGAAAGGCGAGAAAATCTCCACCACAAATTCACCGCAGATAGTCGACAGCTGGCCAACCTTGGCATGAGAGAGATTTTTATTGTTGATGACCTAGTCACCTCGGGCGCCTCGGCTCGTGAGGCGATACGAGCACTTCTGGCGGTCGATGTGAGGGTCAATGGGGTTATTTCTGCATGTGCAGCCTTGCCCCATTAGCCAATAAGATAGGGGAGTTCTAGTGGTTGATTTCTCGAATACGGAAGAGGGCTCGTGGTTGCGATTCTAGATAAAATTCTGCGTGCAGGTGAAGGACGTCAACTTCGTCAACTTGAAAAGCTCGCAGCAGAAGTTAATTCGTTCGAAGCTGCAATTACTGCACTCTCTGACTCTGATTTAAGAGAGCAAACAGTTAAATTCCGCGCCCGTCTTGAGGCCGGTGAAGATCTAGATGATCTACTCCCTGAAGCTTTTGCTACCGTTCGCGAAGCGGCAAAACGCACGCTCGGTCAGCGACACTATGACGTTCAACTTATGGGTGGCGCAGCACTTCACCTCGGAAATATCGCAGAAATGCGCACTGGTGAAGGTAAAACTCTCGTTGCAACACTTCCTTCCTATCTCAACGCTCTGCCAGGCAAGGGTGTCCACGTAGTTACGACCAATGATTATCTAGCTGAACGCGATAGCGAGTGGATGGGTCGAATCCACCGTTTCCTCGGACTTAAAGTTGGCGTCATTCTCTCTCGCATGAGTCCGGCTGAACGTCGCGAGGCATATCTCTGCGATATTACATACGGCACAAATAATGAATTTGGTTTTGATTATCTTCGCGACAACATGGCATGGTCACTAGAAGATTGCGTGCAACGTGTCCACAACTTTGCAGTAGTCGATGAAGTCGACTCAATTCTTATTGATGAAGCGCGAACCCCTCTGATTATTTCAGGACCTGCTGATAAGGCCACGAAGTGGTACCTCGAGTTTGCCAAGATTGCCGGACAACTTGAGCGCGATTTACATTATGAAGTTGATGAAAAGAAGAAGACAACTGGAATTCTAGAAGAGGGCGTTACCCGAGTTGAAGAACTTCTAGGTATCGAAAATCTATATGAATCTGTAAATACCCCCATGATTGGTTATCTCAATAATGCGGTCAAGGCCAAGGAGTTATTTAAGAAAGATAAAGATTATGTAGTGATGTCCGGCGAACTACTCATTGTTGATGAGCACACAGGTCGAGTTCTTGCTGGTCGCCGCTACAACGAGGGTCTTCATCAAGCCCTTGAAGCTAAAGAGCGCCTTGATATCAAGGATGAGAACCAGACACTGGCCACAATCACTTTGCAGAACTATTTCCGCCTGTATTCCAAGCTCTCTGGCATGACGGGAACAGCGACCACCGAGGCTTCCGAATTTATGCAGATCTACAAGCTCGGAGTAATTCCAATCCCTACAAATAAGCCAATGCAGCGCATGGATCAAGCTGATCTTATTTATAAGTCCGAAGCCGGAAAATTTATTGCTGTAGCTAAAGATATTGTCGAGCGCCACCGTAAAGGTCAGCCAGTTCTCGTCGGTACTGTCAGCGTTGAAAAATCTGAAGAACTATCGGCAGTTCTTAAGCGCAACGGAATTCCTCATGAAGTCCTAAATGCCAAGCAACACGAGAGAGAAGCCGCAATTATTGCTCGCGCTGGAATTCTTGGTGCTGTGACTGTTGCTACGAATATGGCTGGTCGCGGAACCGACATCATGCTCGGCGGTAACTCTGAATTTATGGCAGATTTTGAACTTCAAAAGCGTGGTCTCAGCCCGGTTGATACTCCAGAAGAGTACGAAGCGGCATGGTCAGATGAACTCGCTAAGCAGAAAGCGGCAGTCGAGAAGGAACATGAACAAGTCGTCGCTCTTGGTGGGCTATATGTTCTAGGTACCGAACGCCACGAATCTCGCCGTATCGACAATCAGCTTCGCGGTCGCTCTGGTCGTCAAGGCGATCCTGGTGAATCACGCTTCTATCTCTCACTTCAAGATGACTTAATGCGACGCTTTAATTCTGGAATGGTTGAACGATTCCTCGGAGCGGCTGGCATCGGCGAAGATGTTCCGATTGAATCCAAGATTGTCTCTAACGCAATTCGTTCAGCGCAGACACAAGTTGAAGCACTCAACTTCGAAATGCGTAAGAATGTACTTAAATATGACGACGTCATGAACCGTCAACGTGAAGTTGTTTATGGAGAGCGCCGTGAAGTTCTCGAGGGTGCAGATATCGCCGATCTCGTACAGACATTTATCGAAGACACAGTTACTGCATACGTTACGGCAGCGACAGCTGAGGGATATCCCGAGGACTGGGATCTCTCCACCCTCTACACAGCGCTCAAAGCTATTTATCCAATCTCCTTCACCTTTGACGAACTTGCTAACGAGGTAGGCGGCGTCTCTGGTTTAGATACAGATTTCCTCCTCTCGCGCATTCTCACTGATATTGATACTGCATATGCCGCCCGCGAAGAGTCACTTACCGCTCCGGTTATGCGCGAACTCGAGCGCAAAATTCTGCTCTCCGTCTTAGATCGCAAATGGCGCGAACACCTTTATGAAATGGACTACCTGCAAGATGGAATCGGTCTGCGTGCAATGGCACAACGCGACCCACTGGTGGAATACCAACGTGAGGGTTACGAACTCTTCACTGCAATGATGGATGCAATTAAAGAAGAGCTAGTGGGATTCCTATTCAACGTTGAAGTTGAAGTCGACAACGGCGGTCAAGATGTTGCCGCTAAAGGTTTGACCCCAACTCCGGCACCTACACAGAACTTGCGATACACAGCAGCGGATGAGACTGGTGCAATGCATGGCGATTCTGGTACCTCTCGCAACGCTCCTTGCCCTTGTGGTTCTGGCAAGAAATACAAGCGTTGCCACGGTGCTGCCTCTTAAAGTAAAGAGAATTCGGTACAGAGCCAACGACGGTCTACTCCTTCAAATCGCAAGACCAGCGATCGAATGCGAGTTCCAAAGCGCAAGGTAACCAAACTCTCCACCACGCCATCAATAGGCTCTTGGATGTAGATTTTTCGAATCTTAGGCATTTCTCTCTCAATCTTGGATCTATCAATGAGTTGCAGAAAGACGCGTCGATGAGACCAGCGCGCCAACTGCATTGCAGAGCGACGACCACTCCAAATTTCTACAGTACTCAATACATATCTACGTACCCACTCCTCGATATCAGGAAGTTGTTGGGCGGAGGTAGCCACCGGCGCAAAGTCAGGGTCGCTCTCGAAATCTTCGCCATCTAGTCGATCTAATGTAGGTACGAGATAAAGCTTTGTAGGAATGACAGCTCTCTCAATATCTTGCTGAAAATCAAAGGCGGGGTGAGTCCACGAACTGGGTGGAATTGGCGTAAGAGAGCCTGCCAGTGGTGCGACAAATCTTTTGATACGGATCTCATTTTTCATCCCGCAACTATCTCGGGGGCGGATAAACCTTGGCTCATCCTTTTGGATGAGATTATGACTAGGACGAGTTCTACGCAATGAAACCTTGTGGGTAGTGAGAGCTGACGCCTTGAATATTTGGGGTATCTATCTCCCATGGCAAATACGATAAATATGAATAAATTGAGTAACTTCTATCAACGCAATTCTAGAAGTGCTTTCGCTCTTCTCTTAATTGCTCTCTCCATTCTCTCCGCCTTCTTCATTGTCCATCAATCAAATCGAAGTGATCTTGTTTGGGCTACGCGAGTTGAACTTCCCCTAGGTGAGGTGATTTCAGCGGGCGTATTGCGCGCCACCCATGTCCGACTACCCGAGAATGGCGCAAACTATTTCTCTACCAAACAATCGATCATCGGTGCCACCGTCATTAAAGCGATAAGTCCCAATGATTTAATTCCCTTTCGATCACTCTCCAGAACTTCTGGGGCAACAAGTTTTCGCAGCGTGCCACTACAGGTTTCGACCAATGATCTTCCGGCCGACTTAATGGCAGGGGAGAGCGTAGATATCTACTCGCTCCCTCTCCAATCCAATATCTCGCAGGACACCTTTCAAGTATCGCAAGTAGAAGAAGATATTGTTGTCGAATCCTTAGATAGTAAATCGCAGAGTTTGGGTGGTGCAATCGGCGTTGTTTTGCGCCTAAAAGAGGATCGAGTCATAACACTCTTTGCCCAGACTGCTCGCTCTCGGATTGTTTTGGTGCGTAGTGCGCGCTGATATCCCTGCCCTTAATGTAATCACAGCCATGAGCGATGCCGATGATGAAGATTTCGTTGCTCAACTTCTGCATTCACAAGGTTGGAATATTATTTATCGGGCGATTGAGTGGAATGCTGCTAAACAAGCCATATTGAATTCAACTGAGCGAACCATATTTATTTTCTCTAGCGATCTTCGAGGATTTATTACTTCAGAACTTGCTCCGCTCGAAAACGAGAATCTCATCGCGGTATCAATTGATTCAGTTCAGATCGCTTCACATCCACTTATGTCACTGATTAGAGAGCGAATTAAGGCTCCACAGTTACTTCCTACTCGAGCTGTAGCTACGACGCCTATTCCCGACAAAAAGCGCAGCATTCTAATCACCGGAACTTGTGGAGCTCCAGGCAGAAGTAGCATCGCACTCTCACTCGCACAAGAGTTCGCTAGCCATCGCGAGGTGGAACTAATCGATGCGGATGTCACTTCTCAATCACTAGAGTATTTAGCTGGCGATAAGAATTTTGACGCAAATTTACATCTGCTGACGCTAGATCTCTCGGCTAGGCCCGCTCGGCTTCCGGAGAGCGATTTAGCGCTACGAATCATTGATGTTGGTGCACTGCCACCGCTTGCTGATGTTCTTGCAGATCGCCGTTGGCAAGGCTCGCTCTTTCATAACTCACTTCAGCAGAGCCAGTGCATTGTCTACATGGCGAAAGCTGATGGACTGGGATTACTACGCCTTGAAAAATTCCTGCACGAACTTCCCCTACTCACCACAAATGTTCCAGTTCTCTTTCTTCTGGGTCAATTAGGAGTAACACGGCTAGATAAGGCATTGGCACAAAAATTCACACAACTAATGGATGGACGTGCTCATTTCACCATCGCTCATGAGATCCGGGGAGGGCTGCTTCCAGGCATGAGCAAGAGCGCTTCTGGTCTCAGACAACCAAGAGAGATTGATAAGATTGCCGCTCTAATCACTTCACAGTTGAGGTAGGTCTATTTATGAGCGCGATTGATGATCTCATCACGGCTCAAACTGCTTTAACCGAACGTGACCGCGAACGCCTGGCTGAACTCATGGCGGATTGGCCGTTGCTCGCAGACTTATCTTTTGCAGATTTAATTCTCTGGGTCCCTAAGCGTCGTGATTATCAAAGTTGGCCCGATGGTTACATTGCTATGGCACATATCCGTCCCACGACATCAGCAACCGTTTTTGCGCACGATGTAATTGGAGATGTTTTGCAGTGGGGGCACAATTCCCGCATCGATCATGCTCTCTCGAAAGGCGAGATTGTCCGTGATACTGAGCCCGAACTTGTGGGAGAGATCCTTGTTAAGGAAGAGACTGTTCCTGTTCTCTTTGATGGGCGTGTGATTGCTGTTATTTCCCGACATCGCAATGCGGAACAGATGCGTTCGCCTTCCAGGCTTGAACTCAATTACCGCGAAATTGCTCACAACATTTATCGAATGGTTGCTGAAGGAACTTTTCCGATTCACAACAGTATCTATCGTGCTGAATCAGCACCACGATTGGGTGATGGATTAATTCGGTTGGATGCGCAAGGTGTTGTCACCTATGCAAGCCCCAATGCTCGCTCGGCATTTAATCGCGCAGGTTGGGATCAGGAGCTCGAAGGCCACAATCTTGGTGAGATGATTGAATCAGTGCGTCGCACGGGCAGCGCTCCGACCGAAGAATCTTGGCAGACAATCACCAGTGGCAAGTATCTACGACGCGAAGAATTCGAAAATGAGAGTGGAATCTTTGACCTATTAGTCATCCCATTAATTCAAGATGCTGTGGGAATTGGCGCGATTGTTCTTCTCCACAACGTTACCGAACTACGTCGGAGAGATCGAGCGCTGCTCTCGAAGGATGCAACAATTCGCGAAATCCATCACCGAGTAAAGAACAACCTGCAGACCGTTTCAGCCTTACTCCGATTGCAATCTCGTCGGGTTGAAGATCCCATCGCAAGTCAGGCTCTGGCAGAAGCTGTTCGTCGCGTCGCATCGATTGCCATCGTTCATGAGACTCTCTCAGCTAGTTCCACTGAAACGGTGAATTTCGATGAGGTCTACGACCGAATTGTTCACAATGCAATTGAACTCAGCACTCGTCCAATCCAGCTCTCTAAGGAAGGGCTCTTTGGAATTTTTGATTCCCAGGTAGCCACTCCGCTCGCCTTAGTTATTACAGAGCTCATCCACAACGCTCTAGAACACGGACTTGAAAATCACGGAGATCAGTTGAGAGTAGAAGTCGTTCGCAGTGGTAACGGGTGCACAGTCACCGTCATCGATAACGGGATAGGACTCCCAGCGGGTTTTGATTGGGATAAATCATCTAATCTGGGTCTTCAAATTGTTAAGACGCTAACTGAGAATGAATTGAAGGGAAAGATAGAGTTGCGCCGCGAGGGTGAGCTAACGAAGGCAGTTCTTACTTTTTAATTAGAACTAACTAGAACTAACTAGAACTGATTCTGTGCTTCCATCATGCGAGCGCGATTACGAGCTGCACGACGCTTAAGTGCGCGACGCTCATCTTCAGACAATCCGCCCCATACGCCAGCATCCTGACCACTTTCCAGGGCCCAAGCTAAGCAAGCTTCTTTGACGACACAGCGATTGCAGACCTTCTTCGCCTCATCGATTTGAGCAAGGGCTGGTCCAGTGTTGCCGACAGGGAAGAAGAGCTCTGGATCTTCTTCTCGGCAAGCTGATTCGTGTCGCCAGTCCATGCGTTGCGTGCTCCTTAAATCGGTAAATCAGGGAAGTGAAGGGCAATAACGCGCCGCTTACAAGGGATATTCTCCCGTGAATCACTCCACATAACAAGGATATTCGGGCTTTGATTCCAAATTATCGAAAGAATTTCCTAGGTGATATCTCACAATCACAACAATTATTTGTGATGCACGATGATCTCGCGCTGGTAGTGCCCCCGGCAGGATTCGAACCTGCGCACCCGCCTCCGGAGGGCGGTGCTCTATCCCCTGAGCTACGGGGGCAAAATTAAGCGTTCTTCATGAAGTTATGTAGAACACGATTGAACTCTGGAATAGATAGTTAAGGTTATCAGTGAAAGAATCCCCCTGTGAATGAGACGGTATATGAACGAGCATATTTTGCTACGGGATGCTTCTGGGGAGCCGAACGTCGCTTCTGGAATTTAGAGGGAGTCCTTGAGACCTCAGTTGGATATATGGGCGGAACAAAAGCGCAGCCCACCTATGAACAAGTCTGCACAGGTAAGACTCTTCATGCCGAGGTGGTGGAAGTAATCTTTGATCCCGCGATAATTTCTTATGAGCGACTACTTCAAGAATTTTGGGTTATGCATGACCCGACCTCGTTGAATCAACAAGGTGGCGATATCGGAACTCAATATCGAAGCGAAATCTTCTATACCTCGCCTGCTCAAAGAGTTTTGGCAGAGAGCACTCGTGATCGCTACCAGAAAGCACTGGATGCCGACGGTATAGGGAGCATCTGTAGTGCAATTACACCGTCGGATGGCAATACCTACTGGCTCGCCGAGGAATATCATCAGAAATACTTGGCAAAGAACCCCAACGGCTACGACTGCCACTCTTCTACCGGCGTCGCCTATCCAATTCTGAATTAATCACCGACTGTCGGTAGAGTTTGGGCATGAGTTCTACTGTCTGGTTTGTGACCCTTGCTGCCCTCGTAGTTGTTCTTACTATTGACTTAGCGCTCGCGCTCAAGGATCGAAATAAAGAGACATCGATGCGCACCGCCACCTTATGGACGGTCTTCTATATTGTCTTAGCAATTGCCTTCGGTATCTCACTCGGATATTGGCATGATGCACAATCCAGAAGTGAATTCTTTGCCGGATGGCTAACTGAGTACTCGCTCTCCTTCGATAACCTATTTATCTTCATTCTCATTTTGGCAAGACTAAAAGTGCCAAAAGAGAAGGCTCAGTTGGTTCTTCTCTTTGGAATCGTCATCGCGCTCATTCTGCGCGGAATATTTATTGCCGCCGGTGCCGCAATTATCGAACGATGGTCCTGGGTCTTCTTTATCTTTGGTGGTTTCTTGCTCTATACCGCCATCCAACTTTTCCGAGAAAGTTCAGAAGAGGAATGGGAAGAGGGCAAACTCATTGCTTATCTTCGTTCCAAAGGCGCATCAACTTTCACACTGGCGCTCATCGCACTCGCTACAACTGATCTTCTCTTCGCGCTAGATTCAATCCCAGCAATATTTGGACTCACTCGTGATCCATATATCGTGGTCACCGCTAACCTCTTTGCTCTTATGGGTCTGCGTCAGCTCTACTTCCTGATCGGTGGATTGATGAATAAATTAATCTATTTGACCGAGGGGCTATCACTCATTCTTGCTTTTATTGGTTTCAAATTAGTATTTGAAGCATGTGAAGCACAGGGTTGGCATGAGATATTTGGAGTTGAAATTCCTCATATTCCTTTAGCATTTAGCCTTGGATTTATTGTTGTGACACTTGCCGTAACGGCTACGGTCAGTCTTCTCAAAACACGCAACACCCATCACCATCACCCGCACACTCATTAAACCGTAGATTTTTTATCATTCCACTGTAATACTGCACGCATGGATAGAGTTGATGGACTTCCGCTGGGCCAGTTGCATAAGCGAGTAAGTGCTAAATGGAGAGAATTTCCTGCCGATGTTCTACCTCTGCCCGTTGCAGAGATGGACTTTGAAATTGCGCTTCCGATTCGCGAGCTGCTCACAGGAATGGTGGCGAGATCTGATACCGGCTACCTCGGCGCAGTTCCTGAACTTGCGGCTAATTTTTCCGCCTTTGCCAAATCGCGCTGGAATTGGAGCGTAGAGAGCGAACAGATATTTACCTGCACCGATGTTGGGGTTGGCATGGTGGAGATGGCGCGCACCATTGTCTCTCCTGGCGATCGGATTCTGGTGAATTCACCGGTTTACCATAATTTTTATAATTGGATCATCGAACTTAAGTGCGAAATGGTAGATGCGCCACTGGTTTCAAGCGAGAATGATGCGTTGCACTTTGTTCTAGATATAGATGGAATTGAGAAGGCGTATGCATCGGGAGTAAAGATTCATTTCCTCTGTAATCCACACAATCCCACAGGTTCTCTCTTTTCTCGCGAAGAATTATCCCAATTGGCGGATTTAGCTAAGAAGTATGGGGTCTATATTTTTAGCGATGAAATTCATGCTCCAATCGTCTACGAAAAGGGCGCCTTCCACCCCTTTCTCTCAATTAGCGATAATGCTCGAGAGGTTGGAGTCTGCGTGACATCAGCGAGTAAAGCCTGGAATCTTGCTGGACTTAAATGCGCCATGATTATCACGGGCTCATCTCGAATTAAAGCTCTCGCCGATTCCATGCCACTATCTGTTCATTGGCGTGCCTCACTCTTTGGAGCATTTGCCGCCGCCACTGCCTATACCTGTACCGATTGGCTGGATTCAGCGCTCTCTACATTGGATCGAAACCGTAGATATCTAAAGACCCTCCTTAACGATTCACTTCCGTTAGTTGGATACCGAATTCCGGACTGTTCTTATCTTGCTTGGCTCGATGTAAGTGCCCACAATTTGGGCGAAAATCCCGCAGAACATTTCTTAACTCAGGGCAAAGTGGCGTTCAATGCCGGATCAATCTTTGGCCCATCTGGGGCACAATTTGTTCGTCTTAACTTCGCAACCAGTGAAGCCATCTTAGAAGAGGCAATTTTTAGAATGGCGGCTAGCGTTCGATGAAATATGACGTAGTAATTATTGGTGCTGGACATAATGGGCTAATCGCTTCATGTTACTTGGCCAAAGCAGGACTCAAGGTTGCGGTATTGGAATCCACTGATTCAGTGGGTGGCGCGAGCGTTAGCCAGCGTGTGTTTCCTGATTTTGATGCGCGCCTCTCGCGTTATTCCTATCTCGTCTCATTAATGCCCGATCAGATTTTTAAAGATTTAGAACTTTCTTTTACAACTTTAGGTCGAACCATCTCTTCTTATACCCCTGAACTTGTTGATGGAAAAGATGTTGGTCTGCTGGTTCATCGTCAACCAGGCGCCGAAACAATCTCCAGTTTTAATGCACTAGCGGGGGAGAGTGCTTTCCCGGCTTGGCAAAGTTTTTATGATTCAGTGCAGAAGATAGCAACCGCAGTTGCACCGACCATGTTGCAGCAGCTTCCTACACGCAGTGAACTTAAAGCGCTTGTTAATGATCCCATCTGGGATGAAATTGTTGAGCTACCCATGGGCCAATCTTTAGAGAAGCGATTTGCCAATGATCTGATTAGAGGCGTTGTTCTCACCGATGGATTGATTGGAACATTTAGCGATGCGCATGACATTGCCGCGAACCGTTGTTTTATCTATCACTTGATTGGCAATGGCACGGGGGAGTGGCGAGTACCTCGCGGTGGAATGGGTGGACTTGTGTCAGAGCTGTTAGAGAAAGCAACTGGCCTTGGTGTAGAAATTTTGACCAATCATGAAGTAACGGGAGTTACCCAACTCTCCTCCGGATGGCAGACAAGTGCAGCAGGCACAACTCTGGAGTCTCGATTCGTTCTAGCTGCATGTGCGCCACAAGTGTTAGCAAAGATTATGGGCACTACACCACCTGCAAGTTTGGATGGAAGCCAAGTTAAGATCAATATGTTACTCAAGAAGTTGCCCCGCCTTAAAAGTGGAATTGATCCCGCGATTGCATTTGCCGGAACTTTCCATTTCGATGAGCGCTACTCCGATCTCCAACTCGCCTTTAAGCAGAGCGCTGCAGGAGTAGTTCCAGATCGCATTCCCGCTGAAATGTATTGCCACACTTTGACTGATAACACCATCTTGAGTGATGAACTCAATGCTCAGGGATATCACACGCTGACGCTCTTTGGTATTCATACTCCAGCCGCGCTCTTTGACAAGAATGAGGCGGCAGTAAAACAAGAGATTGTGCAAAAGCTCTTTGCGCAACTCAATCGATACTTAATTGATCCTATTGAAGAGTGCTTTGCGGTGGCCAAAGATGGTTCGCTCTGCTTTGAAATTAAGAGTCCACTTGAATTAGAGAAAGAAATTGGCTTACCTCGCGGAAATATCTTCCACAAAGATCTCTCGATGCCCTTTAGAGAAGATGACCAAGCGCCAAGTTGGGGTGTAGAAACAGAGTTTCCAGGCCTCTTCATCGCAGGTGCTGGCGCAATCCGCGGTGGTGGCGTGAGCGGAATCCCTGGACATAACGCCGCGCGCGCAGTCCTTGACGCGCTAGGCTAATTTCATGAGTTCCAAAGAGAAGCACCCAGGCCTAGATGGATTGCATCCTGATTCACTCGTCGTCTCGACCGGAAGGCCAGCGCCATCGCCCGATGGAAATATCAATCCCTCAATCTCACTTAACTCAACTTTCTTTGCCGGCGGCCCCGTGGGATATGGCCGTTCTGGGAATGAATCATGGGGTGCACTTGAAGAAGCGATTGGGGCACTCGAAGGTGGACCCACATTAGTTTTCTCATCTGGCATGGCGGCAATCAACGCTGTCTTCTCACTTCTTCCTAAAGGTGCAGTTGTTACAACTTCTAAGAATGGTTATACGGGAACGATGGTCGTTCTCGCCAAACTCGTTGAACAAGAATGGCTAGAAGTTCGATATGTAGATGTTGCAGATACCGAAGAAGTCTTAGCTGCTCTTCCTGGCACATCGCTTCTCTGGCTTGAATCTCCGACTAATCCGGCCCTTGAAGTAGCCGACCTGCCTAAGATTATTAAAGCTGCAAAGGCATTGGGATGTGGCGTCGCAGTCGACAATACTTTTGCAACACCACTGTTGCAGCGGCCACTACATCTCGGCGCAGATATCTCTATGCACTCAGTCACGAAATTTCTCGCGGGCCATAGCGATTTGATTATGGGTTCGATTTCGACCAGCGATCCCGCACTCTTCCATCGCCTCTTTGATGCTCGTAAGAATGGTGGTGCAATTCCTGGTCCATTCGAAGCCTGGCTGGCACTGCGCGGAATTCGCACTCTCTCGGTTCGACTAGAGCGTGCCCAAGCGAACGCACTTGAACTTGCAAAGCGATTGACGAAACACCCTGCTGTTGAGCGAGTTCGTTATCCAGGCCTGCCCGAAGATCCACACCACGATCGCGCTCGTTCGTTCATGAAGGGCTACGGTGCAATCCTCTCGATTGACATTAAGGGCGGCCCTAATGCTGCCGATAAGGCATGTGAGTCTTCGCGCTTAGTCAGTTATGCAACATCTTTGGGCGGAGTTGAGTCCCTTTGGGAGCGCCGCCACCGCTGGGCGGTAGAAAGTCCCACCATCCCGGTAAACCTCGTCCGACTATCAGTGGGAATCGAAAATATCGAGGATTTGTGGAACGACATTGATCAAGCCTTGCGAGCTAGTCAGGAATAAATGCTTTCCAGGCGGTAGATTTAGCACATGTTCAAAGCTATCCGCAGAATTCTTGGCTTCTTTACTGTTGTTGCCATGATTCTTGGCGCCATTCAAACATTCTTTAAATGGATTGCGCGCAGCGAAGAAGATAACTACGAAGTCTTTGCTGACGAAGAAGTTTAAATAGTATGAGCGATACCTATATTCCAGGCAGTTGTAATATCGGTGCAGGTGAAATCCGCCGTCGCAAAGCGGTTGCAGTAATCGGTGGAATCCTTACCCTTATTACTTTCTATCTTCTCCTTGCAAGCAACGCCTCCAGCGCACTGCGATTAACTCTCTTTCTGCCGGCAATGATTTTCGCCATTGGTTGGGTCCAAACCCGCAAGAAGTTCTGCCTCGCTTATGGATTTATGGGGACTTTCAACTTTGGAAAGTTAGGCGAACTTTCAAAAGTGGCGACAAAAGAAGAGAAGGAATTAGATCGCAATACAGCGATCAATATTCTTGTTCAAGCAATTATTTTGGCCCTTGCCATTACCGGCATCGGTTATTTTTGGCCAAACTAATTTACATATCCTCATAATTTGAGGGAAGCGTTCCGACTTTCAAGAATTTGAGATACTCCTCAACAACTGCCGCAGGTTTTCCATCTTGCACAAGCGATCCCTTATTCATCCAGATTGCTCGATCACACAGATCATTTATCGTTGCAAGGGCGTGAGAAACAATGACAATAGTGCGAGCTTCAGCACAGAGCTCGCGCATCTTGTTAAAAGACTTCTCTTTGAAGGAAGCATCTCCGGCAGAGAGCGCTTCATCGAGCAGCAAGATATCTGGTTTCATAGATACAGCAACGCTAAAAGCTACTCGGCCATACATACCGCTGGAGTAGGTGCGAACTGGCATATCTATAAATCCATCAGGAAGATCTGCAAATTGCGCAATTTCATCTGTCTTACTTTCGATTTCTGCGCGATTCATACCAGAGGCAAGTCCACCCAAAATAATGTTATCTCGGCCAGAGAGTGCAGGATTAAATCCAACTCCGAGAGCAAGTAAGGTAGAGATTTTTCCATTGACTGTAATTCTGCCTTCGGTCGGAGGAAGAATTCCTGCGATGGATCGCATGAGTGTGGATTTACCTGCGCCGTTAGCGCCAACGATTCCTAGCACTGAGCCGTGTGGCAAATCCATAGTCAAATGCTTAATTGCTTCAACGGTGCGAGTACGAACAAGCTCGCCCTTGCTCGCACGCATCAAAGCGTTCTTTAAAGTGCGCTTAGTATCGACATTGATCTTATATTTGATCGAGAGATCTTCGATCCGAATAGCGAGATTATCTGGCATGGTCACAGAATTATTAGATGCGGACGGCAAAATCGCGCTCCCTTGAAATGAAGAAATATCCACCAACGAGTATCGAGCCAAGCGCCCAAGCGATCGATCCAATAAGTTCGCCGGGGGTGGGGGAGATTCCCTTGATCCAGACATTCGAGGTTGAACTAAGAACGGGTCCTAGCGGATTGATAAAGAGAATTACTCGGTGCCAGCCATGCAACATATCTGGCAACCATAAAACTGGTGAGGCGTAGAGCCAGATGCGCATAAAGTACCCAAGCAACTTGTTGGTGTCACGAAAATAGACATTGAGTGTTGCAAAGATAAGGGAGAGGCCAAAGCCTGTTACTCCTACACAAATGATAATTAATGGAATCCAGAGGTAATTCCACGTAAGGCCCGGAACTTGAGTTTCGGGAAAAATCCATTTACCGATTGCGACAACAACGATATAAACGGGCAAAGTCGGAAGGAATTGATAGAAAGCGCTAATAGTGCTGGAGAAGGGCAGAAGTGCGCGCGGAAACGCTTGGTTGAGAATTAAGCGTCCGCCTGCTGTGATTGATGTCGCCCCTGCAGAGATACAACTTTGAGCAAACGAGAAGGTAAAAAGTCCAATAAGGATATGTGCCAGTGTTGTAAGTCCAAGGTTTGAGCCTGCGCCACCTCGAATAACCGTTACCAAGAGAAAATAGATCACTGCTAAAAAGAGTGGATTTATAACAAGCCAGACTTTGCCCAGCTTGGAATCAAGGTATTCCGCCTTATCGGCAAAGCGCGAGAGCTCAATGGCAAATGCTCGGCGGTTCCAAAATTCCTTAATGTAGGGAATCAGTGGGGGGAGCGAGGCCTTATGGGGTTCGAAGACTTGGAGGTGTGGGGAAAACTCCGGATTCGCGCTCGCATTACTCACAGGGCTTAGTCTGCCATCTTTCGGGCGAGAGGAGTACCGTAAACACTATGGAAATCATCATTCATGCCCGCAATGCTCAACTCGCAGAAGATTTCAAGGGAATTACCACAGATAAATTGCAATCTCTCAATCGATTTAGCGTCTTGATTCAAGGAATTAAAGTTGAGATTCAACATGAAGCAAACCCTCGACATGGCAAGAGCTCACATGAAGTCACCCTCACCACCCATGGCGCTGGCCCATTCATGAGAGCTGAAGGAAAGGGACATAACGATCTCGCTGCTTTTGATGATGCAGTGCAGGCGCTTCAACTACAGATTCGTCGCATCCACGAGAAATCAAAGGATGTCGGGCGAGATACTTTACGAACTAAAGAAATTATTGATTAGTTCTTAAGAAATATCTTAGGCAGAGCGTCCAAGATATCTGTAGCAACGACAGGAAGACCTTGGGTTGCGGCTAATTTTCCAGCTAGTCCATGTGCTTTTACTGCGTAAGCGATAACCTCAATTATTTGTTCATCACTATCTGGCTGCCAAGATGCAAGCATCGAACCAATCAGCCCGGCCAGGATGTCCCCAGTGCCGGCAGTTGATAAATCTGAACTTCCATTCTTATCGACATGCAACAATCCTGAGCGAGCGGCAATGATCGTTTTCGCACCTTTGAGTACAACATAAGCGCTGAATTCCTGTGCCATTTTCCGAGCACATTCTTCTCTATCTGATGTATCAAAACCGAGTTCTCGAGCTTCACCTTCGTGTGGAGTCATGATGATGATTGAATTTTTCGAGACCTTTGATGCACGTTTCATGGCCGAACTATCTAGAACCGTAAATGGCGCGAATGGAATTGATCGAATTTTAGGAGAGCCAGAGCCAACCACAATCGCATCACAATCGGTGCTTGAAAATTTTCGGAGCGCCACTACATCCGGATAGCGTTGCAAGACCAAATTTGTTGCGCGAGATGGGGTATTGCTAAATAAATTACTATCAAATGAATAAGTATCGAAAAATTTGATGTATCCAGCTCCGCCTCGCCGCGCTCCACCCACACACAGAACCGCAGCACCTGGGTATTTATCAGAGCCGGCAATAATTCCGACCCGACCACGCAAGTACTTATGTGATGTTGGCGCAATCGGTGCAAGGAGTCGAGTTCTCATACCCATAGCGTAAGACAAGGTCACTACTATTAATACATGAATCAGATCCTAGATAGCCTCTCGCAAGGTTGGTGGATGTTCTACGAAACATTGTGGGCGCTAGTTCTCGGCTTTGCTCTCTCTGGCGCAGTTCAAGCCTTTGTTACTCGCGCACAGATGAAGAATCTCTTGGGTGATCGACGACCAGCATCTATCGCACGTGCCTCCTTTTTTGGAATGGTGAGTTCCTCGTGCTCCTATGCCGCTAGCGCTTTAGCCCGAAGTATTTTTACTAAAGGCGCTGATTTCACTGCTTCTATGATCTTTATGTTTGCCAGTACAAATCTAGTTGTCGAATTAGGAATTGTTCTCTGGATTCTCATTGGTTGGCAATTCGCCCTTGCTGAATTTGTTGGCGGATCAATCATGATTCTGCTGCTTTGGGCAATCCTGCCAAGGTTTGTGAGTAAGCCCATGGCGAGCAAAGCTCGTGGCATACGAGAACTCGAAATGGCGACAACTATTACAACGATTCCACTCCGCACAAGGATTAAGAATCGCACTCAGTGGAAAGCCGCTGCCGGATATACCATTGGCGATTTCACAATGATGCGATGGGAACTCATCATCGGTTTTATTGTTTCAGGATTTGCGGCCGTGATGGTACCTGCGCACGTGTGGCAATCCCTCTTTATTACTGATCATGGCATCTGGACAAAGTTAGAGAATGCATTCGTTGCACCTTTTATCGCATTCATTAGCTTTGTCTGCTCGGTTGGCAACGTCCCACTTGCAGCTACGCTCTGGCACGGCGGAATATCATTCGGCGGAACGATCTCTTTTATATTCGCAGATTTGCTCTCGCTGCCACTGGTATTGATCTATATCAAATACTTTGGTCGCCCGCTCACTCTCCGATTAGTTCTCGTCTTCTGGTTTGTAATGAGCGTGAGTGGACTTCTCACCGAAGAGATTTTTGCACTCTTAAATATTCTTCCAGAACGTCATCACATGAATATGGCCATGGGCCATATTGGCTGGAACCGCACGACAATTCTCAATGTAATTGCCTTAATCCTTCTCGCTCTACTGTTTTGGATCTATAAATCAAAGTCCACGCAAGATTCTGAGTTCGCTAAGGACTTAGTCTGTGGAATGCAGGTTCGTATCGCCGATGCACCGGCATCCTGTGAACATAATGGCAACAGTTATTACTTCTGCATGCCGGGCTGCAAAGAGAGCTTCTTAGAAAATACCGCCAAATATATCGAGCGCTAATCTCGGCTTGGCGGGCAGCTCATTCCAAACTCTCTTAGGATGGAATTTGGAACTCGACCACAACCCACAGTTGCTGTACCAAAATCATCAATCTTCCAGCTTCCTTGCGCGCGATGGGCGAATCCATAAGCCGTATCGGTAATAGGTAGATAGGGAACGCTAGTAAAAATTATCCAATTGGGATTGGTTGTAGACGATCGCATGTGAACAATTGCGGCAAGGTAATAGTCACTTCCGAGTTGAGCATGACGAACTTCAACTTCGGTAGATTGAGCGACAAGTTTTCCGCCCGAATAGTTATCTATGTCGAGCGCAAATTTATTTGGGTACTGACCAATAATTGACCAGGGCACAACAACCTTGGGCAATTGCCCTGGCAAATAATCCTTCCACTCGAGGGTCCAACCGGCTTCGGTTGCATATCCCTTGGGCAGTGGTTGATTAATCTGCTGCTTTACTAAGTCAGGTTTCCAGTTAATTAGTTGAGGATGGCGATCTGTGAGATCGCGCATAAGAAGATTGATGCCATCTCGGAGTTTCTCATCATCGGGACGCTTATCTGGAGTGAGCACGCTGCAGGCACTGAGGGTCAAAACCAATAGCATCCCGAGAAATATGGTGGCTACTCGCTTCATATCCTGAGTGTATCTTCGAACTCTAGTTCGAATGGCAAAGAATGATTTCTCGGTTATAGAATTGTCCCCAGTTAAGTCATCAATTTAAGATTTCTAGGAGTAAATGCGTGCCAGCTATAACCGTCTCTGACATCACCGTATTGCCACGCGTCACTTCGACTCCAGGCGCAATAGCGCGCCGCATCAAGAGTGTGACGACTGCCCCGCAAGGATTTGAAGGTGAAGGTTTCCCGGTTCGCCGAGCATTTGCTGGGATTGATCTAGCAGATCTCGATCCCTTTATTCATTTAGATCAGATGGGCGAAGTGGAATATGCGCCGGGCGAACCTAAAGGAACACCATGGCATCCGCACCGCGGTTTCGAAACGGTCACCTACATCATCGATGGCATCTTCGACCATAGAGATAATCATGGCGGCGGCGGAACAATTAGCAACGGCGATACCCAGTGGATGACTGCAGGAGCTGGAATTTTGCATATCGAAACACCACCAGAACATTTAGTAATGAGTGGTGGGCTCTTTCATGGTTTTCAATTGTGGGTCAATCTTCCTGCGGCCAAGAAATGGTCTACACCTGGATATCAAGATTTGCGTGCAAGTGATGTGGCGTTACTTGCTTCCCATGACGGCGGCGCTTTACTTCGCGTGATTGCCGGTGAAGTTGCTGGTCATGTAGGGCCTGGTTCGACTCAAACACCAATCGATATGGTGCATGCAACACTTCAACCTGGCGCAGAACTTCGTCTGCCTTGGAAGCGTGACTACAACGCACTTGTATATACCTTGGCCGGGCATGGCAGCGTCGGAGATGCTCGTCAACCAGTGCAGACGGGGCAGATGACGGTAATGGTCGATGGCGATGAACTCGTTGTCCGTGCAGATCAAGTTCAAGAGTCGCGGTCTCCAGAGATGGAAATTCTTATTCTTGGCGGCCAAGCTATTAAGGAACCTGTTGCCTGGATGGGTCCATTTGTGATGAACACCAAGGCTGAAGTTTTGCAAGCATTCGAAGATTTCCAAAAAGGAAAACTGGGAATCGTGCCAGCAGAACATCAGGGCGCTAAAAAGCCCCTGAACCGAAGCGGTGAAGGGGCTAAATTAGGCGGCGATATTCGTGGCGTTCACGGAGCTCCCACCGATGTCGAAGAGAGCAAGTAATGCCTCATCTCTTCACCCCGCTAAAAATTCGTGGAGTTACGTTACGAAATAGAGTCGTTGTAAGCCCTATGTGCCAGTACTCCGCGATTGATGGAGTAGTTGGTACGTGGCACCAGATTCATCTCGGGGCATTCGCTACCGGCGGAAGTGCACTCGTTATGGTTGAAGCAACTGGAGTGAACTCTGTCGGACGAATCTCCATTGGTTGCCTCGGTTTATGGAGCGATGAACAAGAAGCTGCCTTTCTTCCGATTGTTCACTTTGCTCATTCCCAAAATACGTTAATTGGTATTCAACTTGCTCATGCTGGTCGTAAGGCCTCTACGACACTTCCTGGGGCAGATCATCCAATTGCTACGCCTGCTGAGG
>WLRE01000069.1 GCA_009698045.1 Actinomycetota bacterium | reverse complement strand
GCTACAAATCAAGTATTGAAGAGCCAACGACCAATAGCGAACAGAACACAAAGTTAATTTTGGAACGGATGAAAGTAACTCGGGCGGCAGAACTGGAGCGAGGGCTAACTCTTACCGGACCCCACCGAGACGACCTATTGCTTCACCTCGGCAACCATCTTGTTAAAGGCTATGCCAGCCACGGTGAATCTTGGTCCATCGCGCTATCTTTAAAATTGGCCACATATCAATTGCTAAAGAATGACGGTCTCTCTCCCATTCTAATTTTGGATGATGTCTTCTCTGAGTTAGACGACCAGCGCCGAGCCCAACTTATTGATTTAGCAAAGAGCGCCGAACAAACACTAATAACTGTTGCGGTGGAGAGCGATCTGCCCACAGAATTAGCTGGTGCGCGCTTTCATGTTAAGTCCGGTTCGGTAAGTAGAGATAATTAGCTATGGCTAGAGATTTAGCTCGCGAGTTGTACCGCGCCTATCGAACACAAGCACGCCGCCATCGCGCCGGTGATGTAATAAACGAGTCTCGCGAAAAAACCAGAGACCCACACTCATTTGCTGACTCATTACAAGAGCTCGTAGCCAACCGAGATTGGCGACAAGGAATAGCTGAAGGCACGCTATTTTCTGATTGGAAGATTATTGTCGGCGATGAAATCGCTACACACACAACACCAATCACTCTGGTTGATGGGCGTTTAACAATTCGCACCTCATCCACCGCTTGGGCAACACAACTCTCATTGATATCCGGCGATCTCCTTAAAACGATCGCAAGCTCTGCCCCGGGAGCGCTTGTTGAAGAGATTGCGATCTTCGGCCCGCATGCCCCAAGCTGGAAGAAGGGCTTGCGCTCCATCCGCGGCGCAAAAGGGCCAAGAGACACTTTCGGATAGCTCTAAATAGGGTGAGTTAGTAAGTACCCACACCTCGCGCGAGATAGACCCCCAGAACCCCCACCTGCCTTGTTTTTGGCTGGTCTGACTCTGGCTTTCAGACTAGGATGAGGCCATTGCAACAACCGAAATGAGCCGAGGATCCTTTTTACGGCTCTTTCTATAAATTATCAGGAGGTGGGGCGATGGCAGAGAAGAGCTATGACGCCAGCAATATCACCGTCCTAGAAGGCCTTGATGCCGTCCGCAAGCGCCCAGGTATGTATATCGGCTCCACTGGAGAGCGCGGTCTTCACCACCTGGTCTATGAAGTCGTCGATAACTCAGTCGATGAAGCGCTCGCCGGTTATTGCGACACCATCCACGTAACTCTCATGCCAGATGGCGCAGTGCAAGTTATTGATAATGGCCGCGGAATCCCAGTAGATATCCATCCTGTTGAAAAGAAACCAGCTCTTGAAGTTGTACTTACCGTTCTCCACGCCGGCGGAAAATTCGGAGATGGTGGCTATTCAGTCTCTGGTGGACTTCACGGCGTTGGAATCTCAGTTGTAAATGCGCTCTCAACCGATCTCTCCGCTGAAGTTAAACGCGATGGCTTTCATTGGTTTCAAGAATACAAATTAGGTGTCCCACAAAAACCAGTACGTAAAGGCGATGCAACAGCGGAGTGCGGAACCACCATCACCTTCTGGCCTTCGGTAGAAATTTTTGAAACAACAGATTTCTCCTTCGAAACTCTCTCCACTCGCTTTCGCGAAATGGCCTTTCTTAATAAAGGTTTAACAATCACATTAACCGATGCCCGCGCCGGCCGCGTCGATGACAAGGGCGATCAACTACACGCTAAATACCACTACGACGGCGGAATCATTGATTTCGTGCGCCACTTAAACCTCTCTAAAGGCGAACAACATAAATCCATTATTGCTTTCGCTACCGAAGATAAGAAACATAAAATTAGCCTTGAAGTAGCAATGCAGTGGAACACCGGTTTTGCCGAATCTGTCTACACTTTTGCCAACACAATTAATACCCACGAAGGCGGAACACACGAAGAAGGTTTCCGAACCGCACTCACCTCTATCGTTAATAAATTCGGCGAAGAGTGGGGATATATCCGCAAGAAGGAAGATCGTCTTACCGGTGATGATATCCGCGAAGGACTGACCGCAATTGTTTCTATCAAAATTGCAGAGCCACAATTTGAAGGACAGACCAAAACTAAACTCGGCAACACAGAAGCTAAATCTTTTACGCAAAAAGCAATGAACGATTCACTCACTGAATGGTTTGAGAAAAATCCAGGTGAGGGTAAAGACATTGTTCGCAAATCAATTGACGCAGCAGCCGCCCGTGTTGCTGCCCGCAAAGCCCGTGATTTATCGCGTAGCCGCAAGGGTTTGCTTGAAGGTCGTGGAATGCCCGGCAAGCTCGCTGACTGCCAATGGACCGAACCTGAAAAGTGCGAGCTTTACATAGTCGAAGGTGACTCTGCAGGTGGTTCTACTAAAGGCGGACGTGACTCTCGCTATCAAGCAGTACTTCCTATTCGCGGAAAGATTCTCAATGTTGAAAAAGCCCGTATCGATCGAGTGCTTCAAAACAACGAAGTACAAGCGCTAATTACCGCACTTGGTACAGGTATTCACGACGATTTCGATGTTGCCAAACTTCGCTATCACAAGATTATTTTGATGGCTGATGCTGATGTCGACGGACAACACATCCGAACACTTCTTTTAACTCTGCTCTTCCGTTTTATGAAGCCACTTATTGAAAGCGGTTTTGTTTATCTCGCTCAACCACCACTTTATAAATTGAAGTGGGGCGGTAAAGATCCTGTGGAGTATGCATACTCTGATCGCGAACGCGATGGAATGATTCAAATCGGTCTAGATGCCGGCAAGCGCCTTCCTAAAGATGATGGAATTCAACGCTTCAAAGGTCTCGGTGAGATGCCCGCTAAAGAACTATGGGACACAACTATGGATCCGGCAGCCCGTGTTCTCATTCAAGTAACACTCGACGATGCTGCAGCGGCCGACGATCTGTTCTCTGTACTTATGGGCGAAGATGTAGAACTCCGACGCAACTTTATTCAGCGTAACGCTAAAGACGTTCGCTTCTTGGACATCTAATGGCTAATGAAATAACCCCGCCAGGAGATCCACGTACTGAAATTGGTGGCGATCGCTACCAAGAAGGTATGGATGTTGACCGCGTAGAAACTGTTGATCTGCAAGTTGAGATGGCGCGTTCGTATTTGGATTACGCAATGTCTGTCATTGTCGGTCGCGCACTTCCTGATATTCGTGATGGATTAAAACCTGTTCATCGCCGCGTTCTTTATGCAATGTTTGATGCGGGCTACCGCCCAGATAAGGGTTACTACAAGTCCTCTCGCATCGTCGGTGATGTCATGGGTAATTACCACCCACACGGTGACACCGCTATTTATGACGCCGTAGTGCGTCTCGCACAATTCTGGTCGCTGCGATATCCACTCATCGACGGCAACGGCAATTTTGGCTCGCCGGGTAACGATCCAGCAGCCGCAATGCGTTATACCGAAGCTCGGCTCGCGCCACTAGCCATGGAGATGATGCGCGACATCGATGAAGACACCGTTGATTTCATTCCTAACTACGACGGCCGCTCACAAGAGCCAACAGTTCTTCCAAGCCGCTTCCCCAACCTTCTTGTTAATGGCTCTGCAGGTATCGCAGTCGGCATGGCCACCAATATCCCGCCACACAACCTCAATGAAGTTGTCGATGGAGTTATCTGGTCCCTTGAAAACCCAGATGCCCAACCTCAAGAACTTCTTGAAAAACTATTAACTCTTGTTAAAGGCCCAGACTTTCCCACCAAGGCTTTAATCGTTGGTCGTCAAGGAATCGAAGATGCCTATCGCACCGGCCGTGGCTCAATCATTATGCGAGCAGTTGTCGAAGTGGAAGAGATTAACAAGCGCACCTGCCTTGTTGTTACCGAGCTGCCTTATCAAGTTAACCCAGATAATTTAGCGCTCAAGATTGCCGAACTCGTTAAAGATGGCCGCATCAAAGGCATCGCAGATGTGCGCGATGAAGGTAACGAGCGTCTTGGCCAGCGCCTAGTTATTGTTCTGCGCAACGATGCTATCCCCAAGGTTGTTCTAAATAACCTTTACAAACAAACCCAACTACAGGACTCCTTTGGTGCCAACATGCTGGCACTTGTCGACGGCGTTCCTCGCACTCTTCGTATCGATGAATTCATCAAGTACTACATTGATCACCAGGTTGAAGTCATTGTTCGCCGCACTAAATATCGGTTAGCAGAACGCGAAAAGCGCGCACACATCTTGCGTGGCTACCTCAAAGCCCTCGACGCATTAGATGCCGTTATTGCCCTTATCCGTGCTTCTACTACTTCCGAAGAAGCGCGTACTGGTTTGATGAAACTTCTTGAAGTAGATGAGATTCAAGCTAATGCAATTTTGGATATGCAACTCCGTCGTATTGCCGCCCTCGAACGTCAGAAAATCAACGATGAATACAACGAGTTAATGGCAGATATTGTCGCCCTCAACGAAATCTTGGCTTCTGAAGCAAAGCAACGCGAAATCATTAAAGTTGAACTCCGCGAACTTACTGAAAAACACGGCAATGAACGCCGTACCCAAATCATCGCGGGCGACACTGATTTATCTGTTGAAGATTTAATCCCCGAACAAGATGTTGTTGTCACCATTACTAAATCTGGTTATTCCAAGCGCACCAAGGCCGATCTATACCGCTCACAACGTCGCGGCGGCAAAGGTGTTAAAGGCGCATCACTTAAACAAGATGACTTGGTCGATCACTTCTTCGTCGCCTCTACTCACGATTGGTTGTTGTTCTTTACTAATAAAGGACGCGTTTATCGCGCCAAGGTGCACGAGCTTCCTGATGCCGGTCGCGATGCCCGCGGACAGCACGTCGCTAATCTTTTAGCATTTAAGCCGGACGAGACAATCGCTCAAGTCATTGCAATCTCTAATTACGCATCACATCCATATCTTGTTATTGCAACAAAGGGTGGCATTGTGAAGAAGTCACCACTGATCGAATATGACTCACCACGACAAGGCGGACTCATCGCTATTAATCTAAAAGAGAATGACGAAGTTGTCTCTGCGGCTCTTGTCTCTGAAAAAGACGAAGTTCTTCTCGTCTCTCGCAAAGGAATGTCACTTCGTTTTGTTACCTCTGAAGAATCGATTCGTTCTATGGGTCGCTCCACATCTGGTGTTATCGGAATGAAATTCCGCAGCGATGACCAACTTCTTACTATGGCAGCGATTAATGAATCTGATTCTGCAAAATTTGTATTTACTGCAACTGATGGCGGATATGCCAAGCGCACCCCACTCGATGAGTATCGCCCACAGGGTCGCGGCGGTATCGGTGTTAAAGCTGCAAAGATCGATGAGAATTCTCGTGGCGTATTAGTCGGAGCGATGATCGTTGAAGAGGCAGATTCAATTCTTGCAATTACATCCGGCGGCACCGTTATGCGTACCGCTTGCTCTGAAATTCGAGAGACTAGTCGCGACACCTTGGGCGTGCGCCTAGTAAATCTAGATGAAGGCATCTCGGTCGTCTCAATTACTCAGGTTAAAGACGTTTCTGAAGAGGCCGAATAAGCGATTTTGGTCAATCCTTAAACTCGGGTAACCTTCAACTTCCGCTTAAATGCGGGCCTATAGCTCAGCCTGGTTAGAGCGCTTCCCTGATAAGGAAGAGGTCGGTGGTTCGAGTCCACCTAGGCCCACCAAGCCGTTTAAGGATTTATCCAAAAGTAAATTCTTAGATAAGGTTTGCCAGCAAGCCCGATAACTCGGGGACCTAGCTCAATTGGTAGAGCACCGCCTTTGCAAGGCGGGGGTTAGGGGTTCGATTCCCCTGGTCTCCACAAAATGAATACTTTCGCCGCTGACTATAAAAGCGCCACTGATCAGTTCTTAGATTTTATTAACACTCTTTCAGATCTTGATTTGGATAAATCTGATGCAGAGGGTTGGACGCCAAGGCAAGTTATCCACCACATGGCAGATAGTGAAGCTCAATCCTATGCACGATTGCGCAGATTGATTGCAGAGCCTGGAACCGTAATTCAAGGATATGACGAAAACAAGTGGGCTAGCGAGGAAACTCTCGGTTATAAAACAGAGAGAATTGAAAAATCATTGGCTGTAATAAGCGCCGTTCGAGACTCCTCATATGAATTATTAAAACGAGTTAATCCCGAGCAATTAGAGATTTCTGGAGTCCATTCCGAATCTGGTGAATACTCGATTAAGCAATGGTTAGCTGACTACACCAAACACCCCGTAGATCACCTTAACCAAATCAAAGAACAACTCAGCAACTCTTAACTGAATTTATTTCTTTAAATCTCGATAAAAGTTCTCATGAGTGCCAATCATCAGCAACTTAATCTCATTCTTCTTCGGCAGTTGGTATCCCAGTAAAAACTGCCTATCTAAGATCTTAAACTTGTAGACATATATACCTCTTAAATCACCTTTTTTAGCTTCGCCAATCAAGGGATTCTTTAGGAGGGCCTTTACCGCTTTATCTAATACAACCTTCTGGTTCTTAGCAAATTTCTTTACGGAATGATTAAAAGTAGGAGTGGTAAGGATTAACAACTGATCACTTAACCAAATACGTATTCGCCAGAGGCCTCTTCGTCACGAGCTTTCAAAATATCTCGGACCATTGCATAAGTGAGATCAGGGTTTTCTTCCATAATGCCGGCAATTTTGTACCTAAATTCAATTTGCTTAGGAAGTGTGCGGTGCTCTCGTTCGGCATCTCGCATCGCAATTTCAACTAATGAATCAGCAAGCTTTACTTGGTGTCCCATGAACTCTCCCAACTAGTTACCTGAAGGTACCCAAAGGTACCCTGAAGGTACTTGGACCGCAAGCCAAAATCACCTTGAGATTTCCCCCTAGAATTCAGAGATTAAATTCGCATCTTCTCGAAAGGCACTTCATGTCATCAGCAACTCTGCACACCAACCTTGGTGATATCACCATCGAACTATTTCCTAACCACGCACCAAAGACTGTTGCAAACTTTGTTGAGCTTGCATCAGGAAAGCGCGAATGGGTAGATCCACGCAGTGGCGAGAAGAGCACTGCAAATCTTTACGATGGCACCGTCTTTCACCGCGTTATCGAAGGTTTT
>WLRE01000068.1 GCA_009698045.1 Actinomycetota bacterium | reverse complement strand
GTTCCCAAAAACTTCGCGATTATCTAGAATAAAGATATGACCGAGCGCGTACAGATTCGACTAAAAGAGAACGGTTCAATCCGCGTCTCCGGAACCGTAGATATCGTAGCTGCCGATGGCACTGTCATCGAAACTAAATCTGATTTCTCACTCTGCCGTTGTGGCGCATCGAAAGATAAGCCGTGGTGCGATGGATCGCACAAGAGTTGTGGGTTTACTGCACCCGAGGGTATTCCTAGCTAAACAAATGTCTTTGTTCCAACCGCGACTAGCCTTTGTGCTGATCGGCGTCATGCTTCTTTCCACCTTATCGCCATCCGTACAAGCTGCCCAAACGCAAGAAGTCGAATGCCAGGTAGGAACATCTGCATCCTGCCCAGCACTTTCAGCGCAAGAAATTTACAATTTGTACGGAACCACAACAGATGGCACCTACTACCTAAAAATTTCAGGTTCTGCGACGCAGGTTTATCTCAAAATGGACCGCACAAATACCGCCAACGGTGGCTGGATTTTAATGATGAAAGCACCGCGCACGAGCACCAGTTTTTACTACGACTCCACATATTTCACGAGCAACACAACTTCTACGGGCTCGGCGCTCACCAATGACACGACATCTGACGGAAAATCTTCTGCCTATAACTCCGTACCACTGACCGGCGCAATTGTTGCCTTTTCTAATCCAGCCGTTGGTTCAGTGACTAACGATGGTGATATCGCAAGCAACGGTTTTGGCGGCTGGGTCTGGTACGAAACGTTTACTGCGCAGTCGATGTACACCCGTCTGACAACCACTCAAAATATTTACAGCACCTATGCCACCGTCCGAAATTCGCTCTATCGAAATAGTTCAAATACAGCAGTTTTTTCTTATCAGAGTGGTTACGGAGTTTATGGATTCAACCACTCAACTGCATGCGGTGCCCACCTCTTCCGCTGGGGAATCATTTGGAATAACGAAGCCGCTGAAGATGGTTCCTGCGATGACCACATAGGAATCGGATTGCAGAACGGAGTTATTCAAGGAGATCAACCAAACTGGAACGGCGTGACAGCAGCAAGCGGCCAAAACACATCGAACGGGTACAACGGTGGCCTTGGCCCCATGGCATTTCAGTTATGGGGCAAGCAAGCCGATCCTGCATTTGGTACACCACAAACTCTTACCAGTACACCAAGTGCAACGCAGGTAAATTTGTCATGGGCAGCTCCTGCTTCAGGAACTGTGAACGAATATGTAGTGCAATACAAGAAGAACTCCACCGCTAATTGGTCCGGCGCTTCTACAGTGCGAATCACTTCGCCGACCGGTTCGCCGACTGCGTCTATTTCTGGACTCGATCAAGGCACGCTCTATAACTTTCGAGTCTGGGCGCGTTCTACCTCCGATAGCAGCGCAACGCCATTGACCGGAAATGCAACCACGGGCGTGGCCACTATTTCACAAGTTACTCTGAATACTGCAAATCCTGTCTATCGTTCTCCAAGTATTTTAAGTGCGAATGTAAATGCTGTGGGACGAGCAACATTCTTTGCGCAAGGTAAGCCGATTCCGGGATGTAAGAATATTCTCACTACTATTTCGTTAGCCACTTGCACCTGGGCGCCGTCTCAACGCACGTATGTAAACATCATGGTTACTTATGCCCCGGTTTCACTACCGAATCAGAGCTCGTCAAGTTCAATGACTATCTGGGTCCAAGGTAGGGCTATAGGAAGTAAGAAGCGTTAAAAATAACTAGCGGTTTCCAGAGCGAGAAGAAATAGTAAGTACCGGAGAAGTCGCAACACTACTGAGATAGTTGTTATTCGTCGGTACAAATGAGGCAGTGACTGTAATTTGTCCGTGAGCACTCGGCCTCCAATTGCAATAGGCGAAGCCGCCCGAGGAGAGAATTCGAGCGCACCCTGCAATTCGTTTCCCTTGATAGAAAAAAGTAACTAAACCAGGAACGCTTGGACTGGCTTTGATTCGAGCCACCTGGCGATAAGTGGCGGTCGTTAATCCGCTATCAAGAGCCAAAGTAAGCGTGGTGGTTCCGGCCAGGGTAGTAAAGGAAGTACCCGAGCTAGTGGGTGAGTTTCCATAGGTTATTTGATCGCCGATAGCTTGGATTTTTGCAACATACGTCGTGCTTGGTGTTAGGCCTGTAAAGGTTGTTCCAGCGGCGATTGAACCGGTCGCAACAGTTCGACTATCAACGAATGTTGTTCCGTTGCTGGCATATATATATGCAACATATGAAGATGAATTTGCTACATCAGTATCCGAGATGGTGACGGAATCTGCAGACTTTGCGAGAATTGTTGGTGCAGCAGGTGTGGATAATGGATTAAAACTGGAGCGCACTGCATTGTTTGCCGCGGAAACTTGCGGCCCAGTCAAAGCACTGGAATATAAATCGAATTGACCTAGCTTGAATTTTCCGTATGCGCCAGATCCAAGGTTTGTGCCGGAAGTTGAAGCAAAGCCGTAATAGAGCCCGGCGCTGCTATCTCTCCATGGAACTGCTCGCGAACAACTAGTGTTTTGGCCTGCTTGGACACCATTTACATATACCTTCATGGTTGTGGTTAAGTAGTCATAAGTAAATCCAACATGACTCCACGCATTTTGACTGACAGCGATTGTTGATGTGATGGCGGAGCAATTCCATACTCTGAAATAGAGCGTCCCTGACACCATCTCGATCTGCGTATCGTGCCAGTTGTTGTCTATCGTGGTGGTTCCCAGTTCATCAAGAATTACACCGCTCTGTCCCGTGGGATAGATATAAACGAAGGCAGAGAGGCTTCTCTCATATGAAGTACCGAGTGCGCTAAAAGTCGGTACCAAGCTTGTACTGGTCACTGCGTATTGATTAACACCATTAAAAGTAACTACTCCACCAGCAACGCTAGGCGCGTTTCCAAATGTTGCGTTGGTTAGTCCTGCAGCGTCAGTCATCCCGCCGGATGTAATAGTGCTTGCGTTGTACTCAACAATTGGAGTTGGGTTGGATAAAAGGGGAGCTGCGTTAGCCACCGAATATGAATTTGTAAGAATTTGAAGCAAGAGAAAACTCGCGCAGAAAGTGGCGAGGCGTTTCATACGGTGATTCTAAATCACCTTGATGCGAGAGAGATACTAGTTAGCGAGCGTCTGACGAAACTTCAACGAGCTTATTTGTCTCGTCCTGAATCTCTTTAACAACCGGCTTGAGGCCTTCTGCATATTCCTTGGCATGGTGACCACAGAAGAGAAGTTCTCCGCCATTGAGTAACACGGCGCGGACATAAGCCTGTGCACCACAACGATCACAACGATCGACGGCGTTGAGCGGTGTTGTTTCGAGAATCATCTGCTCGGTCATATCGCTCCCTTGTGGCTTCTGCTCTGACATTTCTGTCAGTTTCTTGTGAGGTAGTTCCTCGCCTAGGGGAACATCAAACCATGAAAGGTTTATTCCCCGCTCCACAAAATAGCGAAAATTACGCTCGGGCGTGTCAAATATCTCGTAAAGGATTCGCATAAAGTGCTGAGAATAATTTATATGGGGGAGAAGGGGGTTATATCCCCAGGTTTGCGCCATTATCGAGATAGCCTCTCCCTCCGTGGCTACCGATGATAAAGAATCAACGACCGAGAATGGATATTCGGCTAAAGATTTAGCGGTGCTCGAAGGTTTAGATGCAGTTCGCAAACGTCCAGGTATGTATATCGGCACCACCGATTCTCGTGGATTGATGCACTGCCTCTGGGAAATTATTGATAACTCGGTCGATGAATCTCTCGCCGGACATTGCAACAAAATTGAAATTAATCTTGAATCCGATGGATCTGTTGAAGTCCATGACAACGGTCGCGGAATTCCGGTAGATAAAGAGCCAAAGACTGGACTTACTGGTGTTGAAGTTGTTATGACCAAACTCCACGCAGGCGGAAAGTTCGGTGGCGGTTCATACGCTGCATCAGGTGGTCTGCACGGTGTGGGCGCATCTGTTGTGAACGCGCTCTCCTCTCGTCTTGATGTGGAAGTCGATCGCAACGGCAAGATTTATTGGATGAGTTTCCAGCGCGGAAATGCCGGAATCTTTGATGGCGATGGTCCTAAAGCAGAATTTACGGAAAGCTCCGGCCTGCGTGTTATTGGCAAAGTTGCAGCAAAAGTCACTGGTACCCGCATCAAGTATTGGGCGGATAAGCAGATCTTCCTCAAAGAGGCCGAACTCAGCATCGAAGATATTTATGCCCGTGCCCGTCAGACTTCTTATCTCGTTCCGGGCCTTACATTGGTCGTTAATGACAATCGCGCAAAGGCAAAGACATCCGAAACCTTCTTCCACAAAGGTGGAATCGGTGAGTTCTGTACCTTCTTGCGTCCAGACGAACCCGTGGGTGAAGTCATTCGCCTTACAGGCTCTGGCGAATACACCGAAACTGTTCCCGTCTTAGACGACAAGGGGCACATGATGCCTACTGAAGTCTCGCGCGAGATGGGCGTAGATATCGCACTGCAGTGGGGCAATGGTTATGACACCACGATGGCATCGTTTGTAAACATTATTTCAACGCCTAAGGGTGGAGCCCACGTTCAAGGCTTTGAACGTTCGATTACCAAAGCATTTAACGACGCACTTCGCGCTAACAAAGTTTTGAAGAACAATGAAGCAGATGTCACTAAAGATGACGTTCAAGAGGGTCTGACAGCCGTTGTAACGGTTCGTATGTCTGAGCCGCAGTTCGAAGGCCAGACGAAAGAAGTTCTCGGCACAGCGGCTGCAACCAAGATTGTCGCTGCAGTTGTTGCCGATGAGATGAAGGCATTTTTTGCAACAACTAAGCGCATTGACAAGGCGACCGGCAAGGCAGTTATGGAGAAGGTTGCCGCTGCATCGCGCACCCGAATCTCTGCACGTGCCCACAAAGACTTACAGCGCCGCAAGAATGCGCTCGAAAATTCATCGCTACCTACCAAGCTCTCTGATTGCCGATCCGATGACACCGCTCGCACCGAACTCTTTATCGTTGAGGGCGACTCCGCACTCGGCACCACAAAGGCCGCACGCAACTCTGAATTCCAAGCCATCCTTCCGATTCGTGGAAAGATCTTGAACGTCCAGAAAGCTTCGCTCTCTCAGATGCTCGAGAACAATGAATGCGCATCAATCATTCAGGTTATCGGCGCAGGTTCTGGCCGCTCCTTCACTATTGATGATGCTCGCTATGGCCGCGTAATTTTGATGTCAGATGCTGATGTCGACGGCGCACATATTCGCTGCCTACTTTTGACTCTGCTCTATCGCTACATGAAGCCACTCATCGAAGATGGTCGCGTCTTTGCCGCTATCCCACCACTCCATCGCATCGATGTTGTAGGCGGTAAGCGTGGAGAAGTCTTCTACACCTATTCTGATGATGAGATGAAGAAAGTCACTGCAGAACTCACAAAAGCCGGTAAGCGTTGGAAAGAACCAATTCAGCGCTACAAAGGTCTGGGTGAAATGGATGCAGACCAGCTCCGTGAGACCACAATGGACCCAGAGAAGCGCACTCTACGTCGCGTAACAATGAAGGATGCCGCTGCCGCAGAGGCAATCTTCGAGCTGTTGATGGGCAATGAGGTAGCACCTCGCAAGGAATTTATTGCTAATGCTGAAATCGATCGCGAACGTATCGACGCTTAATTAAGCGAGGCGGGTACGGCGAGGTGTAGCGAAGTTCTTCGCGACCTCATCAAGTTCTGTAGCAACTTGAGCCTTGATTGCATCTTCGGAGGCCAATAACTTCTTGAGGGCAGCAATAATGGATTTCAATTCCTTCTGCTCATTCTCAAGCTCTAGCTTGCTCATCTTGGTCAAGCGACGAAGTGGCATATCCAAGATATAGGTGGCTTGTTCATCGTTGAGTTTGAAACTCTTGATGAGAGCATCTTTAGCAACTGCTGCATCATCGGATGCACGGATAATCTTTATGACCTTATCGATATCGATGATTGCCTTCAGAAGTCCATCGACCAGGGTTAAACGCGCTTCCGCCTTGCCTTTGCGGTACTCAGAGCGGCGGCGAACAACTTCAATGCGGTGGTCAATAAAGACCTGCAGAAGTTCTTTCAGGCCGAGAGTGAGCGGCTTGCCGTTAACAAGTGCAACGGCGTTGATGGAGAATTGATCTTCCATTGGAGTGAGCTTATAAAGCTTCTCGAGCACATCTTCTGCTTCGTAGCCATTCTTGATTTCAACAACGACTTTGGTGCCTTGCTGTCCATCAGAGAGGTCAACGATGTCAGAGATTCCTTGAATCTTCTTGGCCTTAACCAAGTCTGCAATCTTTTCAACCACTTTCTCTGGCCCAATGTTGTAAGGAAATTCGGTGATGACAATTCCCATTTTGCGAGAGGTGACCTTCTCGATGACAGCAGTGGCGCGCACCTTGAATGAGCCGCGACCGGATTCGTAAGCCTCAGCAATTCCTTCGCGAGCAGTGATTTCGCCACCGGTAGGAAAGTCAGGAGCAGGAACAAACTTCATCAACGCTTTGAGAGTCGCCTTTGGGTTATCAATTAAATGCTTGGTAGCGGCAATAACTTCGCCCAAGTTGTGGGGAGGCATATTGGTGGCCATACCCACTGCAATTCCAGTAGCGCCATTGACCAAGAGGTTTGGGAATGCGGCTGGCAGAACTGTGGGCTCTAGAAGCTGGCCGTCATAGTTTGATCCAAAATCAACCGTATCTTCATCGGACTCATTGACCATCGCCATCGCTGGAGTAGCCAGACGAGATTCGGTATAACGCATTGCAGCAGGACCTGAATCTAGGGAACCAAAGTTTCCGTGGCCATCGATCAGTGGCAGGCGCATCGAGAAAGATTGAGCCATGCGGACCATTGCGTCGTAGATTGCACCGTCACCATGCGGGTGCAACTTACCCATGACTTCACCAACCACGCGGGCGCACTTCACGTGGCCCTTATCTGGACGAAGACCCATATCTGACATCTGATGAAGGATGCGGCGTTGTACTGGTTTTAAACCATCGCGCGCATCCGGAAGTGCTCGTGAATAAATTACTGAATATGCGTATTCCAAAAATGATTCTGACATCTCTTGCGAGACATCGATATCAACGATCTTTCCTGGGTTCTCACCTGGT
>WLRE01000067.1 GCA_009698045.1 Actinomycetota bacterium | reverse complement strand
TTCGTGAAGCCGAACCAGATTCGACTGAGGCATTCTTCGATGCAATTAAGCGTCATGAAATTCTGCTTCACCACCCCTATGAGTCCTTCAACTCTTCAGTTGTTCGCTTTCTAGAATCCGCGGCGACCGACCCACATGTCTTAGCGATTAAACAGACTCTGTATCGAACTTCTGGTGATTCACCTATCGTTGCGGCACTTATAGAGGCTGCCGAAGCAGGCAAGCAAGTTCTAGCTGTCATTGAAATCCGCGCGCGATTTGATGAGCAAGCAAATGTGCGATGGGCGAGAAAACTTGAAGATGCCGGCGTGCACGTGGTCTATGGCTTAGTTGGATTTAAGACCCATGCCAAGTTATCTCTTGTTGTGCGTGAAGAGTTCGGTGCAATCCGCCGATATGTCCACATTGGTACAGGTAATTACAATCCCAAGACTGCACGAATGTACGAAGATTTTGGATTGCTTAGCGCTGACGCTGTACTTGGAGATGACATCAATAAACTCTTCAATCAACTCTCAGGCTTTGCACCTCAAACTTCCTTCTCTCGGTTATTAGTAGCACCAAGAACTCTGCGGCCCGGTCTCATCGAGAGAATTGAACGTGAAGTAACGAATCACCAAGCAGGAAAGCCTGCTTATATTCGGATCAAACTTAATTCCATAATGGATGAAGAATTCATCGAAGCTCTTTATCGAGCCTCAGGAGCGGGTGTAAAAATAGATCTCGTTGTTCGTGGAATTTGCGCACTTCGTGCAGGTATTCCAGGACTCTCCGAAAACATCACCGTTCGCTCAGTTCTTGGTCGCTTCTTAGAGCACTCTCGCATCTTCCACTTTGCACATGGCGGTAATGATGAACTCTGGATTGGCAGTGCTGATCTGATGCATCGAAATCTCGATCGCCGTGTTGAAGCTATGGTAAATATCAATCAACCTGATCATAAGCGAATGCTTATTCGCGCACTCGATCACTATCTCTCTGATACTTCACCTGCCTGGATAATGCGCGAAGACGGCGGATGGCATCATGCAGTACTTGGTCCCGACCGTGAACCCCTGACAGATTTCCACGCACAAGTTACAGATTGGTACAGGTTACGCGAATGAGTAATGCAATCGTCGCTGCAGGTGCGGTTATTTGGCGCAAGAACAGTGAGAAGAAGATTGAAATCGCTGTAGTTCACCGGCCGCGGTATAACGATTGGACACTTCCTAAAGGAAAGTTAGAATCTGGCGAAACTCTCATCTCATGCGCATATCGAGAGGCACAGGAGGAGACCGGACTTTCTTTTCAATTTGGCCCCTTTCTTGGTTCAGTGGAATACCTCACTGTTGATGGTCCAAAGATTGCTAGTTATTGGGCAGCGAAATACATTCCGCAGAACCATAACTTCACACCGAATAACGAAGTTGATCTGCTGGAGTGGTGGGATATTGAGAAGGCGCTCAAAACTCTTACCCGCACCACTGATAAAGAGATAGTCAATAAATTTTCAGATTCTCCCTACGATGCCACACCTCTTGTGCTTCTCCGTCACGCGAAAGCGTTGGCACGAGAGGAATGGCAGGGCGAGGATGAAGATCGCCCGCTAGAAGTAATTGGTCAAAATCAAGCTCGTCGCATGATGGTAAATCTTGCCCCGTATCAAATTGTTGAAATTCATACATCCGATGCGGTTCGTTGTTATGACACAGTTCTTGCTTTCGCACGAGCTCTCTCGATAGATCCACTAGTGACAAGGGAAATTAGCGAGTACACCTTTAAGAAGAATAAGGAAAAATCTCTAGATTTCATCAAGGATTTAGCGGAACAGGTCTCAAAGTCCGAGTCAGCTACAGTTGTTTGCAGCCACAATCCAGTACTGCCCCGCATGTTAGGAAAGTTGCTCAAGAAATCAAAGATTGCAGATAAAGAAATTCCTACGGGTAAATTACAACCAGGTGATGCCTGGGTTCTCTTTTTAAAGAAGAAAAAGGTCGTTCAAGTAGATTATCTACCTGCTCCTTAAGCTTCCATCCAGTCCATCCACTTAAGGACTACGCCTTCACGAAGCGCCCAGGGACAGATTTCAAGGGTCTCTAAATCTAAATTTCGCATCACACTTTCTGCCACAAAAGCGCCAGCCACAATCTGTCGCGCTCGGTTCGCTGAAACACCGGGCAACTCTGAACGTTCTTCTAAACTCATAGTTGCAAGTTTGCTCGAAATTTTACGAATAGCATCGCTCTTTATAACTTTTCCATTGCCGCCATACCAATCACCACATAAGCGTGCAATTGTTCGCAAAGTCTTACTTGTCGCAATCGCTCGATCTGAATCCTGATGATGAACAAGGGCAGGAAGAATAGATTCCAAACGCTCTTCAATATGATCTCGGAGCGCACGCACACTCTTCTCTGAATACGGATCTCCGACGAGGTGACTCTTTGTTAGACGTGCCGCACCCAATGGAAGTGAAACTGCAACTTCTGGTGATTCATCTACGCCAGCGGCAATTTCAAGTGAACCACCACCGATATCAATAACCAAGAGTCGGCCACTAGACCATCCGAACCAGCGACGGGCAGCGAGAAAAGTTAGCTTTGCTTCATCTTCACCAGAGAGAACTTGTAGATCAATCTCATACTTCTTATTGATTGCCGAAATAATTTCGAGTCCATTCGATGCATCGCGTAGGGCCGAAGTTGCAAACGGAAGCAGCTCTTCGACACCTGCTTGCTTGGATTTACCCACGGCCTCTTCAATACAGCGATTTAATTCATTTATGCCAGTAGCCGAAATCAAGTTTTCACTGGTTAGAAAATCGGTAAGCCGTAGTTCAGACTTAAAGTTAAAAGTCGGATTGGGCCTGGCCCCCGGATGCGTATCGACGACCTGAAGATGGATGGTATTTGATCCCACATCCAAGACTCCAAGGCGCATGGTCAGAACTTACTATCGACCGGGAAGATTCGTTGTACGCAGGAAAATCAGCAATTTCGCGTCCACCCCGAGGTCGTGCCATAATTGCACTCTGATTTTCCGTACTTGTGCGGCTCATCATCAGGCCTCCCTAGCTCAGTGGTAGAGCGCCCGCCTTGTAAGCGGAAGGTCGTCAGTTCAATCCTGACGGGGGGCTCCAAATGAAAAGCTACTTTCTCAAATCCTGGCGTTCGCTTCCTTCTTACATGCGCAAGACAATCGTTTTTACAGTTGGCATAACCCTTATTGTCTCCGGATTAGTTCTCATCGTCATCCCAGGACCTTTCACGATGCCCTTAGTAATTCTTGGACTTGTAATATTGGCGGCGGAATTTGCATGGGCCGAACGCCTCTTAGCGAAGGCTCGCCATCACGCAAGCAAGATAGACCCTAGAAAGTTGCGCAAGAAGAAGCAATAATCGTCATATGGCAACGCCCCGTTTGGATTTCGATGTCATCATTATTGGATCAGGTTTTGGCGGCTCTGTCTCAGCACTTCGTCTGACTGAAAAAGGATATCGAGTCGGCGTTATTGAAGCAGGCCGACGATTTGAAGATAAAGATTTCCCAAAAACTTCTTGGCGGCTGACTCGCTTTCTCTACGCCCCTCGGTTGGGACTTCGCGGCATTCAACGCATTCATGCGCTGCCAGATGTATTGGTATTAGCTGGCGCAGGAGTGGGCGGTGGATCTCTGGTCTATGCCAATACTTTATATATTCCGCCCGATACTTATTTCAACGATAAGCAGTGGGCGCATATCACTGACTGGAAATCAGAACTCTTGCCTTGGTACGACCAGGCCTCACGAATGCTCGGAGTTGCCGATAATCCATATTTCTCACCATCCGATAAAGCGATGCAAGATGCTGCAATTGAGATGGGCGTAGGACATACATTTCGCATGGCACCGCTTGGCGTTCACTTCGGCAAAGGTCCCGGCGAACTCACGCTCGATCCTTACTTTGGTGGCGTAGGCCCAGACCGGCATGGTTGTATGCAGTGCGGTGGCTGTATGACGGGGTGCAGATTTAACGCTAAGAACACCTTGCCCAAGAACTATTTAGGTTTAGCAGAGAGGGCCGGCGCACAGGTATTCGCCCAGCACACCGTGACGGGAATTGAAGAACAGAATGATGGCTCCTGGAAAATCTACGCGCGGGGGAGTTCATCGTGGTTTGGTCGAAAGCGAGTATTTACTGCGGCTCAAGTCATAGTGGCGGCAGGAACATATAACACCCAAAAATTGATGCATACGATGAAAGCAAATGGTTCACTACCCAAAATTTCAGAGAATTTAGGCAAGCTATCTCGCACTAATAGTGAAGCACTCACCGGTGCGCTAATGCCAAAGAGTGCTATTGATTACAGCCAGGGTTCTGCTATTACTTCCTCGTTCTTTCCCGACGAACATACTCACGTCGAACCTGTTCGTTACGGTAAAGGCAGCAATGCAATGGGTTTATTACAAACGTTAATGACAGATGGCAGTGATGGAAAAGCCAGAAGGCGTCAGTGGCTACGCACGTTACTAACACACCCAGGACAGATGGGCAGAATTCTCAATGTCCGTAAATGGAGTGAGCGAACTGTGATTGCACTTGTAATGCAGAATGTGGATTCTTCGCTTCGGGTCTCACCTAAGAAATCAATATTTGGTTGGCGTTTGACTTCGCAGAATGATTCTGAAAAACCAAATGCCACCTTCATCCCAGCAGCTAATGAAGTTGTGCGACGTATTGCAGAAAAAGCGGGTGGTATTCCTGGTGGCAATATTGGGGATCTCATTAGCGCACCATTTACCGCGCACTTTGTCGGTGGCTGCGTAATTGGTGATTCTGCATCAACCGGTGTTATCGATCCGTATCATCGAGTCTGGAACTATCCAACGCTGCATATTGTCGATGGCGCATCTGTAACAGCGAACCTTGGAGTTAATCCCTCACTCACTATTACCGCCCAAGCCGAGCGAGCAATGTCGATGTGGCCTAATAAGGGCGAACTAGATTCCCGGCCGATACAAGGCGCGGCTTATCAAAAAGTCTCGGCAGTCGCGCCGCTCGCGCCAGTGGTTCCAGCACACGCTCCTGCTGCGCTTCACCTTTCGTAAAATCAGCACGAACTAGGGTGAACTCCATGGGTGAAATCCCCTCACCCCTAGGTAAAACCCTAGATGTACTCCTCACCCCATGCAAGACTCCCCTATAGGTGAAAGGGAGTTCTTAAATTGGGCGCAACCACAAAGAGTCGAGCATTGCTACCTGGTGTCAATCTGGCTCGCATCACCCCACCTGTAGTGCCTCCGCACCTACTCGCCCGCGAGGAGCTCATTAAGGAATTTGATACCCCACTTCCTTATGCGATCTTTATTGTTGCGCCAAGTGGATATGGCAAGACAACACTGGCATCACAGTGGGCGGCCAAGAATCCAAAAAACACAATTTGGTACACCGCATCTAAATCTGATTCGCCCAAGGTTTCATTGTTCCACTTCATCGAAAGTTTCAGAATTCTTTATCCCAAATTTGCACCATGGGCAGAATCACTGATTAACGAAGAATTAAATGTGGCTGAAGTCGTTACTCGTATGGCCAACGATGTCATGTTGCTCGAACAGCCAATAAATTTCATTACAGATGCAGCAGAGAACATCTCGTCAGAACATACCGAAATGATGGAGCTATGGGCAGCAAATATTCCCCTTAATTTGAGAACTATTACGACTCGAACTTCAGTTCCTGCTCCACTCTATGCTCGAGCAGCGACCTTCAATTCAATTAAAGTAATTAATGCTGCGGATTTAAAACTGAACGAAGAAGAGATCAATAATTTAGCTAGGTATTACGAAGTAGATCTGCTAAATAGCAATAATCAAGAAACAGTGGATTTAGTACAGGGTTGGCCCACCGGAGTACATATAATTCTGAAGAGCGCTCAGGAAAATAAGAATATCTCTTCAAACAAGTCATTTCACGAGGTCTCATCCTTGGATAGCAGAGCGCTTGTGAGAGCGGCTATAGCATCACTGAACGCTATAGAAAGAAAGTTTCTCACCTCTATGTCACTCTTTGATGAGGTGCGACCAGAATTTGTGCGCGAAATGATGGGTGATACCTCTGCCAGAAATACCTTACGCCGCATGGGCGCTGAGGGCGTCTTTATCTCTGAAGTTGGATTCGATCAGAGCTCATTTCAGATTAATCCGATTATCCGGGATGTAATTATTGAAGACTTGAAAAAGGACAGCGCGGCCTATTACGCCTTATGCAAAAAAAGCGCCGATATCCTGGAGGAGAATGGTCAATCACTTCCTGCCATCGAGTTGTACATGGAAGCAGGTGAGATTGAAATAGCGAAAAAACTAATAAATACAAATACGCGCAAGATGATTTATAGCAATAATGGAGATGTTTTACGGCGTTGGCGCAAAGTCGTTGCAGAAAGTTTAGGTCTTGAATTTTCAGGAGAGGTACTCGTAGATGCCTACGCTGCGATGGTCTCGGCCAGCTTAGATTCATTTAAAGCAAAACTTGGAGAGCTAACACTCCTTGCGCGGGGCACTCGAGATGAAGAGAAGTTAGCTGGAGATGTTGCAGTGATGACAACTCGAGCACTTTTCTCCGAGGGTCGACTTAGTGAATGTATAGAGGTTGCGCTAACGCTTCCACGGCTCTCATTTGTTCAAGATGAATTTTCAGCTGCAAAGATTCTTACAGGGCTGCGTTTTGCCTCTTGGTCGGCGACTCTGTTAGAAGATATGGAATCTCTCTTACAGATACAAGAGATTGCCGATCAATTAGATTATCCGCGTGACAATCTTCCACTAATTGGAGTCAGCGCAATTCAAGCGTCCGTAGCTTTGGGGGAGGGCCGGCTTAAGGATGCACGTGACCTAGCGATATATTCCCTGAATACCTCGCAGGAATATGGATATTCAGGGATCGTTTCACCCTTCGACATGAAGTACATACTCGCTGAAGTCTCTCGAGAATATTGCCAAGACATTGAAGCCCTCGATTACGCAACTTCACTCATTGACACGGCAAAGAAGCACGAACTTTATCCGTGGGTAGCCGCACTTATGGCGAAGCAAGCATTAATCCTGTCAAATATGGGTAACTCAAGTGAAGCCTTCAAAGTTTTACGAGAGGCTCGAGAGTACTTAGCTCAACCATTTCTCA
>WLRE01000066.1 GCA_009698045.1 Actinomycetota bacterium | reverse complement strand
CTTGGAATCGACCCCGGTTTAACTCGCTGCGGTATCGGAATTGTAGAAAGTGTGCGCCCGCAACATCTCGAAATGATTGGGGTAGGGGTTATTAAGACCTCTCCCGAAATCTCACTGGAGTACCGGTTGCTTGAACTCGAGGTTTCATTGCAGCAATGGGTAAAAGATTTCTCCCCGGATGTAATTGCTATCGAACGAGTCTTCTCGCAACTCAATGTTCGCACTGCCATGGCAACTGGCCAAGCAGCAGGGGTTGCCCTTCTCTTAGCAGCGAGATTAGATATCCCAGTCGCAATGCACACTCCAACGGAGGTTAAAGCAGCTGTTACAGGTTCAGGTCGCGCGGACAAGAAACAAGTCGCGTTAATGGTTCAAAAATTGTTGAAATTGAATGAAATCCCCAAGCCCGTAGATAGCACCGATGCGTTAGCCCTGGCGATATGTCATCACTGGCGCGGAGCTGCAAATTCAAAATTGGAAGCTGCCGTTGCTACAGAGAAGCGTCGGTTAAAAAAGGTGGCAATGAAATGATTGCCTCTATTAGTGGAACTGTAAAACAGATATCGCTCACCAGCGTTGTAATTGAAGTTGGATCAACGGGCGGAATTGGCATGCTTGTGCATGTTCCTAGTTCGCTTGCTGCCACCCTAGTTCTCGGAAAAAACGCTGAACTTGCCACCACCCTGGTCGTTCGCGAGGATGCGCTAACCTTGTATGGATTTGAGAGCTCACACGCACGCGATTTCTTTGAATTGCTTCAGACAGTTTCTGGAATTGGCCCGAAAGTTGCCCAGTCCGCGCTCTCCATGATGAATGAAGTTGAGTTATCGACGGCAATTGCTAGTGGGGATAACCTCGCACTTGAACGCATACCTGGATTAGGAAAGAAAGGTGTGCAACGTTTGATTCTGGAACTTAAAGAAAAAGTTGGTTCAACATCTCATTCGCACGCTCCAGCAGCTCAACTTTGGCGCGCTTCTATCACCGAAGCACTCATTAACCTCGGTTATTCACAGCGGGAGAGCGATAAGGCGATAGATGTGGTGGCGAGCGAGTTTGGCGCCCAGGTATCGGCGCAACCAGTTGCTGAACTACTCAAGTTAGCTTTGCAACAATTAGGCCGGTCCTAATGGAGCACGAAATAACTTCACTCACCGCCTCTGAAGAAGAGGGCGCACTAGAGCTTGCACTTCGCCCAACCTCATTACAAAGTTTTGTCGGACAGAAGAGGGTCGCTGATCAATTAGATCTCCTTCTCGCCGCTGCCCGTTCCAGGCACGCACCGGCCGATCACGTACTTCTTTCGGGCCCACCAGGATTGGGTAAAACAACTCTTGCAATGATCATTGCAAGCGAAATGAATGCACCAATTCGAATCACTAGCGGTCCGGCAATTCAACATGCGGGGGACTTAGCATCAATTTTAAGCACGCTGGTTGAAGGTGAAATTCTCTTTCTTGACGAGATTCATCGCATGTCTCGCCCCGCCGAAGAACTTCTCTATATGGCAATGGAAGATTTTCGAGTGGACCTCATTGTTGGTAAGGGTGCGGGCGCTACCTCCATTCCACTACAGCTTCCGCATTTCACTCTCGTAGGGGCGACAACGCGTGCGGGTCTCTTGCCCAGCCCACTTCGAGATCGATTTGGATTTACTGCGCAATTAGATTTTTACGAAGATAGCGATTTAGCAACGATTGTTCGGCGAAGTGCTGGTTTGCTGGGGATCACGATTTCAGAGGATGCGATTTGCGAGATCGGTTCGCGTTCGCGCGGCACCCCTCGAGTAGCTAACCGCCTGCTTCGACGAGTTCGAGATTTTGCACAAGTTCATAACAAAGGGGTAGTAGGCCTCAACGAAGCGAATGCCGCGTTGAAGATGTATGAAGTTGACCCGAAAGGTTTGGATAGATTAGATCAGGCCGTTCTCGCTGCCCTTGCGCATAGATTTAGCGGAGGGCCCGTCGGGCTGACAACTCTGGCAATGGCAATCGGAGAAGAAGCCGAGACCATCGAATCCCTGGCCGAACCCTTCTTGGTAAGAATGGGTTACCTCTCGAGGTCACCTCGCGGACGAACTTTGACCGCTCTGGGCTATACCCACCTAGGAGTTGAAATTCCTGAGAGCGTGGTCAAAGGGATGGATTTCGAGCCTGGCGGTCTTTTCGACACACCCTCATCTAATGCCTAGACTTACGCCTCATGTCTGCCAATAATTCAAAATCAGCGAGGTCTGTAAAGGCCCCAGGTCGCCCAGCGCGAACCCTGGCCATTCTTCTTATATCGATAGTCGCCTTTGGCGCGCTAGCCCTGGTGCAAGGAGCGACAAGTTTCAAACTTGGTCTCGACCTTCGTGGCGGCACTAGCGTCACCTTGCAGCCGCGAGTTAGTGACGGCGGCAAAGTTACAAGCGCTGCTATTGATCAGGCAGTCGGAATCATTCGTCAGCGAGTTAACTCGCTAGGTGTTGCAGAGTCTGAAGTATCGGCTCAAGGTACCGGTGCAAATCGTCAGATTATTATTTCGGTTCCAGGCGAGACTGGTCGCAGAATTGTGGAACTTGTTGGACAGACTGCTGAACTTCGTTTCCGCCAGGTTTTAGCCGAAGGTGCTGGTAACGCAGGTTCACTTCTCTCCGCTGTCGACACAAAGACAGCTGCGCCTTCCACATTGCCTGCTGGCATAACACCAGCTCTCAACTCGGCTTATGCAGCGCTCGACTGTTCACTGCCAGAGAATCGCCAAGGTGGCGGTGGGGATACTCCTGATGCTGCGATAGTTTCTTGCAGTCGTGATGGCATCTCAAAATATATTCTCGCGCCAGCCGAAGTATTAGGAAACCAGGTTTCTAAAGCCTCTGCTGCAATCGACCAGCAAGGTGCATCAGGTTGGTATGTAATGCTCGACTTTAATGGTGAAGGTACGAAGAAATTCGGAGAGATGACCACACGTGTTACTGGTCTTGCCTCACCACAGAATCAAGCTGCGATTGTTCTCGACGGACTAGTAGTTTCAGCTCCGCGCATCAACGAGGCGATTAATTCTGGTAGCGCTCAAATCACTGGAAGTTTCACGCAGGTAGAAGCCAGCGATCTGGCCAACGTTCTTAAGTACGGAGCTTTGCCGCTTGCCTTTGACCGAGGCGAGGTTCAGCAAGTATCGCCAACTCTTGGCGCAAGTCAGCTACATGCCGGACTTCTTGCTGGTGCGTTAGGTCTGCTCTTGGTGATTCTCTATTCGATGATTTATTACAAGGGTCTTGGGTTGGTCTCAGTGGGATCACTTCTTGTTGCTGCGGCAATCGTTGTGCTCGCATTCCTCCTGCTCGGTAAATGGATTGGTTTCACTTTAACTCTGGCAGGTATCGCTGGCGCAATTGTGGCGATCGGAATCACGGCAGACTCGTTTATTGTCTATTTCGAGCGTTTGCGTGATGAGGTCCGAGATGGTCGCTCATTGCGAACTGCAGTCGAAACCGGATGGGCACGAGCTAGACATACCGTTATCGTTGCCGACAGCGTCTCGTTGATTGCATCTATCGTTCTCTACTTCTTCGCAGTTGGCGGAGTTAGAGGATTCGCATTTACTTTAGGTCTGACCACAATTGTGGATCTCTTCGTAGTTTTCTTCTTCACCAAACCGTTGGTGACGCTATTGGCTCGAATCCCGTTCTATGCCGAAGGTCGCGCGCTATCAGGATTCTCATCAAAGAGTCTTGGCATCGCACCATCAGCCTCAACTCAATCTGCTTCAAAGGAGGCATAAGCCATGAGTCGTTTATCTGGAATCGGTGGCCGTCTATACCGCGGTGAAACTTCGTTCGATTTTATTGGTCGTCGCAAAACTTGGTACGCAGTCTCAGCTCTATTTCTGATTCTCTCAGCGGGGGCTCTTGGTATTCAAGGACTTAAGCTAGGCATTGAATTCAAAGGTGGTTCGTCGTACATGGTGACGACAAATAATCCATCAGTAGCAGATGCAGAATCTGCGGTAGCGGCATCTGGTTATTCAGGTGAAACCGTTATCCAGAAAATCGGCACGGATAAGATCCGAGTGCAGACCGGTTCTCTTTCAAATGCGCAATCCAATGAAGTTCAAAATGCACTTGCCGCAAAATTCAATGTAGATATCAACAATATTGATACGCAGAGCATCGGACCCTCATGGGGTAAAGAAATTACGCGCAAGGCGCTCTATGGTTTATTCGGGTTCCTGATTGTCGTAATGATCTACTTGGCTATGGCCTTTGAGCCAAAGATGGCCCTAGCAGCGATTGTTGCGGTTATCCACGACGTATTCATCACGGTGGGCATATACGCGCTAGTTGGATTTGATGTTACGCCGGCAACGGTAATTGGCTTCCTCACCATTCTCGGATATTCCTTATATGACACCGTAGTTGTGTTCGATAAGGTACGCGAGAACACTAAATCGGTGACGAGCGTTGGAAAGTTGACCTATTCACAGGCCGCAAACCTTGCCGTCAACCAGACGCTGGTGCGTTCGTTCAACACCTCACTCATCGCTCTACTACCCGTAGCTTCAATCCTCTTTGTAGGAGCAGGTCTACTTGGCGCAGGAACGCTCAAGGATCTCTCGCTCGCGCTCTTTATCGGATTAGCAGTTGGAACTTACTCCTCAATATTTATAGCAACTCCAATCTTGGCAGTTCTTCGCGAACGCGAACCTGCCATGAAAGCTCTTGCAAAGCGCGTGAATGCGAGAGGCGGACTCACACCGGTTGAAGTCAGTGCTGCGCAAGCAAGCCTTACTGGTGCTTCTGTTGCAACAAAGATTGAAAAGGACGACCGTCCTCGTGGTCCTCGCAATCAACCTAAACGCAAACGCCGCTAGTAGGAGACCTTTTCACAGCAGAGGTAGCCTAGGAGCATGAAAGCGCTGCTTGAGCCGTTAGTAAGCAAAGTTCTTGCTCACCATTCCCATGTCGATGTGGAAGAGCTCGAACGCGCATTTGATATCGCAGAAAAAGCTCATGATGGACAGAGTCGCAAATCTGGGGAACCCTACATCACGCATCCGATTGCCGTAGCAGAAATCCTGGCTGACATTGGTCTTGATCAAGCAACCATCATCGCAGCAATTTTGCACGACACAGTAGAAGATACGAATTACTCGCTTGAACAATTACGAAAGGACTTTGGAGTCGAAGTCGCTGCACTAGTCGATGGAGTTACAAAACTCGACAAGCTCTCATATGGTCCAGATGCAGAAGCTGAAACATTGCGCAAAATGGTGATTGCGATGTCTCGCGATATTCGTGTTCTTGTTATCAAGTTGGCTGATCGATTGCACAATGCCCGAACATGGCAATACGTTTCGCCAGAATCTGCTGCCCGCAAGGCGCGCGAGACGCTCGATATTTATGCACCGCTTGCGCATCGTTTGGGCATGAGCGCAATTAAATGGGAATTGGAAGATATCTCCTTTAAAACAGTTGAGCCCAAAATTTACGATGAGATTGAACGGTTAGTGCAAGAACGTTCTCCATCGCGCACAAAGTTCACTGAAGAAGTTGTTGCCGATATTCAAAGCGATTTAGCAGCTGAAAAGATTACCGCAAAGGTCTCTGGTCGTCAGAAGCACTTGTATTCGGTCTATCAAAAGATGATTGTTCGTGGCCGCGAATTTAGTGAAATTTATGATCTTGTTGGTATAAGAATTCTTGTGGATGACGTCCGCGATTGTTACGCAGTTTTAGGATCGATCCATGCCCGATGGAGTCCGGTGCCCGGACGATTTAAAGATTACATCGCGATGCCAAAGTTCAATCTATATCAATCCCTTCATACAACGGTTATTGGACCCAACGGCAAAGCAGTTGAGATTCAGATCCGCACTTTTGATATGCACGCAAGAGCTGAATACGGCATTGCAGCTCACTGGAAATATAAGCTGAAGAATGCGGAAGAGAGTAAAGCGGGCACTCCGGATATGGCTTGGCTTAAACAATTACATGAATGGCAACAAGAGACTGAAGATGTAGGGGATTTTCTCGACACTCTTCGTTACGACTTGCGCACACCTGAAGTCTTTGTCTTCACTCCTAAAGGAACTGTCATCGCATTGCCTGCCGGCAGCACTCCAGTCGATTTCGCATTCACGGTACATACCGAAGTCGGCTATAAGTGCGTTGGGGCCAAGGTGAATGGCAAGCTCGTTCCTCTTGAATCCGTACTCGTCAATGGCGATGTCATAGATATTGTCACCAATAAACACGAGGGCGCCGGTCCAAGTAGAGACTGGCTTAACTTCGTGCAATCGCCACGTGCACGTTCAAAGATTAAGGCCTGGTTCTCGAAAGAGCGCAAAGAGGAGGCAATTGAAGCCGGCCGCGAATCTTTAGCCAGACAGATGCGAAAGGTGGGGCTGCCACTTACAAAGATTTTTGCTGGGCAAGCCATTCTCGAACTCGCACATGACTTGCACTATCCAGATATTGAATCACTATATGCCGCGATCGGTAATGGTCATATCTCGTCACAAGCTGTGGTGGAGAAATTAGTCGCCGCAACTGGTGTAGATAGTCCAGTGATTGAAGATGAATTGGAATCTCATTTTCCAACAGTGAATTTTCAGAACGTTTCGCGTAATACCTCAGGCGTGGAAGTTATTGGTGCTGGAGAAGTTATGGTGAAACTTGCTCGATGTTGCACCCCGGTACCAGGTGATGAAATCATCGGTTTTATCACTAAGGGGAGTGGCGTATCCGTTCACAGAAAAGACTGCATCAATCTCTCAGATTTGATTCTGAACCAACCTGATCGAATCGTCGCAGTTAACTGGAATCGCAATGCTAAGACCCTCTTTTTAGTCAATATCCAAGTCGAGGCGTTAGATCGCGCGCGCTTGCTATCGGATGTGACCAAAACTCTCTCTGACCAACACGTGAATATATTGAATGCTTCAGTCAGTACAGCGAAAGATCAGACCGCTTTCTCCAGGTTCACCTTCGAAATGGCTGATGCGACTCACTTAGATGCCGTGCTCTCTGCGGTTCGCAGTATCGAAGGCGTCTATGACGTCTATCGCACAACAAATAATTGAAGCGATCTACGCTTTAAAGTCGGCTAATCCCTTTTGAGCTTCTGCAAGCCAGGCTTTCCGAGCTTCGGCAGCTTCACGTGCGACCTTTGCCTTAGCGGAGTTTCCAGCAGCTTCCGCTTTTGACGCGGCGTTTTCATAATCTTCGATTGCCTTAATGAGACCTTGAACAACGTCGTTGGCGCGTG
>WLRE01000065.1 GCA_009698045.1 Actinomycetota bacterium | reverse complement strand
ATCCAGCCCCCGATTGGGCTGATCAATTACTGGTTCATCCATAATGGCTTTTATGCGCGCAGCTAGAGCCGGCGCACCTGGCGATTTATATTCCAACTCATAGAACTTCGGAGCAAATCCGCCAAAGTCATAAATCAATGGCGTGTGATCTTGAGTCGATGAAAGTGTCAGTGGCGCAGATTCCCAATGGGCGCTAACAATCAGAATTGCTTGGGGCCGGGTTAATGCGGCCGACCAATCAGAGAGTTGAGTACCCCAGAGTTCGTCATCGAGCAGAGGTGGCGCGCCGTGACCTATATAGAGGGCCGGCGCTTTCGCCGAAGTGTGCGGGCTCATGTATTCAGCCTATCTGTTCATTAGTTGAATGTTCAACTATTACGCGTCTCGCCTGATTTTAAAATTCCCGCACGAGCCGGTGTTGCGCCATACTTGCGCAATGAGTTCTGAGAAGAAGTATCCGGTCGCCATCGATGAGGACGCCCTGAAAGAGCGCATTGATCCGCTCTCCTTTGACGTTCTGCGCAATGCTGCGACTGAGCGTCCCTTCACTGGCGAGTACACCGATAGCCAAACCGTCGGCTCCTACCAATGCAAGGCGTGTGGGAATGAACTTTTTCGAAGCGAAACAAAATTCCATTCCGGCTGTGGCTGGCCATCTTTCTATGCCCCCACATCCGATGACGCGGTCGAACTTATCGAGGACCGCTCCCTCGCGCCGCGTGTGCGCACCGAAGTTCGCTGCGCCAACTGTGGCTCACACCTTGGCCATGTCTTTTCCGGCGAGGGATATGACGTACCCACCGATCAACGCTGGTGCATCAACTCAGTCTCGCTAATACTTCAACCGAAATAAGGGGCTTGCTCGCTGGGGTGAGGCTGGCGGTTAGACCACTCGTTCAGTAACCTTGCCGCCATGGCTCGCATAAGAAAAGACTCTCAAGAACATCTCACGTTGGCAGATTCGGTTGAACGTTGGGGGCGCCTTCGTGGCATATCCAGCGATCCCTATATTTCAACTCTCGTTGCAGATCTTCGCGAGCGTAAGAATTTAACAATGTGGGCAACGCTCAATCCGATGGAGTATTTACCGCAACCAGCGATCGAATCTGGTGCGCGAGCAATTGTCTGGACTCGCCGTCTTACCGTTATCCGAAACGTTCTTGTCTTCTTGCCTGTTGCTCTGACCTGGTATGCCGTGGGTCAAGCGACCACCGCCTTCTCCCAATATGTAGCAGACAACGGAACCGATGTCGTTAACTTCCTTGATTTCTGGCAGAACGGTTATGACATTCTGGCTAAAGAGTGGACCATCTCCAATGTAGCAACGTTGGACTTCTTAATCATCTTCGTCGTTATCGCACTGACTTTGGTTGTTTCGATTCAAGGCCGCAAAGGCGCGGAGCTGCAAGATCGCGCTGAGCGTGAAATCGAAGCCGAGCGCGTCAAAGTAGCGATGGAGATTGCTGGGTACCTCCACGACAAGCGAGCGCTTTCAAACCTCACTCTTAACGCAACTCTCACCAACGCTATTAATAAGCTTCTTAACGCCACTCATAGCATCGAGAGCACCACAAAGGCGCTAGAGAAAACCACCAAAAAGTTCCCGGTTGCCAAGCGTGAAGATGATTTCTCTTCATTTGATTTCTCGCTAGGCACACCTGTTAAGGCTGCCCGAAATTCCAAACGGAGTTCGCGTGGCAAGTAGTTCACGCATTCGTTCACGTAAAGGACACGGGCTCCACGCCGACGAAGATGTCACTAGTCAGGCGGGTTGGCTCTTTGCCGACTCTTTCCTTGCACTTATGGTGGTATTTCTTGCGACCATCTCTTTCGTGCCCGCCCTCGGCGGTGGCTTTAAAGGCAACGCAACTATCAATGTGGGCAATTTGGCTGGTAAGAACATCAGCAATGGTCTGATCTTTGCTTATGAAGCTTTCGATGCCGAGCGCATCAAGAAAGACTTCACCGAAGTTCTCTCCTCTCAAAAATTAGCACCGAGCACCAAAGTCCTATACGTCAAGATTGTTGGTGGCTACAACGCAAATTCGGAGAGCCCGGATCAAGGCACAGTTCGCGCATTGGCATTTAGCGTGCAGCTGCAGCAGACCGGAATTCCCGCATTTAAAGAGTCTCGAATAGATTTAGGAAACAGTAAGTTAATTAAGCCAAATCAAATAGTTATGAGAATTACGCTTACTGCTTAGAGCTGCTTAGAGCTGCTCAAAGTTGCTCAAAGTTGCTCAAAGATTGGTGCACGGCAATCCGTTAGTGAATCTAGAGACCAACAATTCCAACTATGGCACCCAAGAATGGGATAACGGCAATCAACTTGCCCTTTACATCCTGAACGCTAATTTCACGAAGGTCTGAACCGAGGACTACAAGTACCTTGCCGCCCTGGACGGAGCGGATGATTCCTAGAGCGGGTGATGCCGCTGGCATATTTGGAAGGGTGACTATTACCTTCGCGCCAATGGTGGGCTGCGCTCCATGCTTGTAGAGAGCGAGACTAGATTTCGCAGAGCCAAGGGCGCTGGAAAGGCCGTACTGCGGGTGATTGAGGCGGAAGCCAGCAAGTAGAAAAATGAGGATGACGATGAGGGCGACACCTACGGGCTTCACGAATCGTCTCAGCATGTGTTAAGGGTAACTTAGTTACTTACGTTTTTTCGCGACTGGTGCCGCTTTTTTAACGGTTTTCTTGGAAGGTGCTGGCTTTGCGCTCTTGTTTTCGACTCTCGCCTTAGCTTTGGAAGAGATCTCATCGAGCCAAGCATCGATATCAGCACTTTCAGAAGATGATGGCGCTATCGGCTTGCTCGGCACAGGAGTTTTCTCGCTTTTCACCTTCTTGCTTCCGAATAACTTGATCGAACGACTTGGCTTCTTGCCTCGGCTTGTCGGAGTTGTAAAGGGCGAGACTGGCTCTGCTGCGATCGATGCAATGGCCGGAGTTGGCACTGCTGCCGTCGGGGCCGGAGTGGCTGGTGTAACCGGTGCTGCTGGAAATGGTGCTTGCGCTTTTGGTGTGCGCGCCTTCTTCTCCCCCGGCTTTCCAAAGAGTTTCTTGAAGAGAGGGTGGCCAGTAATAGCCCACAAAATTTCTTGAGCTCGCGCCAGCGCCGGATTAGAAAATTGTGATGCGCGTTGCGCCGGTGCATCTGCCGCATTGGCTGCCTCTTCAGCTGCCTTCTGCTCTGGACTCTGGTTCACGCCATCGATACTCATGCCAAGCATTAGACGACTTGTGCGCGAATCTGGGCGACCAGTACCTCGCCACGTTGCCACTTCAATGACCGAGCCCTGAACCATTCGACCGACCACAAGTTTTTGCCCATCCGGCAAATCAATAACGAGTGGTGAATCGGAGATCGAAATAGGAAGTTTAGAAATAATTGGTGGAGCTTTTACCTCTTCAACTTTCTTTTTCTTAACTGCCATAACTATCCCAGTTAATTTCTCAGCTGGAAGCCAAAGGCGCCAGTGAAATCGAGAGTATTGATGTCACTTACCGAGAAAGCGGTGGTGGTGTCTTCGATGAGCGGAGAGCCGCGCCATGGACGACAGGTCGATGAGCCATCAATAATTCGTGTGGGATTAGCGGGCGGAGTTGCAATAACAGTTGTACAGACCACCTGATCATTGCTGAGGTAGTACTTGCCAGCACTTACTGGGTTGACCATCTTCATATTAACGCTCAGTCGCTTTCCAGCACAGAGAGTTGAGAGGTTACCAAAGTTAAATGAGGTGAATCTAAATTCTTCGCCATCAAATGCGCGATCCACGGTTACGGTGACAGTTTCAGCAGATGGTTGGCAGTTTCCTAGCGCCACGGTTCCGTCAGCAAATCCAAGGCTGTAAGAGTTTGCACCGACTGCGCCGTTACAAACAAAGTTCGGCGTGCCATCTACTCCGATAATTTTTGTGCCACCTAAACCGTTGCAATCACTGGTGTTGAGAGCAATCGGAATAACAGCAAAGAGACCAACGCCGCCACCACTTCCGCCGCCACCACTTCCGGCCGGGCCTGCGGGACCTGTTGCGCCAGGAAGTCCATTAGCGCCATCTTTTCCATCTCGACCGGCAGGACCAACTGCGCCAGGTGCGCCATCTAATCCATCTTTACCATCTTGGCCATTGAGTCCAACAAATCCATCTTTACCGGCAACTCCTGCAGGACCGACATCTCCTTTAGGTCCAACAAGAAGCGCTAAAACTTGATTGAGATTGGCGCTAGAAGGAACATTGTCACCGAAGAAGTAATTATCTGAAGTTGCAGTACCTGAATCTGCTCCCGGGGTTGTATCCACTGCATAGGCAACAGCCACCCGACTAAATGTCAGGACCAAGAGAATGAGGGCTATCTTCTTCACGAGGTTATTATCCCCTTTCTTTCCGCAGAATCACACATCGCGCTGTACAGGGCATGGAGCAGCCCTGGAATTCCAGCACAGATGAGGAAAACTTGGGATTTCTGCGTACTGAGCAACGGAAGCGTGCTGATCTGTTGATACACGGTCCAGGTCAATCCCACGGCAATCAGGGCTTCTAGGAAAATATTGCGTGGCAACTTGGCCATGAACCGAAGGCCAGCTTCAGGAATAGCGATAAAGAGCAGGTAATAAGGAGCGGCAAATATCAGCGCGAAAATTACTGACTTACCGAAGGAGGCGGTCCATAAGTAGGAGAAAGAGAAGAAGATAAGTGTCAGCGCGACGGCTGTCTCTGGAGAGCTTACCCGCGCGATCGTGATGGATTCGGTCTCATGCTCAAAACGAGATGTACCGCTCGTCAATTGCTTGCCACTGAGATCTTCGACAATGGCGCGAATAATGATTGCAATTGCAACGATGACGATGGTGAGGTAGTTGATGCTACGCGCCGAGGAGATATTGACGAGAAAAGAATTAATAGCTAACTGACCTAAATAGAAGATTAAGCCGCCGACCAAACTTGCCTCGATCAGACCCGAAAAGTATGAAACCGGTTTAATCAAATCTCGCGCCGCTGCCTCGCGATAGATAGAGGTAAATAACCCCGGAGCCACCCAACACACTCCTAGTGCAAACATCACAATAAAGTCTCTAAAGCTAGAAACATTTCCAACAAAGAATTGAATTGTCCAGAAGGCAATGCTGGCGATAAGCCCAGAGAAGGCATCGAAAACGCCGAGGAGTGCGATGGCTAGAAATGCAGCAACGCCAGTTGCAGCTAGGGACTTAGCTTTATCTACCTCGACTGATGCGACGAATGCTCCCAAAACGCCAATTACCGGAAGAATTCCATAGAGAGTTGGCGAGAGTCGATGCGCAAGTTCACCATTTCGAAGAAGTAAATATCTAACAAGGGATGGCCGCAAATCGCTGATCGCCCTGATGCGCAAGGCATATGGCTTGAAGTTCATAGCGATTTTGCTCTTTGCATTGGTAATGTCGTAAGCATCCAAACCGGTTGGGCTAAGTTGCGTGGATTCAAAAGTGAGAAAAGAATACTTTCGGGCTCTGAACGCCGAAATAGTGGCCGTGAGGAAAACAATTAGTACGTTGATCCATGCTAATTCTTTGGGGACTTTCGTAACCTCAAAAGTAATTCTTGGTACAACACTTACTGCGGCAACTTTAGTTTTCGGTGTGCCATCGCCATACGCATACACAACGTAGCCACCTCGAGCATAATCATCGGGAATAGAGACGGTATAGACCAGATAGCCCGAGGCATTTCTGCGACTTGCTGAAAAGGTGAGTGTCGGTTCCCCTTCACTCTCTAAAGTTACGACCCAATTACCAGTGGCTGCCGATCCGCCAAGAACTACTTCCTGGACGCGACCACGCTCCCAGGTTAAGAGAGGAATGTCGACTGCCGAAGCAAAGTTCGGTGTGAATAGCGCGAAAAGAAGTGCGAATGTCCCGATGAGTTTTAGGCGCATCTAATTATCATCCTTGAGCGCATCAGAGATAAACCAGAAACCAACTAAAACGGGCACCAAGATAATCAACATCTTGGGAGTCAAAATCTTTCCTAATAATGGAATCGTAAAGAATTGAACACCTGAGATATCAGCAATGCGCGGGTGCTGTACGTCGGGAGTTGGGTTGTTATCGCCCTTGACGATAAATCCACTGGCTGCATCTCCCCCGATGATTCGGTGAGTAAAGATTCCCACTGGTGCGCCATCAAAACGACGTGCGGTGTAGGCAACAATTGAACCAACCTGCGGAACGAGTTGCGCTGGCTTTGCAAGTAGAACAATGTCACCTGGATCAATTGTTGGAGACATTGAGCCCGTGAGAACAATGCGCGCTTTGACCAGTCCGGTCGTGGAAACTAAGGAGAAAGTAATAAGTAAAGCGCTTAAGAGATACCCAACATACTTAATTGCAGTATTGAGATTGCGACCAGTTTTTTGAGTTCCAGTAACGATGCGCTCCTTTGGAGCTTGCACAAACATCTTTGCTTTGCTGGGAATAATTTCATTGGGAGTAATTAGGACGGTCTGCTCGCCCAGAACATTGGAAATTGTGAGAAGAACTTTAGAATCTTCGAATTCGCTATCGCCGGTGATGCGCACATCTTCGTGGTCGCCGACAAAAATATCCCTATTCATAGCAGGGAGCTACTAGTCCTTGGTTGCGACAGGAAGCTGTGTTTCGACAGTGATCTTGTATACGTCGGTAGCGCGGGCAAAGCTGGCGACTTGATCCGGGTCAAAAGTGATTTGAAGTGATCCAGTGGTATCAGTGGAGCCGGTGGAGGTATCTGTTGCTACATCAAAATCTGTATATGCGTTTGTACGTGAAATTACCGTGCTGCTGTCCTGGTAATAGAAGCGAGTGGTATTAAAAGTCTTGTAAACGTAGGAAGGGGTCTTGGCAGTCGCAGATTCCGAGACGCTCAAAGGTGTGGAGTCGGTGTTGCTATATACATCGATGACGAAGTCTCTGCCGTTGCATCCATTGCTAATGCCCTCGATATAGATCGAATCGAGTGAGAAAACGCCACCACTTGCTTCGTTAATAAATCCTGCATATGGAGTGACAGTTAAAGCAGTGTCCTGGCAACCAACAGTGACTTTAAATCCCTGGCCATATTCGATACCGGTACCTGAATTGAGTAATACACGTGCACCAAAAGTAGTTCCAACTACAGCAAACAAACCGGCGACAAAGATGGCAATAAGACGCTTGCCACGGAAGCCCGTGCCTGCGTCTTGCTCATCTAGCTCGTCGTATTCGGAGAATTCCGAGTATTCAAACTCGTCAAACTCTTCGAACTCGTCAGAGCCACCTAAGTTCAGGATGCCCATGATCGGTTGGATTACTCCTTAAATCTAAAATTGTTGCAATTTTCATTCGTCCATATAACGCACTTAAGAAGTTGGCCACTTTGGGCCAACTTCTATAAGTACTTCTACTTCCTAATGAACTATCAAGCGGGTTGGTAAGGCTTGAACGTCAGACGTTAACTAAATCCTTTTTACGAGATTAGTTAGATTCGATAGTGAGCTTGGCAATTGCACCAGATGTCGCCATTGAACCTGGGTTGGTGATACTGAATGCCATTGTTGCCGCATTGCTTCCGGT
>WLRE01000064.1 GCA_009698045.1 Actinomycetota bacterium | reverse complement strand
CGACTCCATGATCGATGCAGCTATCTGCGATGGCGACTTCGTTGTTATTCGCGCTCAAAAAACTGCCGAGAAGGGCGAGATTGTTGCCGCCATGATTGATGGTGAAGCGACAGTGAAGACCTGGTCCAAGAAGGATGGCCATTACTGGCTCCTTCCGGCCAACGATGATTTCGCACCTATCCCTGCCGATAACGCTGAGATATTAGGCAAGGTCACCGCGGTTCTCCGCTCCCTCTAAAACACTGACCTGCCTTATATATTGAGGGCATGCGCATAGCTCGAATTGGTCAACCCGGTTCCGAACGTCCTGTTGTTATTCAAGGTGATCAAGCAATCTATGTTGATTCTCTTATTGGCGACTGGTCTCGCACCTCTCTCGATAAAGGTGCATACAGAACAGTTGCGAGCGCCGACTTATCATCGCTACCCCGCACACCTACTGCCGGAGTTCGCTTTGCTCCACCAATTAATTCACCAAGCAAAGTCTTATGCATTGGCCTTAACTATCTCGGCCATATTAAAGAGACCAACGCTGATACTCCAAAAGAGCCGATTGTCTTTATGAAATCCCCCGACTCGGTTGTTGCCTGTGAAGATGCGATTGTTATTCCGCCGAATTCAGAGGCCACCGATTACGAAGTCGAACTCGCAATTGTTATCGGTAAGACTGCGCTCTATTTAGATTCACCCGATCAATCCCCCGATTACATTCTTGGTTACACCATCTCGCAAGATGTATCCGAGCGCCACTGGCAACTAGAGCGCTCTGGCCAATGGTTTAAGGGCAAGTCCTTTCCTACCTTTAATCCCATCGGACCATCCATTGTTACTGCCGATGAATTCAATCCCCACAACGCCCGTCTCTGGTGCAGCGTAGATGGCGAGATGCGCCAGGACTCGAATACCTCAGATCTACTCTTCGGCGTTAACCATCTGGTCTGGTACGTCTCGCAATTCGCGCAACTCAACCCGGGCGATGTCATTAACACCGGCACTCCCTTTGGCGTCGGCATGGGCCTCAACCCCAAGGCTTATCTCAAGGCCGGACAAGTTGTCCGCACTGGCATCGAAGGAATTGGTGAATTCACCTCGCACGTTATTGCCTACAAGGCGCAGGGCTAGGGTATTCATGCAATACGTCCACCCATTTAGTTTTGGTAACCGCACAATGAGCGATCTGCTCGGTGGCAAAGGTGCGAATCTAGCTGAGATGGTCGGCCTGGGTATTCCTGTTCCCGATGGTTTTACTATCACCACTGAAGCGTGCCAAGAGTTCTTGCGTACAGGTGTTGTCTCTCCCAATATTCATGCGCAGATTGATGCAGCTGTTCTTGCCTTAGAGAATAAAGTTGGCAAGAAATTCGGCGATACCACTAATCCACTTCTCGTTTCAGTTCGATCCGGTGCAAAGTTCTCCATGCCCGGCATGATGGAGACTGTTCTCAATGTCGGAATGTCCGCTGATGTTGCCGCGCGCATGGAAGCAATGACCGGCGATGCCCGTTTTGCGTGGGATTCTTACCGCCGCTTCATCGAAATGTTCGGCAAAACCGTCTGCGATATTCCGATGCATGATTTCCATAAAGTCTCTGATCCAATCCTTAAACGCGATAACGTCACCGCAGTTGCAGACTTGCAAGGTCCAGCGTTGCGGGAAGTCGGAGATTTATTCGTTGGAGTCATCGAAAAACACACCGGCCAAGCTTTTCCGTGGACAGCACGCGATCAACTCTTGCAGGCAGTAGAAGCAGTATTTCATTCCTGGAATTCAGAACGGGCGCAGTTATATCGTCGCCGCGAACGTATCCCGGCAGATTTAGGTACCGCAGTCAACGTTCAAATGATGGTCTTTGGAAATATTGGTGAGACATCGGGAACTGGTGTCTGCTTTACTCGTGACCCATCCACCGGACACCCTGGCGCTTATGGAGATTACCTGCCCCGCGCACAAGGCGAAGATGTCGTAAACGGCAGCCGCAATGCATTTCCGCTTACACATCTCAAGACTTTAAATGAGCCCGCTTTTAATCAATTGCAATCCATCATGGATAAATTAGAGGCGCACTACAAAGATATGTGCGACATCGAATTCACCGTCGAATCTGGCAGCCTCTGGATCTTGCAAACCCGCGTCGGCAAACGCACTGCTGAAGCTGCCTTTCAAATTGCGACGCAATTAGTCGATGAAGGCGCTATCGATATGAACGAAGCCCTCAAGCGAGTAACTGGAGATCAACTCGGCAACTTGATGTTCCCGCAATTCGATAAGAGTTCTGGAATTAAGGAATTAACTCGTGGCATCGCCGCTTCACCTGGAGCTGCTGTAGGCCAAGTCGTCTTTGATCCCCGCGTCGCTATGGACTGGGCGCTAACCGGTAAGAAAGTAATTCTGGTTCGCCGCGAGACAAATCCTGATGACCTAGGTGGCATGGTTGCCGCGCAAGGAATTCTGACTAGCCGCGGAGGTAAGACTTCACACGCCGCAGTAGTTGCACGCGGAATGGGCCGGGCCGCAGTCTGCGGAACTGATTCGATTGAAGTAATTAACGATGAACAAATATTTAAGTGCGGGGACATTATCGTCAAACAAGGCGATTGGATCTCTATCGATGGCTCTAACGGTGCGGTCTATCTCGGTGAAGTTCCGGTTGTTCCATCTGCGGTGACTGAATATGTACAAGGACATCTTGATGCAGCAAGCCCTGCTGCTTCTACGCTAATTAAGAGTATTGATCGCATTCTGACCTACGCCGATAAGACCCGGCGTATGCATGTTCGTGCGAATGCCGATACTCCCGAAGATTCCGATGTCGCACGCCGAATGGGCGCGCAAGGAATCGGACTTACTCGCACTGAACATATGTTCTTGGGCGAGCGTCGCCATCTGGTTGAAGCGCTAATTCTTGCTGAGACCGATGACGAGCGACACAAGTGGATTGCCGAGATGGAAGTTCTTCAATACGAAGACTTTGTCGGAATTTTTAAAGTGATGACCGGTCTACCAGTGACGGTGCGATTGCTCGACCCACCACTACACGAATTCTTGACCGATAAAGGCGAACTCGGAACAAAGATTGCGCTGCAAGAAGCACGTGGCGAAAAGGTCTCGGATTACGATCTCAAGCTTGCTCGCGCAGTTAATCGTCTGCACGAATCCAATCCCATGATGGGTCTGCGCGGTGTGCGTTTAGGCGTATTGATTCCGGAGCTCTTTACGATGCAGGTGCGTGCACTTGCTCGCGCAGCCATCGAAGTGAAGCGCCAAGGCTTTGATGTCATCCCTGAAGTAATGATCCCGCTGGTTGCATCCCAACGCGAGCTGCTGTACTTCCGTAATTCATTAGAAGAAGAGATTCATCGCGTGATGGCAGAAGCAAAGTCTGATATTCATATCAGCATCGGATCAATGATTGAAACTCCTCGGGCTGCTATTACGGCCGCGAAGTTGGCGGATTACTCGGACTTCTTTAGCTTCGGCACCAACGACCTCACTCAACTCACGTGGGCATTTAGTCGCGACGATGTGGAGTCCTCATTCTTGCCGAGATATCTCGACCTCGAACTTCTTCCGTTTAGCCCCTTTGAATCACTCGATCAAGATGGCGTAGGACTATTAGTAAAGATTGCCTGCAAAGAAACTCGCAGCGTCGTTCCTAATATGAAGTTAGGCGTCTGTGGTGAACATGGTGGCGATCCCCGCAGTATTCACTTCTTCCACGAGGCTGGCCTTGATTACGTCTCATGCTCACCCTTCCGAGTACCTGTTGCACGCCTAGAAGCTGCCCGCGCAGTAGTCATGGCGGATTCCGTTTCTAGCACCGCTTGAGTAAGTTCTAGCCATGGCCCACAACTCCATGGTTCAACTTCGTTCCGGAGTAGCAATTTCACAATTGGGTTTAGGTACCGCAGCTTTTGGTGGGCTCTACACCTCTGTTACCGATGCTGATGTTGCAGCAACTATGCGTGCCGCTTTTGAAAGTGGAATCACTTATATAGATACTGCGCCGCATTACGGTAAGGGCGTTGCAGAACGCAGGGTCGCTCCGCTGCTTACTGGTCGAACATTTCATCTCTCCACCAAAGTTGGCCGACTACTTGCACCGTGTGCCAGCGATGTAGATCCATACTTTTTAGATGCTGATAATAAAGTCGAACGGATAAAGGATTACTCTGCTGCCGGAGTTGAACGTTCGCTAAAGGAAAGTTTGGAACGTCTGCAATTAGATTCGGTTGACTTTCTCTTTATCCACGATCCCGATCTACCAGCTGAAGCAGATCAGGCAATCGCCGAGGCATATCCCGCACTCGAAAAGATGCGCAACCAAGGATTGATCAAGGGCATCGGAATCGGTATGAACTCCACGGCAACGCCCACTCGCTTTATACGTGAGACCGATATCGATCTGGTGTTGATCGCTGGTCGATACTCACTGCTGGATCGTGCTGCTGCAGAAGAACTCTTGCCAACTGCTCTTGCTAAAGGCGTCGATATTATCGCTGCTGGGGTATTTAACTCTGGCGTCTTTGCTAATCCAGTTGCGGGTTCTACCTTTGATTACGATCCAGCTCCTACTGAAATCATTGAGCGAACCCAACGTTTGCGCGCACTCTGCGCAGAATTCAATACTTCGCCCACCGCTGCAGCACTGCAGTTTCCGCTACGCCACCCTGCCGTAAAAGCGGTGTTAGTCGGTTGTCGTACTGCCGCAGAAGTAATCCAAAATTGCGAAGCCTTTGATAGCCAGGTGCCTGAAGAATTATGGGCCGCACTTGGTTAAGTACATCGACGCCCATCAACATCTCTGGCAGACGAGCAAGAATCAATACAGTTGGATTACCCCTGACTTAAGTGAGATTAATCGAGACTTCTCGCTGGATGAAATTGCTGCCGATGCCAGCGAATTAGGAATTGAATCTGCAGTATTAATCCAAGCAGCCGACACGTATGCCGATACCGATTTCATGATCCAGGCAGCAAAAGAGAGTTCATATATCTCAGGAGTTGTGGCTTGGGTGCCACTAGATAAGCCAGCTGAAGCGTCTGACGTTCTTCAACGATATTCCCAAGACCCCATCATTAAAGGAATTCGCAATCTGACGCACGATTACTCCAATTCTAAATACGCAAGCAATGACAACTGGATTTTGCAGCCCCAGGTCTTAGAGACTTTAAAAGAGATTGCGCACCTAGGTCTCACTCTGGATTATGTCGCCATCAACGACGCTCATATCCACGCAATTGCCCAAGTGGCAGGAAAGATTCCATCACTAAAGATTGTGGTGGATCACGCTGCTAAGCCCGATATTGCTGGCCACGTTCTTCATCCATGGAAGGAATCGATGGCAGCGCTAGCGAGTAACCCACAAATCTTTACCAAGTTCTCTGGTTTCAATACTTTGAGCAGCCCCCAGTGGACTGTCGACGATTGGCGCCCATATTTTGAGCACATCATTGATGTATTTACACCGAATCGCGTCATGACCGGAAGTGATTGGCCCTTCTCGGCGTTAGCCAATGGCTACTCCACTGTATGGCGCGCGCAGCAAGAGTTGATCGCCACCCTCTCTATTGCTGACCAAGAGAAGATTGCCCGCACCACCGCTATCAATTTTTATTCACTCGAAATCTAAGGAGAGAAGATGCAGCGAATCGGAAGTGTTATCGGATTAAAGCCCGAGGACCGAGAAGAATATGAACGCATTCACGCCGATGTCTGGCCCACTGTTTTAAAGCAGATCGCTGCAAGCAATATTCGCAATTACTCCATCTATCGCTACGGTGATCTGCTCTTCTCTTACTTCGAATATGTAGGTAGCGATTATGCGGCCGATATGGCCAAGATGGCGCAAGATGCCGAAACACAACGCTGGTGGGCTATCTGCGAACCGATGCAGTCACCCGTCGCTGAGCGTGCGGATGGTGAGTGGTGGGCGACACTGCCTGAGCTCTTTCACGTTGATTAATCCCCTACTACCCTGAGGCAACCATGACAAAAATAATTGGCTTTGAGAGTTACGACGTCCGCTTTCCTACATCAAAGATGTTAGATGGCAGCGATGCCATGAACCAGGATCCCGATTATTCCGGCGCTTACCTGCGACTCATCACTGATGAGAAAACACATGGTGACTCACTTGTCTTCACTATTGGTCGCGGCAATGAATTGCAGATGCAGGCCATTCGAATGCTGGCCGAAAGATATGTCGGTACCTCCGTCGAAGATGCTCGCGCCAATATCGGTGAAATCGCTCGCGAACTTTCCTCTGATTCACAACTCCGTTGGCTCGGACCAGATACCGGCGTTCTCCACATGGGTGCTGGTGCGGTTCTCAACGCGTTCTGGGATCTCTTTGCTAAACAGTCAGGTGTGCCACTCTGGAAGCTGCTCTCTGATTTAACTCCCGAGCAGACTGTAGGCGCGATTGATTTCCGATACATCTCTGATGCGCTTTCTAAGAAAGAAGCGCTCGAGATTCTCAAAAAAGCTGAAGCCAGCAAAGCAAAGAACGAAGAGTTGCTGCGCGCCAAAGGTGTTGCCGCTTACACCACCACGCCAGGCTGGCTCGGTTACACCGATGAGAAGATGTTGGACCTGACCCGCCAAGCAGTCAAAGATGGATTTACTCTTATTAAATATAAGTGCGGTAAATCTGTTGAAGATGACAAACGTCGTTTAACTAAAATTCGCCAAGAGCTCGGCCCTGATTTCCGGATCGCCGTAGATGCCAATCAAGTCTGGGATGTCGATGATGCAATTAATTGGATCAACCAACTCAAAGAATTCAATCTGACCTGGGTCGAAGAACCTACCCATCCAGATGACGTTGTTGGGCATGCCAAGATTGCAAAGTCCATTGCCCCCACACCAGTTGCTACCGGTGAGATGGCGGGATCGCGTATTATCTTCAAGCAACTTCTGCAGTTAAATGCAATATCGGTCATGCAGATTGATGCCACTCGCGTTGCAGGTGTGAACGAGAACCTAGCCAACGTACTCATGGCAGCAAAGTTTGGTATCCCGGTCTGCCCTCACGCAGGTGGTGTGGGTCTCTGCGAGATGGTTCAACACATTGCCATGTGGGACGCGGTTGCTGTTGCTGGTCCGCACGATAAGCGAGTCGTCGAATCTGTTACCCATCTACACGATCACTTCTTAGATCCCATCAATGTGGTAAATGCTAGATATCTTGCTCCCACACTCCCCGGCGCAGGTGCAGAGATGTATCAGAAGAGCATCGATACATACTCTTATCCTGACGGCACCTACTGGAAAGAAGCAGGAAACTAATGAGCACTGAATTCACTGGCTTAACCGCGGTCGTTACTGGTGCAGGTTCTGGCATTGGTCTTGAAGTTGCTAAGTCACTTCACGCCCAAGGTGCGAAGGTATTTGGCCTAGACCTCAACGAAGGTGAAATGTCTTCGGTAGCGACTTTCGTTCAGTGCGATGTCGGATCCACCGAAAGCGTGCAAGCAGCATTTGCAACCATCTCATCAAGTACCAAGGTGCTCGATATTCTCGTAAACAACGCTGGCGTTGGTGCCGCTGGCACCGTAGAACAAGCAACCGATGAAGAGTGGTCACGCCTCATGAACATCAACGTCGCCGGCATCTCTCGGGTATCAGCTGCAGCCCTGCCTCTGCTCCGTAAATCCAATAGTGCCAGCATCGTCAATACTTGTTCAATCGCCGCAACCGTTGGTTTACCTAACCGCGCTGTCTATAGTGCAAGCAAAGGCGCCGTTCTCTCACTCACCTATGCGATGGCCGCAGAT
>WLRE01000063.1 GCA_009698045.1 Actinomycetota bacterium | reverse complement strand
TTCGAATCGTGCCATCGGCGCCACGAACTGGGAGAACGCATGTCATGCAGACTCCAATTCCGCACGCCATAGCTTCTTCAACTGCACACTGGTGGACGACGCCTTTTTCGCGCGCGATTTCGGTAATGGCTTGGAGCATTCCCATTGGACCGCATGAGTAAATAATGTCAATGTTGTTTGCATCGATGATGTCAGGGATTACATCACTTACTCGTCCTTGAGTGCCAGTTGATCCATCCTCAGTTGTAATAGTAAGAGCATTGACCGAACGCTTTCCTTCAAGTGGCGCGTAAATCTTCATTGCGGTGCTAGCGCCGAGAACCATATCAACTCGACAACCGCGAGATTTCAACACCTCAGAGAGTCCGAAGAGTGGCGCGCTACCGTATCCGCCGCCCACAAGAAGTGCCCGCACTGGCTCTGTAGGTATTCCGAATGCCGTTCCTAATGGACCGATAATATTCAATTTACTTCCGACTGTTTGCGAAGAAACCCAATTAGAGCCAGCTCCATGTGGTGCCACAACTAATTCAATTTGGCCTTGACCATTTCCTAAATCAACACTGCGATAGATTGCAAAGGCACGACGAAGAACCATCGAGCTGCCCTCGCCGCCCACCGAGATAGCGACGAAATTACCGGGACGAACATGCGCTGCCATCTCTCCTACGCTGAGTGCAATATGGTGGTAAGCCCCGGCCCGTCTATTGCTCGTAATTTCAGCAAGAATATTTGAAGCAGCTTTATTGATGCTACTCATATGTGGCCAACCATTCTTGAATGGACCCGATACTAAATGGCTTACCGTTGAGTTCAGCGATACCAGCAACTGCAGCCTTAAAACCGGCGATAGTTGTTATGCATGGAACAGACCTCGTGACTGCAGCAGTGCGAATCAACCAACCATCCTGACGCGATCCACGACCAAGCGGCGTATTGATGACGAGATTGATCTCCCCCGCATTGATCATATCTACGCAGGTAAGGCTGCCATCGGCACCGCGCCCCTCTGAATGTTTGCGCGCTAGCCGCGAGCTAATTCCTTCTCTTTCAAGAAAATCATGAGTGCCCTGAGTGGTCACCAGAGTGAAACCTAAATTCACTAGCGTGCGCGCCGAATCGATTGAAGCGCTCTTGTCACGCTCTGAAAGTGAGAGGAAAATATTCCCCGATTTAGGAAGCGCTCCGAAAGCTGCGCTCTGACTCTTGGCATACGCCTCGCCGAACGTTGCCGCGATTCCCATGACTTCACCTGTGGAGCGCATCTCTGGCCCGAGAACGGAATCCACACCGGTTCCATCTACTCGGCGGAATCGGTTCCAAGGTAGTACTGCTTCCTTGACCGAAATTCCATGAGTAACACCATCGCCTACAGCAGGCATCAAGCCCGAGGCGCGCAATTGGGAAATCGTATTACCGGCCGCTATCAGAGCGGCAGCCTTTGCTAAGGGCACGCCCGTTGCCTTGCTGACGAAAGGCACGGTCCGAGAGGCGCGCGGATTGGCTTCAATTACATACAACTCTTCATTGACCAGTCCGTTATTGGTAATCGCAAATTGAATATTAATCAATCCGAGCACATTAACCCCACGAGCGATCTTCTCGGTAGCAGCTCGAACTTTCTCTTTCATAAAGGTGGAGATGGAGTAACTTGGGAGTACGCACGCGCTATCTCCCGAGTGAATGCCAGCCTCTTCAATGTGCTCCATCAAGCCAGCGAGATATAACTCTTGCCCATCAAAGAGCGCATCAACATCAATTTCAATTGCATCGTCGAGAAAGCGGTCGATCAAAACTGGATGATTCGGAGTGATTTCAGTTGCTTTAGTTATGAATCCTTCTAGCGACTGATCGTCGTAGACAATCTCCATTCCTCGCCCACCAAGTACGAAAGATGGACGGACGAGCACCGGATAACCGATTCGGTGGGCAATATCCAGCGCCTCCGAATACGAGTTAGCCATTCCAAATTCAGGAGCCAGTAACGAGTTCACTCGTAAAATTTCACCAAATGCTCCACGCTCTTCTGCTAAATCAATCGCATCGGGCGAGGTTCCCAAAATTGTGATGCCGGCATCCATCAAACCGCGAGCAAGTCCCAGGGGCGTCTGTCCCCCAAGCTGGGCGATAACACCAACGATAGGACCGGCTTGGGCTTCCGCATGAATAACTTCAAGTACATCCTCGAGAGTGAGTGGTTCAAAATAGAGACGATCTGAGGTGTCGTAATCGGTAGAGACCGTCTCGGGATTGCAGTTAATCATGATCGTTTCAAAACCAGCGTCGCGAAGCGCAAAAGATGCGTGAACGCACGAGTAGTCAAACTCCACGCCTTGTCCGATTCGATTCGGACCACTACCGAGAATAATAATCGCCGGTTTTGTGCGAGGTTCAACTTCGCTCTCTAAGTCATAACTCGAATAGTGGTAGGGGGTGTAGGCCTCAAACTCAGCCGCGCAGGTATCGACCGTCTTGAAGACCGGACGAATATTTAGTCGAACTCTGGTTGCAGATATTTCAGCCACCGGTTTTTCAAGAATGTCGGCTATCTGTTGATCGGAAAATCCAGCTCGTTTGGCGCGCAACAAATTATTCTCATTCAGTTCTTGGGCATCAATAATATCTCGTGCAACTGAATTGATTTCATCAATCTGACTGAGAAACCAAGGATCTATCTTGGTCGCCGCAAATACTTCTTCGATGCTCGCACCAAGAAAGAGTGCCCGCTGAACTTGCTGTAGTCGGAATTCTCGGGGCACTCGCATTTCGCGCATCAAGGTAGCTAAGTCTTGACCGCTAGCGCTCCAAGAGAATGATGTTCCCTTTTTTTCAACCGAACGAAGTGCCTTTTGCAGGGCCTCTGGAAAACTTCTGCCAATCGCCATTGCTTCGCCGACGCTCTTCATCGTCGTCGTAAGACGATCGTCTGCCTCAGGAAATTTCTCAAAGGCAAAACGCGGAACTTTCACGACAATGTAATCCAAGGTGGGTTCAAAAGAGGCCGGAGTTGACCGCGTAATGTCATTCTTAATCTCATCTAAGGTATAACCAATAGCTAGCTTGGTCGCGAATTTAGCAATCGGAAAACCGGTTGCTTTAGATGCAAGAGCTGACGAACGAGAAACTCTAGGGTTCATCTCAATCACAATTATTCGGCCATCAGCCGGATTGACTGCAAATTGAATATTGCAGCCTCCGCTGGCAACTCCTACCTCACGAATAATATCGATGGAGAGATCGCGTAACTTTTGATACTCAACATCAGTGAGCGTCATCGCTGGTGCAATAGTGATCGAATCTCCGGTATGGACACCCATCGGGTCGATATTTTCGATGCTACAGACAATGACTACGTTATCCCTATGATCGCGCATAACTTCTAGTTCGTACTCTTTCCAACCAATTATTGACTCCTCAAGAAGAACTTCTGTGGTTGGGCTATGGCGTAAACCTGCACCGGCTATTAATTCGAGTTCTGCTTGATCGTAAGCAATGCCAGAGCCTAATCCGCCCATGGTGAACGAAGGTCTGACAACGACCGGATAGTTAAGCTCAATCGCGGCAGATAAACACTCTTCCATGGTGTGAGCGATGCGAGATTTGGCAGAATCTCCACCTACTTTCTCAACGATAGTTTTAAATACTTCACGGTCTTCACCGCGCTTAATGGCTGGGATATCTGCGCCAATGAGTCGAACACCCAATTTCTCCAAGCTGCCACGTTCATAGAGACTCATAGCTGCGTTGAGAGCGGTCTGACCGCCAAGTGTTGCCAGAATTGCATCCGGTTTCTCTTTGCGGATGATGCTTTCAATTACCTCTGGGGTGATTGGTTCAATATAAGTCGCATCCGCGAATTCTGGATCGGTCATGATAGTCGCCGGATTGGAGTTAATCAAAATTACCCGGATGCCTTCATCACGAAGAACGCGGCATGCCTGTGTACCTGAATAATCGAACTCGCAAGCCTGACCGATAACTATCGGTCCACTGCCAATGACGAGAACACTCTTAATGGATGAATCCTTAGGCATTGCTCTTCACCGCCTGCATCAAATCCACAAAGTGATCAAAGAGATAATTTGCATCATGCGGACCGGCTGCCGCTTCAGGGTGATATTGGACTGAGAAGCAAGGTGTTTCAAGTAGTTCTAATCCTTCAACTACTCCATCGTTGAGACAGATATGACTAACAAACCCAGCACCAAAGACGGTCGAAAAATTGCCTTCGATCGGAGCCGCAACCGCAAAGCCGTGATTATGAGCAGTGATCTCAACTTTGGAGGTAGCCAAATTCATTACTGGTTGATTAATTCCGCGGTGTCCGAAGGGAAGCTTGTATGTTTCAAAACCCAGGGCCCGACCGATTATCTGATGGCCAAAACAGATACCAAATACCGGGATCTTCTCCGAGAGAAAATGGCGCACCGTAGAAATTACCTCTGTCATTGTGGCCGGATCACCCGGACCATTCGAGAGGAATATTCCATCTGGATTAATCGAGGAGAGTTGGTCGATAGTCGCGGTAATCGGAAAGACATGCACTTCGATCCCACGCGCGGCCATCTCTCTTGGAGTGGCCGACTTTATTCCTAAATCAATCGCCGCTACCGTGAACCGCTTTTCAACTCCAGGCGGGGGCGTGAGGACATACTTCACAGGAGTCGAAACATCTTGGGCTAAGAAAGCTCCTGACATCTGGGGTGATTTGCGAACTCGTATCACCATCTCTTCGCGGGAGAGATCCATTCCAGAGAATATTCCAACCCGCATTGCGCCGCGATCACGTAGATGACGAGTAATCGCACGCGTATCTACGCCTTGAATTCCAATTACGCCAGAGTCGATCAGGGAATCTTCTAAACTCTTCTCCGAACGCCAATTGCTTACACGAGGCGAAGGATTTCTCACTACGAAACCTGCTACCCAAATTCGAGATGACTCCTCATCCGCATGATTCATTCCGGTATTTCCGATGTGCGGAGCAGTCATGATGACAATCTGCTTGTGATACGACGGGTCGGTGAGCGTCTCTTGGTAACCGGTCATACCCGTAGAGAAGACAGCCTCGCCAAAGGTTTCACCAGTGGCAGCCCAACACTCCCCTTCAAAAATTGCGCCGTCATCTAAAACCAAGAAGGCTGAATTCATTCCTGATGAACTCCTTCCGGCGAGAGGACAAGCTTGCCCTTATAGAATGTGTGCGTAACGACCGCAGGCAAAATCATTCCGTGATACGGAGTGTTACGACTCTTGGAGGACATCTTATTGCGGTCTACTGTGCGAGTGGCAGAAGGATCGACGATGATGAGATTTGCCACACTACCGCTCGCGAGACTCTGACCTTGCTCACTATATCCAGCTATCTCGGCAGGTTTAGTTGACATGCGTTCGACTAACTGGCTCCAACTCATCAAATTACTTTCGACCATAGTTTTTACGACGATAGAAAGTGCTGTTTCCAGTCCTAGCATTCCAAAAGCGGCGGCTTGCCATTCGCAATCCTTATCTTCTGCAGGATGCGGTGCGTGATCTGTAGCAACAATGTCAATAGTGCCATCAGCAAGCCCGGCGCGAAGTGCATCAACATCAGTTTGAGTTCGAAGTGGTGGATTAACCTTAAATACTGCGTCATAGCCAACGACTTGATCGTCGGTAAGAATGAGGTGATGCGGCGTAACCTCTGCGGTTACATTTACCCCCCTTGACTTCGCCCAACGTACTAACTCAACTCCTCCTGCCGTGGTCAGATGACAGATATGAAGTCGGCTTCCTACATGTTCGGCGAGAAGAATGTCGCGCGCAATAATCGCCTCTTCCGCAATTGCGGGCCATCCTTTGAGACCTAGTTGTGAGGAGATAAGGCCCTCATTCATTTGAGCATCGAGGGTCAATCGTGGCTCTTGCGCATGCTGGGCGATAACTCCCCCAAAGCTCTTTACATATTCCAGTGCACGACGCATGACTAGTGGATCGAATACACATTTTCCATCATCACTGAAAACTCGAACCCGAGCCGCGGAATTAGCCATCGCGCCAATCTCGGCCAAGTTCTCGCCGTTGAGACCTTGCGTTACCGCTCCTATTGGAAAGACATCGCACAATCCAGCTTCCTGGCCGAGTCTAAATATCTGCTCAACTACGCCAGCGGTATCAGCCACTGGATTTGTATTGGCCATCGCCGAAATTGCAGTGTATCCGCCCACAACGGCGGCTGTACTTCCGGTTAAGACAGTTTCAGAGTCTTCTCGACCCGGTTCACGTAAATGCGTGTGTAGATCGACAAGTCCTGGAAGAATTTTGCACCCAGTTGCATCGATCTGAATTGCGTCAGCTTTCGCAAGATTCGCGCCAACCTTTACAATCTTTCCATCAGCGATAAGAAAGTCTTGTTGAGTACCATCTGCGGTTTCGCCACCAGAAATTAAGTAGTTCATGAATTACTCGCCCCCGCTAGTAAGTGATAGAGAACCGACATGCGCACTAGTACTCCATTAGTAACTTGCGCGAGTACGACTGATTGCAGAGAGTCTGCGCTATCAGCAGAAATTTCGAGACCACGATTCATGGGACCTGGGTGCATGACTATCGCCTTAGGCTTCAATGTGGAAAGTCTGGTTGAATCCAAGCCATACGCGCGTGAATACTCACGAGCACTAGGGAAGAAGAGATCGTGCATACGTTCAGATTGAATACGCAACATCATCACAACATCCAAATTTTTGAGTGCCGCATCAAAGTCATAACTAACAGCTACACCCCACTGCTCCACTCCCACTGGGAGAAGAGTTGGAGGCGCGATTAGAGTTACCGATGCTCCCAATTTCTTAAGCAGTAGAACATTTGATCGTGCAACTCGGGAGTGAAGAATGTCGCCTACAATCCCTACTTTTAGGCCACTGAAATCGTAAGTTGCGAGGCCAAACTTTTCACCAATAGTGAAAGCATCCAGTAGTGCTTGAGTCGGATGCTCGTGCGTACCATCTCCTGCGTTAATCACCGAGGCCGAGATCCAACCAGAATCAGCTAAGCGTTGGGCTGCACCACTTGCGCCATGTCGAATAACAACCGCATCTGCGCCCATAGCTTGCAAAGTCTGGGCGGTGTCTTTCAAGCTCTCACCTTTACTCACGCTCGAACCCTTTGCGCTGAAGTTAATTACATCAGCTGAGAGACGCTTTGCTGCAGATTCAAATGAGATACGAGTACGGGTGGAATCTTCAAAGAAGAGATTAACTACTGCTCGGCCACGCAAAGTGGGGAGTTTCTTCTGGCCCCCTTCGCTCACTCTGCCGAGTTCGGCAGCTGTTGCAAGAATCGCTACCGCTTCATCACGAGAGAGATCATTGATGCTCAGCAAGTGGTTCTTCATGCGTGCGCCTCAATATCTACGCCATCTTCGCCATCGATCTCGATGAGTGAGACTTTGATCGTTTCACTAGAAGATGTCGGAATATTTTTGCCGACATAATCAGCACGGATGGGAAGTTCGCGGTGACCGCGGTCCACCAGAACTGCTAGTTGTACCGAGGCAGGACGTCCAATCTCTCCTAAAGCATCTAGGGCAGCCCGAATGGTGCGACCGCTGAAGAGAACGTCATCAACTAAAACAACATCTCTACCTTCAATTCCCTCAGGCGGAATAAGAGTAGGTAAGAGCGGACGAGGCGGACGCAGCCGCAAATCATCTCGGTGAAGAGTGATGTCTAGGGCGCCAACCGGAGTTGGGCCATCTATCTCAGCCAGAATTGATGCCAGGCGCTGACCCAGAAATGCGCCGCGCGTAGGTATTCCTAAAATTGTGAGATTGGAGGTGCCGTGATTGTGCTCAATGATTTCATGAGCAATACGTTTAAGTGCTCGGCCAATATCGCC
>WLRE01000062.1 GCA_009698045.1 Actinomycetota bacterium | reverse complement strand
GGATATCACATTGCTGCTCCAGATCCCGATGGCGCTGGCGTTACCCGCGCTGTTCAGTTCGCTCTTGATGACAGTGGAGTCAAACTCTCTGAAGTAGTCCACCTCAATGCTCACGCAACTTCCACTCCTGCTGGCGATGTTGCTGAAGCAAACGCTCTCGCGGCCGCTCTCGGTGCAGATATTTCCCATGTTGCAGTCTCTGCGACTAAATCAATGACCGGTCACTTACTCGGTGGCGCTGGTGCGATTGAATCAATTTTCTGTGTTCTCGCGCTGCACCACCGTATGGCTCCTCCGACGATCAATATCGAAAATTTGGACGAGGCAGTCAAGGTCGATGTTGTGCGCGATGTTCCGCGCAAGCTTCCGGATGGTCCTATCGCAGCATTGAATGACTCATTTGGATTCGGCGGACATAACGTAGTCCTCGTCTTCCGTTCGTACGAAGGTTAAGGTTTACGAGACCTTAAAGGCCACCGAGACGGTGACTGTAACTGTCTTATCGATAGAGGATGTGTCATACATTCCGCCAGCAGAGGTATCTACTGAATCAGGTGTAGTGACTTGAACCGGTCCGCTGGTGACAGATACAACTGCACCTAGTGTGGAACCGACCGCCTTAGTGATTGAAACACCGCGAAGTTTGGCGTCGACCATTGCTTCTGCAAGCAACTTAGGGCGAAGTGAAGCAAGATTTGAAACATAGTATTGAGGACCATAGTTGTTGACGTTTACACCGGTCTGAAGAAGTGATCCAATACCGTTGCTCAAAGTCTTAATCATCGCAACATCAGTAGAACGAACAGTTACATTTTGATTCGCGCTATAGGAGAGAATGCGACCAGTCGGATTGCCGTTGTTGTATTCAGGTGTTGCATAAGTATTGATTCCACCAGCCTCGATAGCAGCTTGGTCGACTCCGCCTTTGGTGAGATATGCAGTGAGCGCAACAACGCTCTTTTCAACGTTCGATACTGCGCTAGAAACTCGTGGTGAAGATTCCTGAACATTAAGTACCCAGACAACGTTATCCGCAACCGCACTTGTCTTTGCAGAACCAGTAACAGTGATTGCATTTCCGGAGCGGGAAGCAAAACCTGCTCCTACAAGACTAAGGCCGTATCCGATTCCCACTGCAAGAATTAGCGCAGCGGTAATTGCAGTGACGGAGCGGGCACGGGTCTTGGTGTCTAACGGCTTATTTGATTCCATAATTAAATTGTACTCACTTGTGCAATACCTGCATCGCGAATACCTAAGCGGTAGCACTCAAGCTCGTTATCCCAGGCAGTTCCTAGGGCATCATTGATGGACTCCCGAAGCGATTCATAACTGCGATGTGTTGCCACGGCTGTCATCAGGCGATTCTCATGAATCATTACATCTCCAGTCGATGCAGTGACTGCTTGATGTAAACCGAGTTCTGGTGTGCACCGATAGAGAACTCCTTCTCCCCCGTTAACCGCGAACTCACGAACTTCGAAACGTATGTAGTGCCACGCCTTTAATGAACTCGCAATCTTGGATGCAACTGGTTTGGTATCTCGCCATTGCAATTCACACATCTGCGATCCTGCGGCAAGCGGTTGTGGTTGCCAATCCATTTCGACAGTACGCCCAAAGATTTCATTTATGGACCATTGAATATGTCGGAGTAGAGCTCTTGGGGCAGAGTAAATCCGCAGATCCCCAGAGAGAGTCCCGTTACTGGCAGGTAGGTTAAACATCGTCCGTGCTCCATCTAAGGCCCAACATGGTGCGACCTTCCCCAGCCCACCTGTTGTTCACGCTCAAAAATGGCTCACATATGTAATTCAGTACCCGATTTTTACTCCACTTTCGGTGATTTGGCTAGCCCAGATATGCGCTAACCCGCAATTCCCTATTGGCAGATATGCAGTTACACTTTCCAACAGTCCGACGCTTGGCAGTACCCGTTAATCCGGTAGATCTGACAGAGGAAGACCGGCGCTTAAGGAATTCTTAAGAGTCACATTTACCGTAAGGAAAAAGCTACATGGCAACAGGTACAGTTAAGTGGTTCAACTCTGAAAAGGGTTTTGGTTTCATTGCAGTTGATGGTGGCGGACAAGATGTTTTCGTTCACTACTCAGCAATTCAAGGCAATGGTTACAAGTCTCTCGAAGAGGGTCAAGCCGTGACTTTCGAAGTCGTACAAGGTCCTAAGGGTCCTCAGGCAGACGCAGTTAATCCTGCTTAATACCATTAACAATAAGAAGGGCCTCCGATTAATCGGGGGCCTTTTTTAATGGGAATTTAACGCAGACTAATAACCCGACTGCTTGGGAATATCGCCCAGCTTTGCTCGTAACTTCGCTACTGATTTAGCCGGTGAAATATTCTTGCCTGACTTCCAGGCAGTGATGTAATCAAAGGGATTTAACTCGCCTCTACGCACCCACCAGATGCCAGCTTTCGTTGGCCACGAAATTCCGAAATGTAAGTGCGGCGCCGTCCCACCCGCATCGCCTGTCGTTCCAACCCGGCCTATCAATTCTCCGACAGATACTCGATCGCCCACTTTTACACTTGCCGGAATAGATTGCAAATGTGAACCGTAATAGCGGACACCATCATCGCCCACCATAGAAATCATCTTGCCGCCACGATCGGCGCCTCTGTTAGTAGACCAGCTAAACCGATCAATCCGATTAATTTCATCAATAATCCCTGAGGTCGGAGCAACGAATGCGCATCCTCGTTCTGCCAAAATATCGGTCGCAGGGTAATTGTGGTGATAGCGAGTAAAAGTGACCGGGCATCCTTTGATGGGAAACGCGTACTGAGGTGAAGCGTTCGCCACGACCGGCACAGCAGACACCACAACAGTCATGAGCATCGCTATCCCCCATCGATTCATACGCCTAACCTTAAAGGCTCTGCCAACTGCGAGCGTCATCTGGATAGCCCCTGCGTCAGATGGCTAAGAGTTCATTCATATCTTTTCTAACCTCAGCAACTAATAAGTCTTGGTTTTCCGAGGCTGGTACTGAGAAGAGCGGAGATTTTATATGGGCTTGAAAATTGCAATCGTGGGAGCAGGCTTTGGTGGCCTCTCTTCAGCAAAAGTTCTGACTGAATTTGGGCATGATGTCTACGTCTTTGAAAAAGAATCAGAGGTAGGCGGAGTATGGACTGCTTCTCGACGTTATCCGGGTCTTGGAACTCAGAATGTTAGAAGCACATATGCCCTCTCTGATTATCCATATCCAAAAGGAACTCCGGAGTGGCCTAGCGGCGAACAAGTGCAGAGCTATATGGCTGGTTACACCAAGAAGTTTGGTATTGATAAGAAGATTCAGCTCAACACCACTGTTGATAAAGCTAAGCAAGGATCCGACGGTCGATGGACTTTAGACATCACTGCTAATGGAAAGAGCCGCACTGAAGATTTTGATTACCTGATTGTCGCCAACGGAATCTTCTCTGATCCTTTCGTCCCTGAATTTAAGGGCTCCGATGCGTTCAAAGCAGCGGGCGGCAAAATTATGCACACGGTGGACTTCCACAATCTCGGCGATGTAAAAGGAAAGAACGTGGTCGTGGTTGGCTATGGAAAGTCCTCGTGCGATGTTGCTAATGCTTGTGAAGGAACCGCCAAGAGCGTGACTATCGTGGCGCGCCACTTAATTTGGAAGGTTCCCAAGAAGCTTAAGAATGTTCTGAACTACAAGATGCTGCTCCTTACTCGTATGGGTGAGGCTCTCTTCCCGTATATCGAACTCAAAGGAACTGAAGCTTTCTTGCACGGCAAGGGCAAGAAGGTCAGTGCTGGAATGTTAGGTAGCGTCCAAGGCGTGATTGAAAAGCAATTCAAATTGGAGAAGCTTGGTCTGCATCCCAAGACCGGTCTGGACACAATTGTTCGAAGCACTGTTTCACTCGCCTCTGATGGAATCTTTAAGAAGATTGCTCAAGGAAAGTTAACGGTCGAGCGTGACACAGAGATCATAAAGATGGAAGCCGGCAAAGTTCATCTTGCTAATGGCAAAGTTCTCGATGCTGACTATGTCATCTGTGGAACCGGCTTCTATCAACACGTTCCCTTCCTTGAAGATAAAGTTATGAAGGCAATCACTGATGAGCGCGGAAACTTCCGTCTCTATCGTCAATTAATTCCACTCGATGTGAAGAACTTGGCATTTAGCGGATACAACTCATCCTTCTTTAGCCAGCTAAACGCTGAAATCGGATCTGTGTGGATTGGTGCTCATATTGCTAATGCCGTCAAACTTCCTTCTCGAGCAGAGATGCTGGCTCACGTGGATAAGCGCTTGGCATGGATGGAATGGCGCACGGAGAATAAGCACGCTCGCGGAACCAACATTATTCCGTTCTCTGTACACAATATCGATGAACTACTTCAGGACCTGGATGCACAGATTCCGGTCTTCACTCGCTTCAACCAGTGGCTGTTGCCGATAAATCCTGCAAGTTACAAAAACATCAGCAAGAAGGTTCGTTCACGAATCGGCGCTGGTAAGTAAATCTCCAGTAAAAAGCCCCGGCCAAATGGTCGGGGCTTTTTTTATCTTTGCTTACGCTTCGAGAAGCGGAATAGCTGGGACTGCTTGTTCTGGTCCCATCGCCGAGTAACCTCCATCGGCTGCCCAATCAGCACCCGTCACTACTGATGCGCGATCGCTAGCCAGGAATGAAATTACATTAGCAACTTCTTCCGGATCTCCTACGCGACCAGTGAGGTGGAATGGTGCTGCTACGCGATCTGTTTTCTTGCGGTCGCCTTTAGATAACATGTTCATAATTGCAGACCAGGTCCATCCGGGCGATACGGCATTGACGCGAATTTTATCTGGCGCGTAATCCATCGCCATATTGCGAGTGAGTTGAACAATTGCAGCCTTACTTACGGGATATGCCCAACGACCGATTTGAGCAACACTGGAAGAGATGCTGGTGAGGTTAATAATTGATCCTCCCCCTTGCTTCTTCATGTGTGGGCGAACTGCTTCGCCTAGCAGAGCAGAACTAGCAACATTCACGTTAAGAGTATTCATCCATTGTGCGCGAGTAGTTGCGGATCCCGCATCATCATAAGAACAAGCCAAGTTAACAAGTACATCAATCTTGCCAAGTTCCTTCAGGGCAGTGGCAATCACCTTATCGATGTCGGCATCGTTAGTGATATCTGCTTGCACAAATGAAGCACCGACGCTCTTTGCTGCAGCCACCCCGCTCTCGGCATTGATTTCAACAATCAAGACTTTTGCGCCATCAGCGATGAGAACTTTTGCCACAGCCTCGCCGAAGAGGGTTCCGCCACCGGTAACAATTGCGGCCTTGCCGGCCAATAAACCTGAACTCATATCTCTCCTTTATGGGTGAATAAGGGTTGACGCTAGAGAGTCTGCACTCATTTACCTGTCCTGCTTGCGCGTAGGTTATCCAGAGAACGCAAAATAACCACCAGAACTCATTGACCTGCTGCCTTTCCCCCGCAACTATTGCCCTCATTACACAGGGGAAGGGTAAGAAATGTCGCCAGTAGCCGAACTGCTCTCTGCGCATAATCTCTTCCGAACCAGCAATCTTGACCAGGCCCGCGATGAAGTTGCTCGCGTCTTCTGCCCTCATGCGCTCACTACAACTAGCGCCGATCAGCAGCTCAACACTGTCCATAATCGCGTAACTCTGGGCGATGTCACTCTCAATTATTTAGATTATGGCGCTGAGGTAAAGATAACGCCTGGCGAATTGCAATCTTTCTTCTTAGTCCAGATGCCGCTCGCAGGATCAGCTGAAATCTATTCAGGTAAAGAGCACGTGCACTCAGATGTCAACGTCGCATCCATACCAAATCCACTTGAAAAGTTAGACATGCTCTGGCACAACGACAATCCGCAATTGCTTGTCTATATCAGCCGAACTACTTTGGAAGAGCGCTTAGAAGATTTAATCGGACGCGAACTGCACCTACCCGTTAAATTTGATTTAGGAATGGACCTCACTACTGCCCAAGCGAGAAGTTGGCGCACGCTCGTCGATACCTTAGTAGCTGACGTGGATCGTGGTGGATTGACCATGCACACCGGTGTTCGTAATCAATTTCAAGATTTAATCATCTCAGGACTACTTCTCTCTCAACATCATAACTACAGCGAATCAATCGGCACCAAGATTGAACCTGCTGCTCCGCGCTCTGTTCGGTTAGCAATGGCGGCGTGTGAAGAGAACCCTGAAGAACCTTTAACTGTTACTGACATGGCGCGCGTCGCTGGAGTAAGTATCCGTTCACTGCAAGATGGATTTAAGAAATATGTGGGAATGAGTCCCACTGATTATCTGCGAGATATTCGACTAGTGCGTGTGCGCGAAGATTTACTCTCAGAACGTTCCGTGAATTCTTCAATCTCAGATATTGCTTTCTCGTGGGGCTTTACCCATTTAGGTCGATTTGCCAAGTCCTATCAAGAACGTTTTGGCGAGCTACCGTCAGAAACAGTCCGTAAGTAAGAAGCACCACATTCACTGAGCCTGTTTCAGCCAGAGAGATAAGCGCACCTTCGGTACGATTGGCACTTACCCATTTATAGGAGAGAACATGTCGAAGAGCACTGCCCAAGAGGGCCTAGATCCCAACCGCTGGCGCACACTTTTTGTTGTCGCTATTGCGCAATTGATGGTCGTATTGGATTCATCCATCGTCAATATTGCAATCCCTAGCGCAAAGGTTGATCTTGGCATCTCTGATGCTAATCAGCAGTGGGTTATTACCGCCTACACATTAGCTTTCGGATCACTCCTACTTCTTGGTGGTCGTATCGGTGACTTCATGGGACGCAAGCGCATCTTCATGGTCGGTCTGATTGGCTTTGCTGGCGCATCAGCTCTCGGCGGAATCGCCTCTACCCAAGGTCTGCTCTTTGCATCTCGTGCACTGCAAGGTGTTTTCGGCGCTCTTCTTGCACCCGCCGCACTTGCGATTATTTCGGTGACCTTCTCGGTTCCAAAAGAGCGCGCTAAAGCGTTCGGTGTTATCGGAGCTATCTCTGGTGGTGGCGCCGCGATTGGCTTAATTCTTGGTGGCACTCTGACCGAATTCTTCTCATGGCGCTGGTGCTTAGGCGTAAATGTGCCGATCGCACTTCTTGCCTTCTTGCTCGCTCTGAAATTTGTTAAGGAATCTAAGGCAGAAGGAAACCGTAAATACGATATTCCTGGCGTTATTACTGCTACAGCAGGTCTTTTCTCATTGACCTACGGATTCAACCAAGCAGCGACTTCAGGTTGGTCAGATAGCCTCACTATCTCATTCCTATCTGCAGCCGTGATCCTGCTAGTTATCTTCGTTCTCATTGAGAGCAAGGTTGCGAATCCATTAATGCCACTTCGCGTTCTTGGCGAACGCAACCGCGGCGGTTCATACCTTGGTTCACTCGTTGTAGGAGCTGGCCTCTTTTCGATGTTCCTGTTCCTTGGTCTCTACCTCCAAGTTGTTTTGGGATATAGCCCGCTGAAATCTGGTTTTGCATTCCTGCCATTCACCGCGGGAATCATCACCTTTGCCGGAATTGCTTCTCAACTCTTGCCTAAGTTCGGACCAAAGCCGTTGATGGTTCCTGGACTGATCACCGCAGGAATTGGCTTGTTACTCCTCACTCGCATCACGCCAGAGACTGCTTACGCAACCCACGTGTTGCCATCCATGTTGATTATGTCCAGCGGTATGGCCCTGGTATTTATTCCGCTGACATCAACTTCTCTGCACGCAGTCAGCAATCACGACACCGGTGTAGCCAGTGCGATGCTCAACACCAGCCAGCAAGTGGGTGGATCTTTGGGAACTGCACTACTAAATACAGTGGCAGCGACGGCAACCACTACTTATGCTGCTGCTCACACCAACCTCGGAGATATGGGCCAAGCATTTGCTATGACCCACGGATTTACCGTTGCCTTTAAGGTCAGCGCAATCTTGCTCTTTACTGGCGCGGTCGTTCTCTTCTTCTTCATCAACATCGGCAAGGACTCGC
>WLRE01000061.1 GCA_009698045.1 Actinomycetota bacterium | reverse complement strand
GAACAGCCGTTTCGAGCATGTGCCGATCCACGGTATGACGATGGAGCACGTTGCGTTGAGGTAAGAATCGAACGTGTCCCCACTCTGGAATCCATCGTTCGATAACTCCCTCTTGGTCCAACGCTTCAAAGACGCGAATCATCGCTGAACCAGCGCCAATCAGAGTGACGAGGTCCTCCCGAGAACTTCTGGGCCACGGTGAAGGAATCGCTGAAAAATTCTCTGCCAAGTTGATGCAGGCGTCGATAGAGAGAGGCAAGCCGCGCTGTGCTGCAATTGCCGCTGCACGAAGTCCAATCCCGGAATCATTCAAAATATCTGAACTCTCATCTATCGTGACTTCATTGTTAAGTGCGATTACGCCTTTGCCTAATGGTTCCGACTTATTCCTCTTAAAGAGTCCCCGGCTCCTTTTGCTATCTATTCGATGCCAGGTCAGATCCATTACATAATCCACAGCGCGCGAAGCGCGTGCAACTTCAAGCATGAGAGCATCGGCATCTGCAAAGTTCATCTCTGCTGCGACTCGATCTTGTTCGGTTAAAAGGAGTTGATCTCTACCTTTGCCACTTAAACCATGCAGCACATCTCGAACATTTGCCAAAAGTGCGGCTGCACTTGATAACCGATCAAGGGCGACTTCTTCACCTGCCTGAGCAATAGCTCTTAGGGCATTAATATCGCGCAAACCGCCACGCGCTTCTTTGAGATCTGGTTCTAAGAGAAAAGCCAGTTCGCCAGATCTTTCAGCTCGCTCCCGTGAACTTTCTCGCAACTGCGTCAAGTTCGTCTTTGAATTTTTACGCCAATCCTCGGCCACATCAGCAGCCACAGCGTTTACTAAATCAACGTTTCCCTCAAGGGTTCGAATATCCAAAATTCCCATAGCAACTCGAATATCGGAATTTGCTGTCTCTCGCGTCTGCGTGCGTGTGCGAACTGCGTGATCTACTGGAATACCAGAATCCCACAGTGGATAGAGCAGAGCATTAACAAATTGTGAGAGCTGTTCTTCCCGAGCAGAACCGTCATGCACAATTAATAGATCTAAATCTGATCCTGGCGAAAGTTCTCCGCGACCGTAACCGCCCACTGCCGCAAGCGCAATACTTTTCTCTAGAATCGTGCTCGCTTCGAGTGCGGAAATAAAGAGACCCGAGAGCTTGCGATCGAATGAATCTGAACGATCGCGACGTTCTCGGGTCCCCATAGGACTAACTGTATTAGTTCTGTATTAACTTGTATTAGATGGCGTCAGTGCCGCGTTCGCCAGTGCGAACTCGAACCACGTTATCCACTGGTGTCGACCAGACTTTTCCATCTCCGATAGAGCCAGTTGTGGCGGCCTTAACGATGACGTCGATAACCTTCTCCGCTTCTGCGCTATCGACCAGAACTTCTAGTCGAACTTTTGGAACAAGGTCAACGGTATATTCCGCACCCCGATAGACCTCTGTATGACCACGTTGACGTCCGAAACCACTTGCTTCCGAGACAGTCATTCCAGTAATTCCAAAAGCTTGAAGTGCGTTCTTTACATCATCTAACTTAAAGGGCTTGATGATTGCGGTAATGAGTTTCATATTCCTGCTCCTTAGTTTCCGCTAGATGTGATAGAGAAACGTGAACCATCGTTAAATGATGCAGTTTCATATGCAGTCTCAGCATGCTGAGAGAGATCAAGGCCAGCTACTTCTTGCTCCTCGGTCACACGGAGACCGATGAGAAGATCGAGAACCTTTGCGATGATGTATGTGGCGATGAATGAGTAAGCAACCACCGCGCCAACAGCGACCGCCTGCTTGCCCATAAGTGTCCAACCGCCGCCATAAAAGAGGCCGTTCGCGCCATTGGTCATCTTAGTTCCGAAGAAGCCGATGAGCAGCGCACCGAGAACGCCTCCAACGAGGTGTACTCCAACAACATCTAGCGCATCGTCAAAGCCGAACTTGTTCTTAAGTCCAACAGCGAAGCAGCAGACAACTCCAGCAATGAATCCGATCGCGATTGCGCCCATGGGACTTACGAATCCGCAAGCAGGTGTAATCGCTACAAGTCCAGCGACTGCACCGGAAGCAGCGCCTAGCGTTGTTGCGTGACCATCACGCAAGCGCTCTACAACAATCCAACCGAGAAGAGCTGCTCCAGCTGCTGTATTGGTGTTTACGAAAGCAAATGCTGAAAGCGTATTTGCAGAAAGTGCTGATCCGGCATTAAATCCGAACCAACCAAACCAAAGAAGCCCCGCACCAAGAAGTACGAATGGAACATTGTGCGGACGCATACGCTCTTTTGGCCAACCGCGACGCTTGCCGATAACAAGAATCAGAGCAAGTGCTGCAGCGCCAGCGTTTGCGTGTACAACCGTCCCGCCGGCAAAATCTTCTGCACCTAACTGGAAGAGCCATCCGCTTGGAGAGAAGACCCAGTGCGCAACCGGAGCGTAAACAAGCACTAGCCAAATTCCAGTGAAGAGCGCCCAGGCGCCAAATTTAAGGCGATCAGCACTGGCACCAGTAATGAGTGCGGGAGTAATGATGGCGAACATTAATTGGAAAGCGCAGAAAACAAGAGGAGGAATTGTTAGCGCTTCAAAGCCAGTTGCTTGCTGCCAAATGTGATTCAAACCGAATTGATGAAAATCACCGATGAACTTACCGGTACCGCTAAATGCCAGACTATAGACGCCAGTGATCCATAGGACGCTGACAATTCCCATAACAACAAAGTTTTGGGCAAGCATTCCAAGTACGTTCTTACCGCGAACCATGCCGCCGTAGAAAAATGCGAGACCTGGTGTCATAAGCAGAACCATTGCTGATGCGACCAAAATCCACGCGGTATCGCCAGAGTTAAAATTCATAATTTCTCCAGATGTGTGGTTGACAAACTGCTACTCCCCATTGAGATGACCGTAGATTCGCCCGTTTTGATTACGCGGGCTGCCCGTTTCGATGTCAGGCACGTGACAGTTCGGCCCTTTATGTTAAGAGTGTGTTACATCCGACCTATGCTTGAAGCAGGCCACTCAGGTAAGAGGCGCTATCAAAGGGGGCAAAATCCCCGGCTGACTCCCCTGTGCCCACAAACTTCACCGGCAGCCCAGTTTCGCGTTCGATCGCCAAAGCGATACCGCCCTTGGCCGAACCATCCATCTTTGTCAAAATTAACCCGGTCACTGCCACGGATTCAATAAATGTTTTTGCTTGGGCAATTCCATTCTGTCCGGTCGTCGCATCGACAACAAGAAGAACCTCATCGACCGGTGAGACCTTCTCAATCACTCGCCTAATTTTCCCGAGCTCATCCATCAACCCCGATTTCGTATGAAGTCGTCCGGCGGTATCAACTACCAAGTAGTCGACGTTCGTTTTCTGCGCCGCAGCGATTGCATCGAATGCAACCGATGCTGGATCGCCATCGGCTTTACCCGCAATTACTGGAACATTTAACCGCTCACCCCAAGTTTGGAGTTGATCAATTGCAGCTGCCCGGAAGGTATCTGCAGCCGCAAGAAGCACGCTCTTGTCATTACTAATCAAGTAAGAGACCAGCTTGGCGCTAGATGTAGTCTTTCCGGTTCCGTTGACTCCTACGACAAGCACGGTTGTGACGCGTCCAGGATTACCGGAAAGTGCACGAGATTTTGTACTGAGCCAATTCGTCAGCGCTGCCGTAACCGAACTTTCAATATCTTCTGCCCGTACTTTTTTTGCGAGTGAAATAATCTCGGCCGAGTTTGTGGCTCCTAAATCTGATTCGATGAGAGAGCGTTCGATTTCATCCCAGTCAGCAGACGAGGTAGCGCCGCCACGGATTTTGGAGAAGAGTTTGCTAAAAAGAGCCATCTGATTCTGCGAGATTAGGAGACGGTTTCAGATTCGCGTAAGCGTTGTGAGATAACTTCTGATACGCCATCTCCACGCATCGTGACGCCATAGAGGGCATCGGCAATTTCCATGGTGCGTTTTTGGTGAGTAATAATGATGAGCTGAGACTTCTCACGGAGTTCTTCAAAAACTCCGAGCAGGCGGCTGAGGTTTGAATCATCTAGCGCTGCTTCGACTTCATCCATTACATAGAACGGACTTGGGCGAGCTTTAAAGATTGCCACAAGTAGTGCGACAGCTACGAGTGAACGTTCGCCACCAGAGAGAAGTGAGAGTCGCTTGACCCGCTTGCCTGGAGGGCGAGCTTCAACATCGACACCAGCATTAAACATATCTTCGGAGTTAGTGAGAATTAAGCGCCCATCTCCACCTGGGAAGAGACGAGCAAAGATCTTTTCAAATTCGCGAGCAGTGTCATCATAAGCTTCTTGGAATATCTGCTGGACTTTATCGTCGACTTCTTTAATGATGTCGAGTAGATCTCGCTTAGTCTTCTTCAAATCTTCTAGCTGTTCTGCCAGATAACGCAGGCGCTCTTCCAGCGAAGAATATTCCTCAAGGGCGAGCGGATTTATCTTGCCGAGCATGTTGAGTGAGCGTTCAGCTTGAATCAGGCGCTTCTCTTGTTGGTCACGGCGATACGGAATAAGTTCACCTGGAACAAAGTTGCCTTCAGCATCTTCGACAAAAGTAGGAACATCGGTGTGAGGACCGTATTCGTTCATCAACGTTGTGACATCGACGCCGAGTTCTTCCACTGCCTTCTGCTCGAGTTGCTCAATCCGCAGACGTTGTTCGGCGCGAGCTATCTCGTCTCGGTGAACGCTGGAAGTAAGTTGTTCAAGTTCAGTGGTGAGCTCGCGACCGCGCGCACGCACCGCCAGGATCTCTCCTTCGCGATCACTCCGAGAAAATTCAAGGCGTTCACGCTCTGCCGCAGCTTTAGAGATTGAGGATTCAATCTGAATCAGCGCTTCGTAAGCAGCATCAGCAATCTCTTGCGCAGTAACAGCTGCCAGGCCGCGCGCTTCTCTACGAACTACTGCCTTGGAGGCCGAGTCACGTTCGAACTGTGCAGAATTTTCGAGAGCTGCTGCGCGCTCAGCTAGTGCTGTGACACGTTCTTCCAGGGTGCGAACATGAAGACGAGCTTCTACCTCTTGCGAGCGAGTTGCTGAAACTTTGGAGCGCAAATCTTCCACGGAAGTGTGGTCTGGTTCAACTGGCTCTTGTTGCGATTCAAATTGCGCGATAGCAGCTTGTAAATCCTGTTCATCACTGGCGCGTTGCTCAGTCGCCTCAACAATAGAGAGGCGGAAGCGTTCGACTTCACCCTGGGCGCTCTTTACATTCTGTCCAGCAACAGCCATCTGTTCAGCAAGTCCAGACATCTTTGCATCAGAGTCGTTGAGTTTGGCCAGCGCTGATTCGTACTCACGCTTTCGCGCATCAAGGGATTCGGCTAACCGCACCAGTTCAAACTTAATTCGTTCGCAGGTCGAAGTGACATCACGGAGTTCATCTTCAGATTTTTCGATGAGCGCGCTAATTTCAATTGCTGAGGATTGGCTAGCCGAGCCGCCACGAACACGGGTGCGAGTAAATAAATCTCCCTCGCGGGTAATAGCTTTAATAGTGGGATCTGCGGCAAGTGCACGCTGCGCCTCTTGCAAATCCTCAACTGCGACAAACCCTGAGAGCAGCGTTGCGATTGCATCAGAAATCTCGGACGAAGAGACGAGTGAAGAAAGTGCGGTAAATCCGGATGGAATTTGAGCTGCGGCACTCGCGTAGTTAGCCGAACCATCGACGATGAGAAGTTCAGACTGGCCAGCACTTTCGCGCTTGAGCATCGTGAGCGCAGATACCGCTGATGAAGAATCGGATACAACAATCGAATCAGCTAGTGGTCCGAGTGCAGTTGCAACCGCTGCTTCCCATCCGCGATTTACAGTGATGAGAGAAGAGAGTCGACCTCGTACGCGAGCATCGCTCTTGCCTTCAAGAATTGCACCTGAACCGTCCCGATGGAGCAAGCTCTCTTTCAGAGCTATGAGTCTGGCCTCTAGTCCAGAACGGGAGCGCTGCGCAGTGGACTCATCGCTCAACAATTTAGCGTGCTGCGTTTCAATCTCATGTAATGCGGATTTCGCGCTTTCAAAATCCGCATCAAGTGTCGGTTCGGATGCATCGATTCCAGCGATGTTGGTCTCTAGAAGTGCAAACTCTTCTTGGAATCCTTGAAGTCTGGCGGCAGCTTCATCACGTGATTTGGTCAGACGCGCAACTTCGGCATTTGTTGCATCGATACGAGAGCGAAGTCCATTGATATGTCCTTCTTGGCGAGCGGTGCCTTCGCGTTGATCAGCGATTGCGCGAAGTGCAGCAGATACCCGATTCTCTTCCGCGTGAAGATCTGCTTCTAAAGTGCGAAGTGTCTGGGTTGCAATTTCAAGTGCGGTGGCTGCGCTACTTACATCGCCGCGCAGTGATGCCTCTTCTTGGCGAAGGGTTGCTGCTTCAGCATCCATCGCTTCAGGATCACGACCACTTGTGCGCGCTTCCTCAGCTTCTTCAGAGAGAAAACGAGCGCGTTCGGAGGAGAGTGATTGAACGCCACGGAATTTTTCACGTTGAGCAGTGAGTTTGTAATAGTTCTCTTGTGCCGCAATGAGAAGTGGATTTTCTTCTAGGGCAATGCGATCGAGTTCTTCTTCGCGCGCACGTGTCGTGTTGAGCGAGCTTTCAACTTCATCTCTTCTGGCCCGCAACGTCGTCTCGTCGGCAACTTCGGCATCCAGAGTTGAGCGCAGTCCCACCAGATCGTCAGCGAGCAGGCGCAATCTGGAGTCGCGCACATCAGATTGAATGACAGAGGCTTTACGTGCGACCTCTGCTTGTTTGCCAAGAGGCTTAAGTTGGCGGCGAAGTTCAACTGTTAAATCTTGAATACGAGCGAGGTTTGCTTGCATCGAATCGAGTTTGCGGAGTGCTTTCTCTTTGCGTTTGCGGTGCTTGAGAACTCCTGCTGCCTCTTCGATAAATGCACGACGTTCTTCTGGGTTTGCGAGCAAAATGGCATCGAGCTGTCCCTGTCCAACAATCACATGCATTTCGCGGCCGATACCGCTATCGCTCAACAGTTCTTGAATATCGAGAAGCCGAGTTGTCTCACCGTTGAGTTGATATTCGCTCTGACCGTTGCGGAAGAGAATGCGAGAGATTGTTACTTCAGCAAATTCGATAGGGAGCACGCCATCAGAGTTATCAATGGTGACTGATACTTCGGCGCGACCAAGCGGCGCACGACCGGATGTGCCAGCGAAAATAACATCTTCCATCTTGCCGCCACGAAGAGATTTTGCGCCTTGTTCACCCATTACCCAGGAGAGAGCATCGACTACGTTGGACTTGCCCGATCCGTTAGGGCCGACGACGCAGGTGATGCCAGGTTCGAAATTTAGGCTCGTCGAAGAGGCGAAGGATTTAAAACCCTTGAGCGTCATACTCTTCAAATACACGAGGAGAACCTATCGGAAAAGCGCCTGCGCTCATGGCTTCCGTGAGGTGTGTGGTGCTAGTGAAGCCTCAACTACAACTTGAGGTTTTTAACGCGCGACCAATTGATCGTATGCATTGCGCGCTGCAAGTTGTTCTGCTTCTCGCTTGCTCTTGCCAATACCTGGTGCAAATTTTTCGCTGCCGACATTAGCAATGGCAGTAAAAGATTTATCGTGGTCAGGGCCAGAGTCAGTGACTTCATATTCAACTGCACCCAATCCTTGAGCAGCTGCCAACTCCTGGAGTGCGGTTTTTCCATCTAGACCAAGTCCTTGCGCATTAGCGCTCTCAATAGTCTGGGCAAACCAGTGCAAAATTACCGCAGCGGTCGTAGCAAAACCGTGCTGAATATAAATAGCGCCAACAAGTGCTTCTAGGCTATCTGCGAGAATAGAGTTTTTTTCACGGCCGCCGGTTGATTCCTCGCCCTTGCCGATGCGCAGAAATGCGCCGAGCTCTAACTCTCGAGCAATTGCTGCGAGCGCGCGCATGTTTACAACGCCGGAACGTAATGGGGAGAGACGACTTTCATCCAGATCAGGAAATTTTTTATAAAGCTCTTCGGTGACAACTAAACCAAGAACACTATCTCCGAGAAACTCGAGACGTTCATTAGTTGGTAATCCGCCAGATTCGTATGCGAACGAGCGGTGGGTAAGAGCTAGTTCGAGCAACTCGTCATTAACTAAGGTTCCGAGCGCCTTGGTTAATTGCG